>NZ_JBDKXK010000012.1:0-232515 GCF_039710735.1 Cupriavidus sp. DL-D2 | reverse complement strand
CCCCCCCCCCCGCGGTTCTAACACCACAAGTCGTGGCTTGAACCTCCGACCCTCTCCCCCTGCCCCTCTCCCGTTTTACGGGAGAGGGGAGCAAACCAAGGGCAACGGTTACACAGCGCTCACGCCTCCATCCACCGCCAGCACCTGCCCCGTAATGTGCTTGCCTGCATCCGAAGCAAACAGCAGCGCCGCACCCTTTAGATCTTCGTCATCGCCCAGGCGGCGCAGTGGCACGCCTTCGCACATCTTGTCCACGCCGATGCGTTCCAGTGAGCCGCGCGTCATCTTCGACGGGAAGAAGCCCGGTGCCAACGCGTTGACCGTGATGTTGTGCTCGCCCCATTCCGCCGCCAGCGTGCGCGTGAAGTTGATCACGGCGCCCTTCGACGTGTTGTAGGCAATGGTTTCCATCGTGCCCGGCGGGTTGCCGGCCAGCCCTGCAATCGACGCCACGTTGATGATGCGGCCGTGGCGGCGCGGGATCATCGACTGCTTGCCGATTGTCTGCGACAGCAGGAACAGCCCGCGGATATTGAGGTTCATCACCTTGTCCCAGGCTTCGACCGGATGGTCTTCGGCCGGGGCGCCCCACGTAGCACCCGCGTTATTGACGAGGATGTCCACATGGCCAAGCCGGGCCAGTGCTTCATCGGCCAGCCGGGCGATCTCGTCATCGCGTGCAGCATCGGCAGCGATGAACGACGCGTCGATGCCGCGCGCCTTCAGGTGCGCCTGCGCGGACTCCAGTTCGTCAGCCTTGCGCGCCGACAGCACCACGCGCGCGCCCTGCTCGCCGAGCGCCTCGGCAATCTGAAGCCCCAGGCCGCGCGAACCGCCGGTGATCAGCGCGGTGCGGCCCTTGAGGTCAAACAGTTGCTGGATGGTTCTCATGGTTGTCTCCCGTTCTAGTTTTTTAGAACCAGCTGTCCTGCATATCCAGCGTGGTCCGGTCCAGCGAGGCGAGCAGGTCGAACTGCGGATACACCTTCGGCAGTTCGAAGCGGAAGAAGTACGCCGCTGCCGCCAGCTTGCCGCGATAGAAATCGATATCGTCGCCCTGCGCCGACGCCAGCGCGGCCTGTGCGACCAGCGCCTGTTCCAGCCAGATCCACGACACGACCACGTGCCCGAAGGCTTCGAGGTACACGGAAGCATTGGCCAGCGTCACGTTCGGATCGCCCGCCGCCCATAGTTCGCGCGTGACCTCGGCCAACCGTCCGGCAGCGGCGCCAAGCGCCTTGGCCTGTTCGGCCAGCGTGGCATCGCCAGTACCCACCGCCCTTGCGCAGGTGGCCTGCACCCTTTGGCCCAGCAACTGGAACGCTGCTCCGTCCTGCATCACGACCTTGCGGCCCAGCAGATCGAGGCCCTGGATGCCATGCGTGCCTTCGTGGATCGGATTCAGGCGGTTGTCGCGATAGAACTGTTCGACGTTGTATTCGCGCGTGTAGCCATACCCGCCATGTACCTGGATGGCGAGGTTGTTGGCTTCAAGGCACCACTGCGACGGCCAGCTCTTGGCAATCGGCGTCAGGATGTCGAGCAGCAGCGACATTTCGCGATGCTTTGCTGCATCGCCCGCCGCCTTGGCCGCGTGCTCGTCGTCCACGAGCCGGGCGCAATACAGGTTCAGCGCGAGGCCGCCTTCGACATAGCTCTTCTGCGCCAGCAGCATACGGCGAACGTCGGCGTGCTCGACCAATCGGACTTGCGGCGACGCCGGGTCCTTGCCTTGCGGTCCGACCGGACGCCCTTGCGGCCGGTTGCGCGCGTAGTCGAGCGAATGGAGGTAGCCGGTGTAGCCAAGCGCCACGGCGCCCAGGCCCACGCCGATGCGCGCCTCGTTCATCATGTGGAACATGCAGGCCAGGCCCTTGTGCGGCTCGCCCACCAGATAGCCGATGGCACCGGCCTTGCCGCCCGGCTGATACTTCATGCCCTCGCCGAAGTTCAGCAGGCAGTTGGTGGTGCCGCGATAACCCATCTTGTGGTTCAGGCCAGCCAGCACCACGTCGTTGTGCTCGCCCAGCGAACCATCGGCATTGACCAGATACTTCGGCACGATAAAGAGCGAGATGCCCTTTACGCCCGGAATCAGCTTGCCATCGGGGCCGGGGATCTTTGCCAGTACCAGATGGACGATGTTCTCCGACAGTTCGTGCTCGCCGGCCGAGATCCACATCTTGTTGCCGCGCAGGCGGTATTGCTGGCCCAGTGGCGATTCGCCTTCATAGTCGGCGCGCGTCGCGACATCGGACAGCGACGAACCCGCCTGCGGCTCCGACAGGCACATCGTGCCGAAGAAGCGGCCTTCCAGTTCGGGACGCACAAAGGTGTCGATCTGCGCCGGGGTGCCGTGCGTCAACAACAGGTTCGAGTTGCCGATCGTCAGGAACGGATACGAGCTGGTGCCAACGTTGGCGGCCTTGAAATAGGCAAACGCCGCCTTTTCCAGGGTGACCGGCAACTGCATGCCGCCGTAGTCGTAATCCTGGCCGGCGGCCATGAGGCCAGCCTCGCAGAACGCCTTCAGCGCGACCTTGACCTCAGGAATGATCGTAACGGTCTCGCCATCGAAATGCGGTTCGTGCGCATCGCTTTTCTTGTTGTGCGGCGCGAACAGGTCGGTGGCGATTTTTTCGCAGGTATCGAGCGCGGCATCGAAGGTCTCGCGCGAATGGTCTGCAAAACGGGGAATCTGCGTCAGTGACTCGGCATCGAGCCATTCGTACAGCACGAAATTGAGATCACGACGGGAAAGGATCAGCGACATGGAATGCGAAGCTCCGGGCTGAAACGAGAAGGAAGTGTATAGCTGGCTTAGCTCCCCTCTCCCGCCCAGCGGGAGAGGGGTTGGGGGAGAGGGGCAGCGGTTCAAATTGCCACAAACCGGCAAGCAGAACCTCGTTCCCTCTCCCCTGCCCCTCTCCCGGAGGGAGAGGGGAAACAACAACGACAACAAGAAGCAGTCGAAATGCCTTACAGCACCTCGAACAACCCAGCCGCACCTTGGCCGCCGCCGATGCACATCGTCACCACGACGTACTTGACGCCGCGACGCTTGCCTTCGATCAGCGCGTGGCCAACCAGACGCGCGCCCGACACACCGTACGGGTGGCCCACGGCGATGGCACCGCCGTTGACGTTCAGGCGATCCATCGGGATGCCCAGCTTGTCGGCGCAGTACAGCACCTGCACGGCAAAGGCTTCGTTCAGTTCCCACAGGCCGATATCGTCGACCTTGAGGCCAGCCTTCTTGAGCAGCTTCGGCACCGCGAACACCGGGCCGATACCCATTTCGTCCGGCTCGCAGCCTGCCACGGCAAAGCCGCGGAACACGCCCAGCGGTTGCAGACCCTTGGCAGCGGCCACGCGTGCATTCATCACCACGGCTGCCGAAGCGCCGTCCGAGAATTGCGATGCGTTGCCGGCCGTGATCACGCCACCCGGCATGGCCGTGCGGATCTTCGAGACGCCTTCCAGGGTGGTGTCGGCGCGAATGCCTTCATCGGCGTCGATCGTGACTTCCTTCGTCAGCAGTTGACCGGTGGCCTTGTCAGCCACGCCAGCCAGCACCGTCATCGGCACGATCTCGTCCTTGAACTTGCCGGCTTCCAGCGCGGCAGCGGCACGCAGCTGGCTCTGCACGCCGTACTCGTCCTGGCGATCCTTCGAGATGTTGTAGCGCTTGGCCACGTTCTCGGCGGTCTGCAGCATGCTCCAGTAGATTTCCGGCTTGTTCTTGTTGAGCCAGCTTTCCTGAATCATGTGGCGGTTCATTTCCTGCTGCACGCACGAAATGGATTCCACACCGCCTGCCACGAAGATGTCGCCTTCATCGGCGATCACGCGCTGCGCGGCCATGGCGATGGTTTGCAGGCCCGACGAGCAGAAGCGGTTGACGGTGGCGCCAGGCACGGTGACCGGGCAACCGGCGCGCAGGGCGATCTGGCGCGCGATGTTGGCGCCGGTGGCGCCTTCGGGATTGGCACAGCCCATCAGCACGTCTTCCACTTCGCCGCCGTCGATCTTGGCGCGGGAAATGGCGTGCTGCACCGCATGGCCGCCCAGCGTGGCGCCGTGCGTCATGTTGAAAGCGCCCTTCCAGCTCTTGGCCAGCGCGGTGCGCGCGGTGGATACGATGACTGCCTCGTTCATGTGTTGCTCCTCGGATTCTTTGTGTCTCTGCGTCTAGCGGAGGGATGTTCGGTGTCTGCGAAGGGATGGCATCGTTGCCCTCCCTTCGCGTATCGGCCAGTCAGCTTTTCAGCTTGTCAGCCGTTGAAGCCCTTGCCTTCGTCGGCCAGCTTCTGCAGCAGCGGCGCAACGGTCCAGGCTTCGCCGTGGTAACCCTTGGCGTAGCGCTTCATCGACTGGGCGACGTTGAACAGGCCAACCTGGTCTGCGTAGAGCATCGGGCCACCGCGGAACAGCGGGAAGCCGTAGCCGGTCAGGTAGACCATGTCGATGTCCGACGCCTTCGAGGCAATGCCCTCCTCCAGGATCTTGGCGCCTTCGTTCACCAGCGCGAACACCAGGCGCTCGACGATTTCCTCGTCCGAGATCTTGCGGCGCGTGATACCGAGCGACTTCGAATGCTCGACGATCATGTCGTTGACCTGCTGGTTCGGGTACGGCTTGCGGTCGCCCGCCTTGTAGTCGTACCAGCCTGCGCCGGTCTTCTGACCGAAGCGGCCCATTTCGCACAGCAGGTCGGCGGTCTTCGAGTACTGGATGTCCGGCTTGTCCACGGCGCGGCGCTTGCGAATGGCCCAGCCAATGTCGTTACCGGCGAGGTCGCCCATGCGGAACGGGCCCATGGCAAAGCCGAACTTCTCGACAGCCTTGTCCACTTGCTCCGGCAGCGCGCCTTCGTCCAGCAGATAGCCGGCCTGGCGGCTGTACTGCTCGATCATGCGGTTGCCGATAAAGCCGTCGCAGACGCCCGAGACCACGGCCGTCTTCTTGATCTTCTTGCCGATCTGCATGACGGTGGCCAGCACGTCCTTGCCGGTCTTCTCGCCGCGCACCACTTCCAGCAGCTTCATCACGTTGGCCGGGCTGAAGAAGTGCATGCCGACCACGTCCTGCGGACGACGCGTGAACGAGGCAATCTTGTTCACGTCGAGCGTGGAGGTGTTGGAGGCCAGGATCGCGCCGTCCTTCATCACTTCGTCCAGCTTCTTGAAGACGATTTCCTTGACGCCCATTTCTTCGAACACGGCCTCGATCACGAGGTCGGCATCCTTGATGTCGTCATAGGACAGCGTGGTGCTCAGCAGGCCCATGCGCTGCTCGACCTTCTCGGCCGTCAGCTTGCCTTTCTTGGCGCTGTTGTCGTAGTTCTTGCGGATGATGCCGACGCCACGGTCGAGCGCTTCCTGCTTGGTTTCCAGCATGATCACGGGGATGCCGGCGTTCAGGAAGTTCATCGTGATACCACCGCCCATCGTGCCGGCGCCGATCACGGCAACCTTCTCGATCTTGCGGACCGGCGTGCCTTCCGGCACATCGGGGATCTTGCTTGCGGCGCGCTCGCCGAAGAACGCATGGCGCAGCGCGCGCGATTCCGGCGTACCGACCAGGTACATGAAGCCTTCGCGCTCTTCCTTCAGACCTTGCTCGAACGGCTTCAGCGATGCGGCCACGGCGTCCACGCACTTCGACGGCGCCGGGAAGTTCTTTGCCACGGCTGCCACGGTGTTGCGAGCGAAAGCGATGAAGCCTTCGGCGTTTTCATGGCGCACCTTCAGGTCACGCACCTTCGGATGCGGGCCGCTTGCAGCGCCCACGTTCTGTGCGAACTTGACGGCGGCAGGCAGCACGTCGCCGTCAACGACTTCGTCGAACAGCTTCGAACCTGCGAACTTTTCGGAAGGAATGGCCGTGCCGGACACGATCATGTTCAGCGCGTGCTCGAGCCCGATCAGGCGCGGCAGGCGCTGCGTGCCACCGGCGCCCGGCAGCAGGCCCAGCTTGACTTCGGGCAGCGCAATCTGCGCGCCCTTGGCGGCCACACGGTAGTTACAGCCCAGTGCCAGTTCCAGACCACCGCCCATGGCCACGGAGTGGATCGCAGCGACGACCGGCTTGGTCGAGGCTTCCAGCACACGGATCACCGAGTGGAGCGTCGGCTCCTGGGTGGCCTTGGGCGTATTGAATTCGCGGATATCGGCGCCGCCCGAGAATGCCTTGCCGGCGCCGGTGATGACGATGGCCTTGACGGCTGCATCGTCCAGCGCACGGGTCATGCCTTCGACGATGCCGAGGCGGGTGCTGTGACCCAGGCCATTGACGGGGGGATTGTCGAGCGTGATGACGGCGACGCCGTCCTGAACCTGATACTGCGCTGTCATACAAGTTCCTTTGGTGTGTGCGAGTCCTTGGGCCTTGCCTCTGGGGACTCCAGTTGTCTCGGGATTCGAATTCTCGAATAAAGGTGTTGCCGTACTGCGGTCTTGCCAGGATCGCGGCGGCTATGTTTTTGTGTCCGCAATCCCTTGCTCCACAAGCCCCTCCGGCTTGAAAGCGGGTCAAGCATACACAAAATAGCACGGTCGTTCAATTTCATTTTTCGACCATGAAAGTCCCGTCATGCGCAGGCTTCATGCCGGGATTTTCCGGCGTTCATGGTGAGCCGCCCCACCCCGCAAATCCCTCAGGGGGAACCCGTAGAGAATTGGTTTCGGTGCTGGACTTTGTTACTTTTGCGCCACTTTGTTTGCCTGGCGACTTTGCGAACATTTTTCATTGGAGGGCGGCCTCCAATCGTTGAAGAAGTCTGGGGTTGATGGTCCGCAAAGACAACGCTGACTGGCCTTGTCTATCGTCGAGGGTTCTTGTCGTCTGCAAAGGCCCTCACCATGTCAGTCGTTACGCACTCCCTAGTCTGGGCAATAGAAAGGGATCCTCGTCTAAAGAAAACGGTAATGGAGGCGCATCTCGCGAAGTTCGGCCCGGTCGCGCGGACGACCGATGTCCGGCTCATGGTCGAGATGTTGGGCCTCGATGAGACGGCTCGGCGCATGGAGGCCCGACGTGCCAAGCTCGAATTCAACGGCAGGATTCTCCGATGGATCGAGAACGGCATGGCGTCTCGAACTTGGTTTGCGGTGTCTGGAGCGCGGGGATTTCAGGACAAGCGGTATCAGGATGTTTGGAGTAAAGGGCCGATTCCGCAGGGGTACTACACGGCTAGACAGTCTGAGTTGCAGCGCAGAGAAGATTACCCGGCGTGGAACGTGGTGGCGTGCTACTTCGGCAAGGTTCCCCATCTGAAAAAAATCTCTGGTGCGTGGCCCGGATGTGAAATTGCCTGGGGCAACCGTCGCATCTGGCTAGAACCATTTGCCGGAACCTCGACGTTCGGTCGTAGCAACTTCTCCATCCACGGCGGACGTTACGCCGGATCGGCAGGATGCATCGACCTGACGTCAAGCATGCCCGACTTCGTTGATACCTTTCTCAAGTATGGCAAAGACCTCCAACTTCGCGTTTGCTATTGAAGTCGCCGCCCGGATCGTCATCTGCATCGTATCGGGCTTGGACGCACTTGGCATGATCGAGCATCTAATGTCGGACCTTTACCCAGAATTCGCGGGTGCTATGGTGGCCAATCTGGGCAGCGCGCTGCTGACTTTCGGATCCATGGCGTGGCCGTCTCGTCTGAACGCTACACGATGGTATCTATGCGGACCGTATTTCGCGCTGACGATTTTGGGGATATACCTTGCCAACTGCCTCGAGTGCTGGACGTGGCTGGACAAGGTCAACGGATTGCTGGGGTTGAACCCATTCTCCGCATGACGAAAGCCGCCCGCTTCGCGTTAGCTATCAAACTTCTGCCCCGCGTCATCACCCTCATCTTGGCCGCCCTTGTCGCGCCAGGCATGGCCCAGCACCTGATATCGGGCCTGTACCCACACCTCACTGGCGCGATCGTGGCCTATCTTGCCAGCTCGCTACTAGCTCTTGGATCCATGGCATGGCCGTCTCGGTTGAATGCCACGCGATGGTATCTATGTGGGCCGTTCTTCGCGCTAACAACGCTGGGAATAGTATTTTCCCACTGCTCCATCTGCTGGTCGGGACTGTTCAAGGTCCATGAGTGGCTAGGAACAGACCCATATTCTTGATGGGTTCCGCAGGCTGCTTGACCTCACGTCCGGAATGCCTGACTTCGTCGACTATTTCCTTGAATATGGCAAAACATGGACCTTTGCGTCCGCTACTGAAGTTGCGGCGCGCGCAATCGTGGGCGTTTTCGCACTCTTAATGGTAGTGGCCATGGCCCTCCACCTGATTGATGGCACCTATCGCGAGTATTTCTGGTACGTCGTGGCGTACCTGGCAGTTGCAATCCCCGCGTCGGTGGGCCTGTTTTGGCCCGGCACCCGACCGCGAGTTCGCTGGTCACTCGCCGCACCTTTTTTCTTCATGACCTTTGCCGGTCTCATGGAAGCCTGGGGGTAGGCAAGAGAGGATCCTCGCCTCCCAAACCCCTAAACCTCCAACCATTCCTTCCTCACCTGCGCATTCGCCTTCAAATCCCGCGGCGTGCCCTCGAACACAATATGCCCGTGTCCCATCACATAAACGCGCTGAGAAATATCCAGCGCGATAGCGAGTTTCTGTTCGATCAGCAACACCGACACGCCGCGTTCCTTCAGCGTTTTCAGGAAATCTCCGACGAGGGTGACAATCATCGGGGCGAGGCCCTCGGTGGGTTCGTCGATCAAGATCAGGTCGGGGTCGCCCATCAGGGTGCGGCAGAGCGTCAGCATCTGCTGCTCGCCGCCCGATAGCACGCCGGCCGATGTGTTCTCGCGCTCTTTCAGGCGGGGGAACATCCGATACATGTCCTCCACGGTCCAGCGCGGCTTCTGCTGGCGTGGGTTGCGTTTTTCGCCGAGTAGCAGGTTCTGGCGGACGGTCAGCGTCGGGAAAATGTCGCGGTTTTCGGGTACGTAGCCGATGCCTGCATGAGCGATTTCGAACGTGCGCCGTCCGAGCATTTCCTGGCCACGGAACTTTACCGAACCTTCCGCGCGAACCATGCCGAGGATGGCCTTGGCCATGGTCGAGCGTCCCACGCCATTGCGGCCGAGCAGCGCCACGATCTCGCCATCGTCGATATGGGCATCCACGCCATGCAGGATGTGGCTCTTGCCGTAATAGGCGTGCAGACCGGAAACTTCGAGCATGGGCTGGCTCATCCGAGCGCTCCTTCTTCGGCGTGTTCGTCGAGCGTGGTGCCGAGGTAGGCTTCCTTGACGCTCCGATTGTTGCGGATGGCTTCGGGGGTGTCGGTGGCGATGACCTCGCCGTAGACCAGCACCGAGATGCGATCGGCAAGGCCGAACACCACGCTCATGTCGTGCTCCACCATCACCAGCGTCTTGCCTGCCGTGACCTTGCGGATCAGTTCCACTGCGTGGTCCGATTCCGAGCGGCTCATGCCCGCCGTGGGTTCATCGAGCAGGATCACGTCGGCGCCGCCCGCAATCGTGATGCCGATTTCCAGTGCGCGCTGTTCGGCGTAGGTCAGCAGGCCGGCCTGCGAATTGCGCCGATGCTGCATGCCGATCAACTCCAGCACCTCGTCGGCGCGCTCCTTGGCGTCGCGCAGCGCCGAGAGCCTGTGCCAGAACGAATACTTGTAGCCGAGCGACCAGAGCACCGCGCAGCGCAGGTTCTCGAACACCGACAGCCGATGAAAGATGTTGGTGATCTGGAAGCTGCGCGACAAACCCATTCGATTGATCTCGAATGGTCGCAGTCCCGCAATGCTCTGCCCGTTCAGCTTCACCACGCCCGACGTCGGCGCAAACCGCCCCGAGATCAGATTGAACGTGGTGGACTTGCCAGCGCCGTTCGGGCCGATCAGCGCGTGGCGCTCGCCCTTGCCGATCGTCAGCGTGACGCCACGAATGATTTCGGTCTGGCCGAACTTCTTGCGGACGTCGGAAAGCTCCAGTGCGGCCACTGTCATGCCAGTCCTCCCGTTTCGGCCTGGATGGCGTCAAGTTGCGCGCGGACCTTCGATCCGGCCCATCGCCATGCCAGGCACCCTACCGCCCACAGCACTGCCGCCACAATCCACGGCGTCAGCGTGCCCGCATCGAAGGCAATGCCGAACAGGCTCATGACCGTGCCGTTGGCACTATCTACCTGCACCTTGTAGATCAGTTCGACGCTCAGGATCGCAGCGGCAAGCAGAATCACCCCCGCCACAGCGCCCTGCGCATAAGACGGCAGCATCCGGCCGAACTGCTTCTTCGCCACGAGCGGCAATTGCATCAGCAGCAGGCTGGCAATGCCACCCGGCACGAACATCACCATCATCACGAAGAACAGCCCGAGATAGAGCAGCCACGCCTTGGTCAGATCGGACAATGCCACCGCAAACAGCGTGAAGACGATGGCGCCGATCACAGGACCGAAGAACACGCCGGCACCGCCGATGAACGCGGCCAGCAGCACGCCACCGGAGCGCACCGCGCTGACGTTCTCGGCCGAAACAATCTCGAAGTTGATGGCCGACAACGCACCAGCAATGCCCGCGAAGAACGCCGACAGGATCAGCACCAGATAGCGCACGCGCTGCGTGTTGTAGCCGATGAATTCCACGCGCTCGGGGTTGTCGCGCACGGCATTGGCGATTCGGCCCAACGGTGTCTGCGTCCACGCGTACATGGCCACCATCGACACGAAGCACCAGATCGCGATCAGGTAGTACACCTGCCGGCCCGGACCGAATGTCAGGCCGAGGAATGATTCACCCACCACGCGATTGGTGGAAATGCCACCCTCGCCGCCGAAGAAATCCGGGAACATCAGCGAACTCGCGAAGACCATTTCGCCGATACCCATCGTGATCATCGCGAAGGTCGTGCCGGATTTTTTCGTCGTCACATAACCGAACAGCACGCCGAAGAACGCGCCAGCCAACCCGCCCACCAGCGGCAGCATCGACACCGGCAACCAGACCTTGCCTGCGCCCACCATGTTCAGCACATGCACCGCGATAAACGCGCCAAGGCCCGAATACACGGCATGCCCGAACGAGAGCATGCCGGTCTGGCCCAGCAGCATGTTGTAGGACAGCGCGAAAATGATCATGATGCCCATCTGCGACATCAGGGTCACCGCGAAGCCGCCGGTGAAGATCAGCGGCATCACGATCATCAGCAGCGCCGTGATCGACCAGATCACCCAGCGCGCCAGGTTCAGCGGCCGGTAGCGCATCGTGCGGCCCGTGATCACGGGCGCGGAGCTTTGTTGCATCGTTGTGGACTCCATGGCTCAGCTCTCCCGGGTACCCATCAGGCCGCGCGGGCGGAAGATCAGCATCACCACGAGCAGCAGGTAAGGCAGTACCGGAGCAACCTGGGCCACGGTGAGCTTCCAGACCGAACTGAATGGCGTGGCATCGGTAACGGCGACACCGAAGGCACCGAACAATCCGGCCAGCGAGGCATCGATCGTTACCGCAAAGGTCTGCAGCACGCCGATCAGGATCGATGCGATGAACGCCCCGACCAGTGATCCCATGCCCCCTACCACGGCTACCACGAACACGATGGAACCGACCGCTGCCGCCATCGACGGCTCGGTGACGAATGCATTCCCGCCGATGACACCGGCCAGCCCGGCCAGCGCCGCACCACCGCCGAAAACCATCATGAACACGCGCGGCACGTTGTGGCCCAATGCCTCGACCGTTTCCGGATGCGTCAGTGCCGCCTGGATGACCAGGCCGATGCGTGTACGCGTCAGCACAAGGTAGATCGCCACCAGCATGCCCAGCGAAACGAGCATCATGAACGCGCGATATTTTGGGAAAGAGGACGTGAAGACCGTGAACAGCGGCCCGTCAAGCTCGGCGGGTATCCGGTACGGCACGGCGGCCAGTCCCCAGACGAGTTTCACACCTTCCTCGATCAGATAAGCCAATCCGAACGTGAACAGCAGTTCGGCCACGTGCCCGTATTTATGGACGGTGCGAAGTCCGAACCTTTCCACGAGTGCGCCCGCAGCGGCCACCAGCAACGGCGCGAAGATCAGCGCCGGCCAGAAACCGATCTTGGAAGCGATGGTGTAGGCAAAGTAGGCGCCCAGCATGTAGAAGCTGGCATGCGCAAAGTTCAGCACGCCCATCATGCTGAAAATCAGGGTGAGCCCCGACGACAGCATGAACAGCAGCAGCCCGTAGCTGAGGCCGTTCAGCAGCGAGATGACGAAGAATTCCACGGCAAAGTCCCCGGTCCGGAGCCTGATTCGACAAAGGCGACATTGTCAGGGGTTCCCGCGCTGGCGGGAACCCTTCGCGCGCACAAGGCGTGGAGATTTGAACCGGCAACGCTCGGCTCACTCCCAGCCCGACTTCAGCGTGCAGGCTATTGCGACGATCCTGGCCGCTTCATCTGGCAGGAGGTGGGCTGCGCGGCCACGAACTGGTCGAGCGCGGCATCGGTCTTCCAGCCGTACCCGGTGTTCTCCTGGTCGTACTTGACGTCCTTGCCGTTAACCTTGGTCCAGGTGGCCACCACCAGCGGCTGCTGGGCCTGGTGGTCGGACGCGCGCATTTCCACGGTGCCGTTCAGGCTTTCCACCTTGATGTTCTCAAGCGCCTTGGCCACCTTGACCGGATCGGTCGAGCCGGTGTCCTTGAAAGCCTTTGCCAGCATGGCGATGCCCGTGTACGACGCCATCACGTAGAAATCGTCGTTGTACTTCTTCTTGTAGCCTTCGATCACGTCGGCACCCTTGAAGCCGGCGTTGTTGGGGTTGTAGTAGCCCACGTACTTGACGTGCTCCGCACCGGCCGCGCCCATGGCTGTCGGCACGCCCGTGGTGCCGGCGTAATACGTGTAGTAGTCCACGGGCAGACCCGCGTCCTTGCCGGCCTTGATCAGCAATGCCAGGTCGCTGCCCCAGTTGCCGGTGATGACCGTATCGGCCCCGGCCGCCTTGATCTTGGCCGCGTACGGCGCAAAGTCCTTGACCTGGGCCAGCGGGTGCAGGTCCTCCCCCACGATCTGGATGTCAGGACGCTTGCGCTTGAGATAGTCCTTGGCGGCGCGCGCCACCTGATGGCCGAACGAGTAGTTCTGGTTGATCAGGTAAACCTTCTTGACCTTCGGATCCTTGGCCAGGAACGTGGTCAGCGCCTCCATCTTCATGTCCGAGTTGGCGTCGAGCCGGAAATGCCAGTAGTTGCACTTGCTGTTGGTCATGTCCGGGTCCACCGCCGCGTAGTTCAGGTAGACGATTTCCTTGCCCGGATTGCGCTCGTTGTGCTTGGCCACTGCATCTTCGAGCGCCAGGCCCACCGACGAGCCGTTGCCCTGCACGATGTAGCGGATATTCTGGTCGACCGCCTGCTTGAGGATAGTGAGGCTTTCCTGCGGGCTCAGCTTGTTGTCGAAGCCGACCACCTCGAACTTGTGTGCTCCACCCCAGTTCTTCTGGTTAGCCAGTTCCGCCACGTACTGCCAGCTCTTGAGCTGGTTCTGCCCAACCGGGGCCATCAGGCCCGACAGCGGATCGATGAAGGCGATCTTCACCGTATCGGCAGCCGCCACGCCAGACACCAGCGCCGAACCCATCAGAACGACTGCAGCCACTCCGGTTACCAGCGGACGCAACTTGGTCATACCTGTCTCCTTCGATTATTGTCGTTGGCGAATCGCAGCGGCCGGCGCCCTCCAGTGCGCGGACGGCCGTCTTCGCGAGATCCCGCGCTCTTTGGCGTGAATCCCGCAAACTGGCGCTGCCTGGTCCTGTGCGGAAATGCCCCGGATCACTCCGGGGCACCCATCAGGCGCCGGGCAGCCGGTAGTCCTTGAACTGCTCCCGCAGCTTGAGTTTCTGCATCTTGCCGGTGGCCGTCAGCGGAATTTCGGTCACGAAGGCGACATCATCGGGAATCCACCACTTGGCGACCTTGCCCTCGAAGAAGGCCAGCAGTTCCTCGCGCGTGACGTTGGTGTCCGGGCGCTTGACCACCACCAGCAACGGGCGCTCGTCCCATTTCGGGTGGAAGGCAGAAATGCAGGCGGCCATGTGAACGGCCGGATGCGCAGCGGCCACGTTCTCGACATCGATCGACGAAATCCATTCGCCACCAGACTTGATCACGTCCTTGCTGCGATCCGTGATCTGCATGTAGCCCTCTGGATTGATCGTAGCCACGTCGCCAGTGGGGAACCAGCCGTCCACGAGCGGGCTGCCTTCGGCCCGGTAGTACTTGCTGATGACCCACGGCCCGCGCACCAGCAGATCGCCGAACGCCTTGCCGTCCCACGGCAATTCGTTGCCTTCGCCATCGACGATCTTCATGTCGACGCCATATATGACGCGACCTTGCGTCTCCAGGATCTTGTGGCGTTCGTCCTCGGACAGATCCTTGTGCCTTGCCAGCAGCTTGCACGAGGTGCCCAGCGGCGACATTTCCGTCATGCCCCAGGCATGGATCACTTCCACGTCGAGCGCTTCCAGCGCGCGGATCATCGCGGGCGGCGCCGCCGAACCACCGATCACGGTGCGGCGGAACGTGGAGAATGTCAGATTGTTCGTCTTCACATGCTGCAGCAGGCCCAGCCATACCGTCGGCACACCGGCGGAGAACGTCACGCCCTCCTGTTCGAACAATTCATAGAGCGAGGCACCATCGAGCTTGGCGCCCGGGAATACGAGCTTGGCGCCGACCAGCGGCACCGAGTAAGGCAGGCCCCACGCATTGACGTGGAACATCGGCACGACGGGCAGGATCACGTCCTTGGCCGAGCAACCCAGCGCATCGGGCAACGCCGACGCATAGGAATGCAGCACCGTGGAGCGATGCGAGTACAGCGCGCCCTTCGGATTGCCCGTGGTGCCCGACGTGTAGCAGAGGCTCGACGCGAGGTTCTCGTCGAACTCCGGCCACTCGTAGTTGCCATCGTGACGGTCGATCAAGTCTTCGTAGCAGATCAGATCGACCTTGGATTCGGCGGGCATATGGGCCCGGTCGCTCATCAGCACCCAGCCCTTCACGTTCGGGCAGTGCGGCGCCACGCCTTCCACCAGCGGCAGGAAGGTGGCGTCGAAGAACACATAGCGGTCTTCGGCGTGATTGACGATGTAAGCGATTTGCTCGGGGAACAGTCGCGGATTGATCGTATGGCAAACCGCGCCCGAGCCGGACACGGCGTAATAGATCTCAAGGTGCCGGTAGCCGTTCCACGCCAGCGTCCCCACACGCTCGCCCTGCCCCACGCCCAGCGCCCCGAGTGCCTGGGCCAGCTTGCGGGCACGCAGTTCACAATCGGCATACGTATAGCGGTGCAGGTCGCCCTCGGTACGGCGAGAGACGATTTCCGTGCTCCCGTAGTAACGGGCGGCGTGCTTGATGATGGAGGAAATGAGCAGCGGCGCGCTCATCATTTGACCCATCAATGCCATGAAACGGTCTCCTTGTTCTATGTTCGGGCACGAAAAACGAACAATCGTTCTTATTTTTGACCGATCGTTCCCTCGCGCGGCGAATGCGTCGACAAAAGCGAATAGCGGTTGAAAAAATCGATGAACTGACGCGCAAGAGGCTCTCTCCAACCGCTTGCGGACCCTGCCATGCATGGGATTGATGTCCGCCATTTGCAGCGCTTTTCGATGGTCTGCGTTGCGGCGGAAACCCTTGGTCAACAGGGGAAAACCGGTGCAAGTACAATACTGCGACCCCTGACGCGCCTCAATATGTCGTTTTCCCCTAGCGCCGCCGCCCCCATGCCCACTGACTCCACCGAAGCCCTCCCCCGCACCGCCTGCGCTGTTCCGTTCACTACGGCGCCCGGCATTGCCGCGCTGGGCGAACGCTTTTTTACGCGCCTCGCCCCCACGCCACTGCCTTCCCCCTATCTGGTCAGCGTGGCGCCTGCGGCAGCCGCATTGCTCGGCTGGGATGAAGCGGGACTGGCCCGCGCCGCGCAGGATCCTGCATTCCTCGATACGTTCATCGGCAATGGCGTGCCCGACTGGTCTGATCCGCTGGCCACCGTGTATTCCGGCCACCAGTTCGGCGTATGGGCGGGCCAGCTTGGCGATGGCCGCGCGATCCGCATTGCCGAGGCACAGCGACCCGATGGCCCGTGGGAAATCCAGCTCAAGGGCGCCGGACTGACGCCGTACTCGCGCATGGCCGATGGCCGCGCGGTGCTGCGTTCTTCGATTCGCGAATACCTGTGCTCGGAAGCCATGTACGCACTCGGCGTGCCCACGACGCGAGCGATGTCGATCATCGGCTCGGATGCGCCGGTCCGCCGCGAGACGCTGGAAACGTCCGCCGTGGTGACGCGCCTTGCGCCGAGCTTTATCCGCTTCGGACATTTCGAGCATTTCGCCGCGCGCGAGGATCATGCCAGCCTGAAGCAACTGGCCGATTTCGTGATCGACCGCTTTTATCCGGCTTGCCGCGATGACGCCAGCCCCTATCAGGCACTACTGCGCGAAGTATCGCTGCTGACTGCCGACATGGTGGCGCACTGGCAGGCAGTAGGGTTCTGCCACGGCGTAATGAACACCGACAACATGTCGATCCTCGGCCTGACCATCGACTACGGCCCGTTCGGCTTTCTCGATGCATTCGACGCCAACCACATCTGCAACCATTCGGATCAGCAGGGCCGCTACGCCTACAGCCAGCAGCCGCAGATCGCGTTCTGGAATCTGCATTGTCTGGCTCAGGCACTGCTGCCACTGTGGCGCGAGACCGATGCAGCGAATCCCGAAGCGGCCAAGCAGGCTGCGATCGATCTGGCTCACGAGGCACTGGACCCCTTCCGCGACCGGTATGCCTCCGCCTTCTTCCGCCACTATCGCGCCAAGCTCGGCCTGCGCGCCGCTCAGGACGACGATGAAGCGTTGATGACCAGCCTGTTCCAGTTGCTGCACACGCACCGTATCGACTACACGCTGTTCTGGCGCAATCTCGCCGAAGTCAGCGCGAATGGTGCCGGGCAAGACGCGCCCGTGCGCGACCTGTTCATCGACCGCGCCGCCTGGGACGCCTGGGCGAGCGAATATCGGGCGCGGCTTCAGCAGGAACAGTCGGACGACGCCGCACGCGCCGTTGCCATGCGGCAGGTCAATCCCAAGTACGTATTGCGCAATCACCTGGCCGAAACCGCGATCCGCGCCGCACGGGACAAGGACTTCTCGGAAGTGAACCGCCTGCTGGCCGTGCTGTCGAAGCCCTTCGACGAACAGCCCGAGGCAGCCCAGTATGCGGCGCTGCCGCCGGACTGGGCTTCCGGCCTTGAAGTCAGTTGCTCCTCGTAATTTCACGGCTTTCTTTCGCGCAGTTCATCCCCATATCGCCGAGGCAGCCCCCCCCCGGCCACAACAACGAGAGGAAACAAGATGACCACGACCAAGACCGACGCCGAATGGCGTGAGCAGCTTTCCGATATCGAATACCGCGTGGCACGTGAATCCGCCACCGAGCGGCCCTTCACGGGCAAGTACTGGGACCACTGGAACCAGGGCATCTACCATTGCGTGGGCTGCGGCACACCGCTGTTCGAGTCGGCGACCAAGTTCGACGCCGGCTGCGGCTGGCCAAGCTATTTCAAGCCGATCAACGGCGAGGTCATTGCCGAGCACGCCGACCACACGCACGGCATGACGCGCGTGGAAGTCCGATGCAAGGAATGCGGCAGCCATCTGGGCCATGTCTTCGAGGATGGCCCCGCGCCAACCGGTTTGCGCTATTGCATCAACTCGGCTGCGCTAAAATTCGACGATCGCGATCCGGACGAACGTGGGTGACCACCGCCGCACACCGGACGCCCGTCCAATCCGATGTGCGGATTGCCAGTGGGCCGGCCTCGCCGGCTGGCCCCTCACCCAGCGCATCACTTTGACCATCACCGCATGAAATTTCTTTTCGACCTGTTCCCGGTCATCCTGTTTTTCGTCGCATTCAAGCTGTTCGGCATCTATCCCGCTACAGCGGTGGCCATCGCGGCCACGGTGCTGCAGATCGTCTGGGTCCGCATCCGGCACGGCAAGGTGGAGCCGATGCAATGGGTCAGCCTGCTGATCATCGGTGTCTTCGGCGGCGCCACGATCGTGCTGCACAACGACACGTTCATCAAATGGAAGCCGACGGTGCTGTACTGGCTGTTTGCCGTGACGCTGATCGGATCGGTCATCGGCTGGCGCAAGAACCTGATCCGCGCCATGATGGAAAAACAGGTCACGCTGCCCGAACCGATGTGGGGCAAGCTCAACGCTGCCTGGGCCGCGTTCTTTGCGCTGATGGGCGTGCTGAACCTGTACGTGGCGTACCAGTTCTCGACCGATACCTGGGTCAATTTCAAGCTCTTCGGCGGCATGGGACTGATGGCGGTATTCATCGTGGCACAGAGCCTCTGGCTGTCGCGCCATATCCAGGAAACACCGTCGCAGGAAAGCGGCCCCAAGTAACGGGCGCCCACCTTTCTTTCCCTGTCCGTATTCCCTTATCAAGGATCTTCGTTTGGCAGCCGACCCCGTCCACATCGAGGCATTGCTACGCGCAGCGCTCTCCCCTTCCCACGTGCATGTCCATGACGACAGCGCCGCCCATGCCGGGCATGCCGGTGCGGCGTCCGGCGGGGGGCATTACAACGTCCTGATCGTCAGCGAGCGCTTTGCCGGTCACTCGCGCGTGGCGCGCCATCGTATGGTGTATGATGCGCTGCGCGAACTGTTCCCCGTGCAAATCCATGCGCTGGCAGTCATCGCACATACCGAACAAGAATATCAATCCCGCGAAGCATCACGCGACGCGACCCGCAACTCTCAGAACTGATTCCATGAAGACCACCGTCCTCTCGTTCAGCCTGGCGGCTGTGCTCGCTGCAGGCAGCCTGCCCGCATTCGCCCAGAACGCCGCCGTTGTGAATGGCAAGCCCATCCTGTCGGCAAAAGTGGACAAGCTGATCGCCGGCACCGGACAACCCGCGTCGCCCGAACTGCGCGACCGTGCCCGCACGATGCTGATCGACCGCGAACTGCTGCTGCAGGAAGCCACCAAGCGCGGCATCACGCAACGCGACGATATTCAGGAACAGCTCGAACAGGCCCGCCTGAACGTGCTGGCCGGTGCAGTGTTCGAGGACTACGTCCGCACGCACGGCGCCAATGACGAAGAACTGCGCAAGCAGTACGACAAGATCAAGACGCAGTTCGGCAACGGCAAGGAGTATCACGCCCGCCACATCCTGGTGGAAAAGGAAGCGGACGCCAAGGCCATCATCGCCAAGATCAAGGCCGGCGCCAAGTTCGAGGACCTAGCCAAGAGCTCGTCAAAGGACACCGGCTCCGCGGCCAACGGCGGCGATCTGGACTGGGCCAACAGCAGCAGCTACGTGCCGGAATTCTCCGCCGCGATGACCGGCCTGAAGAAGGGCCAGATGACAGACACGCCGGTCAAGACCCAGTTCGGCTGGCACATCATCGAACTCGTGGACACGCGCGACGCCAAGGTCCCGACCTTCGAGGAAGTGAAGCCCCAGCTGCAACAGATGCTGATGGGCGATCAGGCATGGCAACGCGAGCAGTTCCAGGCCATGATGAAGTCGATCAAGGACAAGGCGAAGATCCAGTAACGGGCGCCTTTCCCGCTACCACAGTAAAAAAAGCCGGCACCTGAGTGCCGGCTTTTTCATTTGGCTCAGTAGATATGCGCGCTCGTGAACATTTGGCACCCAACGGGCGTGCGAGGTTTAGTACCATCTCTGAACCATCGGCATTGGGGCCGGGGTAACTTGCGCGATGCTGTCAGGAGACGTCTTTCATGGGGGCCACTAGCGGCTACTGGAACATGTGGCACCTCTACTCGCGCGGCATCGTCTATTGCGCGCTCGGCATGCCCCATATCGCCTGCACCGGCGACCACTGGCGCCAGATCCATCCTCACCTCCCCACGCGCGACCGCTACGCGCAATCAAAGGCCCTGCAGGCGACTATCGCGTTCATGGAAGTCCGCGGAGAAATCAAGTTGCCGCCCGATGCGGATCGCCTGCGACTGCTTTACTCCCGCTATCTGCCGTGGAGCGCACGGGTCGAAGTGACCGCACCCAAGACGGACAACTACGCGCGCAATCACCCTTCCTACCAGCATACGGACGTCGCTTGAGAATCCTCTCAAATCGTCCATGATCAAGCGCAAACCGCCCCTCATCGGACACCAAAAGTTCACAAATTCGGTCTAGGCGCATGTGCTGAAAGCGCCTAGCATGGCTGCGTCCATTTCATTTCGAAGGAGCGCCATGGCCCACGTGTTCGACCTGTTCGGCTGGTTCCTCTTCAACGTCGCCATTCCGCTGCTCGCCCCGCTCGCGCTGCTGCCGTTGGCGCGCTTCGCAGAGTTCTCACGCTCGCGAAGCAACGGCATCGTCCGACGATCGGTCGAAAACGGTCAGTTGCTGTGGGCGGCAATTCCGATGAGTGCGGCGGGCTGCCATGTGCTCGCAGGGTGGATCGATCAGGCGACTGGCGGAAGGCAGTTGGCGTGGAGCCTGCTTGCTATCAACGTGTTCATCATTGTCGCGGGGTCCGTACTGGTAATGCTGGGCTCTCTCCATAGCGCTCCACGCCGCCGGCGCCGCCAGCACATGGGTACCCACCGCATCATCCAGGGTTCCATTGCGATCAGCCTCGCCAGTGCCATTACAACCTCTGTCGCGCATGCCACGCTGATTTCTAAACACTGTTAACCACTTTGCAATTCATTCAGGAGAAAGATATGAAGGCCTTCTTTATACGCATGGTCGACGATGACGATTTTCAAGGAAAGGTCGTGATTCGCGTTTCCTGCGCGATCCTCGGCTGCTCTCTGATTCTGATGGTCTGGGGTATCTACGACATCGCCACACGTTAATGTCCCGCCCAAAGAAAAACGCCTGCAATTGCAGGCGTTTTCCATTTACCAGCCAGACGTAGCTACGTCCGCTCAGCCCACCCACTTGCGGGCATTGCGGAACATGCGCATCCACGGGCTACCGCCACCGGGGATGTCCTTCCATGCGTCCGGTGCCCAGCTCATCGTTGCGGTGCGGAACACGCGCTCCGGGTGCGGCATCAGTGCCGTGAAGCGGCCGTCAACGGTAGTGACCGAGGTGATGCCTTCCGGCGAACCGTTCGGGTTCAGCGGATAGGTTTGCGTCACGGCACCGCGGTTATCGACGAAGCGCAATGCCACGTTGACCTTGCCGATATCGCCTTGCTGCGAGAAGTCGGCGAAACCTTCACCGTGCGCCACGGCGATAGGAATGCGGCTGCCTTCCATGCCGGCGAAGAAGATCGACGACGACTGCTGCACCTCCACCGTCACGAAGCGGGCTTCGTATTGCTCCGACTGGTTGCGCGTGAACTTCGGCCATGCACCGGCGCCCGGGATGATCGGGGCCAGGTTGCTCAGCATCTGGCAACCATTGCACACGCCCAGCGCGAACGTGTCGTGGCGGTTGAAGAACGCGGCAAACTGCTCGGCCATCTGGCCATTGAACAGGATCGTCTTGGCCCAGCCTTCGCCGGCGCCCAGCACGTCACCGTAGCTGAAACCGCCGCAGGCCACGAAGCCCTTGAAGTCCGCCAGGCTGACACGGCCCGCGATCAGGTCGCTCATGTGGACGTCGACCGTGTCGAAACCGGCCAGGTCCATGCTGTAGGCCATTTCGATCTGCGAGTTCACGCCCTGCTCGCGCAGGATCGCCACGCGCGGACGATTGCCAGTAGCGATGAACGGCGCGGCGATGTCCTGAGCCGGATCGAACGTCAGCACGGGGCTAATGCCGGGGTCTGCCGCGTCGAGTACGCGGTCGTATTCGCTGTCGGCGCAGGCTGGGTTGTCGCGCAGGCGCGCAATGCGCCAGCTGACTTCCGACCACGTACGTTGCAGGTCCGCACGCGGCGCACCGAACACCTTCTTGGCATCGCGGTACACCTCGATCTGGTCTGTCGTGTTCGGCTTGCCGATCACGTGGCTGCAAGCGGACAGGCCCGCTTCGCGCAGCACCGCAAACACGGCGTCGCGTTCTTCCTGACGCACCTGGATCACCGCACCGAGCTCTTCGGAGAACAGCGCGCGCAGCGTCTGTTCATTGCGGCGCCCGGAAATCTGCTGCGTCCAGTTCTTGGCGTCGCCGTAGTCCTGCTCCTGCGTCGGGTCGAGCGCGAGCATGTCGACGTTCAGCGAGACACCGGTACGTCCAGCAAAAGCCATTTCCGCCACGGCTGCCATGAAGCCGCCGTCCGAGCGGTCGTGATAGGCCAGCAGCTTGCCTTCGCGGTTCAGGCGCTGGATCACGTTGAAGAAGTTCTTCAGGTCTTCGGGGCTATCGACGTCCGGCACGCTGTCGCCCACCTGCTGCGACACCAGTGCCAGGATGCTGCCACCCATACGATGCTTCGCACGACCCAGGTCGATGGCGATCAGCGTGGTGTCGCCGAGATCGGTGCGCAGTTGCGGCGTCAGCGTGTTATTGACGTCGTCCACGGCGGCGAAGGCCGAGATGATCAACGAGACCGGCGCCACCACTTCCTTGTCGCCGTCGGCATCGCTCCACTTGGTGCGCATCGACAGCGAATCCTTGCCCACCGGAATGCTGATGCCGAGTGCCGGGCACAGTTCCATGCCCACGGCATGCACGGTGTCATACAGCTTGGCATCCTCGCCATCCACACCGCACGCTGCCATCCAGTTGGCCGACAGCTTGACCTTGTTCAGATCCTTCACCGGCGCAGCGGCCAGGTTGGTCAGCGCCTCGCCAATTGCCATGCGGCCCGATGCGGCGGCGTCGATCACGGCCAGCGGCGTACGCTCGCCCATCGTCATCGCTTCACCCGCACGGCCCTTGTAGTCGAGCGTGGTCACGGCCACGTCCGCCACCGGCACCTGCCACGGACCAACCATCTGGTCGCGGGCGTTCATGCCGCCCACGGTACGGTCGCCAATCGTGATCAGGAACGATTTGCTGCCCACCGTGGGGTGGCGCAGCACATCGCGCACGGCCTGTTCCAGCGAGAGGCCGGTCACGTCCACCGGGGGCAGTTCCTGCTCCACGCGGCGCACGTCGCGATGCATGCGCGGCGGCTTGCCAAGCAGCACATCCATCGGCATATCGACAGCGAAGTGTTCCTTCAGCGATGCGTCGACATTGGCGTCGACGAGCTGCAATTGCTTCTCTTCCGTGGCAATACCGACCACGGCGAACGGCGAACGCTCGCGCTCGCACATGGCCCGGAAGCGGGGCAGATCGTTCGGTGCGATGGCCAGCACATAACGCTCTTGCGATTCGTTGCACCAGATCTCCGCCGGCGACAGGCCGGACTCTTCCAGATGCACCTGGCGCAGATCGAAGCGCGCGCCACGGCCAGCGCCATCCACCAGTTCGGGGAAGGCATTCGAGATACCACCCGCGCCGACGTCGTGGATCGACAGGATCGGGTTGTCTTCGCCCAGTTGCCAGCAAGCGTTGATGACTTCCTGCGCACGGCGTTCCATTTCCGGATTGCCACGCTGCACCGAATTGAAATCGAGTTCAGCGGTATTGGTGCCCGTCGCCATCGAGCTGGCGGCCCCGCCACCAATCCCGATGCGCATGCCCGGACCGCCTACCTGGATCAGCAGCGTGCCAGCCGGCAGCGGGTCCTTGTGCGTGTGATTGGCGTCGATGTTGCCGATGCCCCCGGCGATCATGATCGGCTTGTGATAGCCGCGCACGGTGCCGCCCACGTTCTGCTCGTAGACGCGGAAGTAGCCGCCCAGGTTGGCACGGCCGAATTCGTTATTGAACGCGGCGCCGCCGAGCGGGCCGTCAATCATGATCTGCAACGGCGAGGCGATGCGGTCCGGCTTGCCGGTCACACCCGGCTTGTCGTCCGGGTTGCGATGGGCCATCGGCTGGGCCGCGTCACGCGCGTTTTCCCAGGATTCCACGGCATCCGGCAACATCAGGTTCGACACGGTGAAACCGGTCAGGCCGGCCTTGGGCTTGGCGCCCCGGCCGGTGGCGCCTTCGTCGCGGATTTCACCGCCAGCGCCGGTGGACGCACCCGGGAACGGCGAGATCGCCGTGGGGTGGTTGTGCGTTTCCACCTTCATCAGCGTATGGGTCAACGCCTCGTGGCGGCCATACTGCTGGCCGTCTCCGCGCGGGAACCAGCGCTCGGCCACATCGCCTTCCATCACGGCCGAGTTGTCCGAGTACGCGACGATGGAACCTTGCGGGTTCAACTGGTGCGTATTGCGGATCATCGCGAACAGCGACTTGTCCTGCGCCACACCGTCGATCGACCAGGTCGCGTTGAAGATCTTGTGGCGGCAATGTTCGCTGTTGGCCTGCGCGAACATCATCAGTTCGACATCGGTCGGGTTGCGACCCAGCTTGCCGTAGTTTTCCAGCAGGTAATCGATTTCGTCTTCCGACAACGCCAGGCCCATGGCCGTATTGGCATTTTCCAGCGCCGTGCGGCCGGCGGAAATGTCGATGAACTGGAGCGGCTTGGCCGGCAGTTCCTGGAACAGGCCGGCGGCCTCGTCGCGCGAGGCGATGACCGTTTCGGTCATGCGGTCGAACAGGTGTGCAGCCACGGCGGCGCGCGTGCCAGCGTCCAGCGTCTTGCGGCCGCGCAGCAGGCCCTTCTTGCAGATGACGGTGATTTCGATACCGCGCTCGACGCGGTGGACATGCGTCAGGCCGCAGTTATGGGCGATATCGGTGGCCTTGCTGGCCCACGGCGAAATCGTGCCGAAGCGCGGAATCACCACAAAGCGGTCGCCATCGGCCGGCGCCGTGAATGGTGCGCCGTAGGTCAGCATCGCGCCTATGCGCGTCTGTTCCTCGGCAGTGAGCGGGGTATCCGAATCGACAAAGTGCACGAACTGGCCATGCACCGATTCGATATCGGCGTCGATTTGCTGGAGAGCGGCAAGCAGGCGTTGCTGACGGAAGGCAGAAAGCGCCAAAGCGCCAGGGAAGCACGAAAAATGCGCCATGATCGGTACGGGCAGGAGGCTGGAGGGTCGGGGCTCGCGGCCGCCGGCACTGCTGAATGGAATGCCGGCTGGCGGAAAACCGCTATTGTACCTTGTTACACCGACCTCAACGCCGCCAATCTCAGAGAGAAGTCGCCGAGCGTGCGGCCTGCTCGTAGAGACCGGTCAATACGCGCAGCAAGCGCGCCAGTTCGCCGATTTCCACGTTCTCGTCGCTGCCCTCGGTGAAATTGCTCGTCAGGCACTGTTCGCGGATCTCGCGGTACCGGGCGCAGGCTTCCGTCCCGGCCGTCGTCGTGGCGTAAGTGGCTTCCTTGCCCACGCGCTCGCCCGCGACCAATCCCAGGCCAACAAGCTTCTTCAATGCGTAAGTGACGAGGTGAGTGTCTTCCACGTTGAGCACGAAGCAGATGTCCGCCAGCCGCTTGGCCCGGCCGCGATGGTTCACATGGTGCAGCACCAACACATCCAGGAAGGTCAGGTCGCGCACGCCGGCTGCGCCCATGCAGCGCACCACCCAGCGGCTGTAGGCGTTGTAGGCCGTGTTCAATCCGAACTCGAATTCGGAAAGCTCCGGGCTGCGTACCGAAACGAGATGTGACGAAGAAACGATATTGACGCCAGGGGCCCGGGTCAGCGGTGCGGGTCGCGCGCTGACGCCGCCGGTTGCGTCGGAACTCTCCAACACTTCGGAACCATGGGATGCAGCGTCTGCCTGACGGTCCTGCGCGGGCTTGCGTGGCATGGAAGCGAACCTTCTTTTCTGTGACGAGTGCGAGGGAATGCAGCATTTTATCGGCAAATCACCCTCGATCTGCGATCAAAGCCGACGGAAATTGGGCCTTATGACGGGGCCGCCTGACCTCGCTCCCTCAGTCTTCCACCCATACCGCCGTGACCACCGCCTCCGGGGTCGCGGCAAAGCGAACCTCGAACAGCGTGCCAACGGGCCATCGCGCATGCCAATCGCAAGTCAGCGCCAGTTCCAGTACACCGGGTGCGCAGCCGGCCAGCCGCGCAGCCTCGAAATCGAAGAAGCGGCGCACAGTGGGGAACAGCGCCTTGTAGAGCGATTCCTTCGCGGAGAACAGCAGTGTCACAGCGTCGGCGCGGGTGCGCCCGAGGCCGGCAGCCAACGCCGCGATGTCTTCGGGCAATGCCACCATTGCGGCGATTTCCTCGGCACGGTCAGGCGCCAGCCACAGCTCCACGTCGATGCCAACGGCGCCGAGTTCTCCCACCTGCGCCACCGCTGCGGCCAACGCCACGGCCCGGTCGGTCGTATGGCTGATCGAGCCGATCCAGCCGACCGGCCATACCGGCAGTCCTTCGTCATCACGGGCCGGGGTCACCGCCCCGGCACCCGCATGCACCAGTGCGTGGCGCGCGCAGTGCCGACCCGCGCGAAATTGGGTCCGGCGACGCGGTGACGCCGCAGCCAACGACGCAGGCAATGGCTCGTTCGCAAACGCCGATGCATCGTCGCTGCGCCACGTCACGGCATGCATCGACACGGTTGCAGGCAGGCCCAACCCGGCACGGAGCGTCTCCGAATCGAACCCGCATACTGCATTGTTCATGGCGTCCCTGGATCGAGGTTGAGCGGCAGCCGAGCGGCGGAACTCCGCATTGGCCTTGCCGCAACATACAGACCATCCCTATCTGTCGGGGCAGGCCGCTTCTTGTTAGGCTGAGGTGTCCCCGCGCGCACGCCCCGAACAGGCCGCAAGTGTAGCGTGCCGGGCACGAGCCTTGCATCAGCCCCGAACGTTCGACGTCGCGGCAGGTGGCCGAGCCACCACCATGTTGCGACCATTGAGGTGACCACAATCCTGCGCCATGTATCAGACAAAGCGACCATGGCGCGCTGGCAGTTCCAGGTAGTCCAACCCGCGCAGTCGGGCAGGCGCCCACGCGCAACACCAGGAGAGATCGAGATGCGAGTCAAGGCATTGGCAGTCGCGGCGGCGGCATTGCTGCTGGCCGCCACGGCGGCACGGGCAGACACCAAATGGGACCTCCCCACGGGCTACCCGGCCACCAACCTGCACACCGAAAACCTGCAACAGATGGCCGCGGATGTAGACAAGGCCACGGGCGGCAAGCTCAAGATCGTGATCCATCCGAATGGCTCGCTGCTCAAGGCCAACGAGATCAAGCGCGGGGTACAGACCGGCCAGGTACAGATGGGCGAGATCCTGATGTCGCTGCTGGCCAACGAGAATCCGGTCTTCGGCGTGGATGCGGTGCCGTTCCTGGCCACCAGCTATGCAGACTCCTACAAGCTCTGGCAGGCATCCAAACCCACTACAGACAAGGTGCTGGACCGCCAGGGCATGAAGTTGCTCTACGCCGTGGCCTGGCCGCCGCAGGGCATCTACGCGAACAAGCCGATCAACAGCGCCGCCGACATGAAGGGCCTCAAATGGCGCGCCTACAACCCGGCCACGTCGAAGATCGCGGAGATCGTGGGCGCCCAGCCCGTGACCATCCAGGCCGCCGACCTGGCGCAGGCTTTGGCTACCGGCACCGTGAACTCCTTCATGTCGTCCGGCGCCACGGGCGTGGACACCAAGGTCTGGGAATCGGTCAAGTACTTCTACACCGTCGATGCCTGGCTGCCCAAGAACATGCTGGTGGTCAGCAAGAAGGCCTTCAACGCGCTGGACAAGCCCACGCAGGATGCCCTGCTGAAGGCGGTAGCCGATGCCGAGAAACGCGGCTGGCAAATCTCCGAGCAGAAGACCAAGGAATACCTGGCCACGCTGGCGAAGAACGGCATGACCGTGGCGCCCCCGTCCGCGCAACTGAAGGGCGACATGCAGAAGGTGGGAGAGACCATGGTCAACGATTGGGCCAAGAGCGCGGGTGACGATGGCAAGGCCATCCTCGACGCCTACAAGAAATAGGCCATCGAAACAGGCAGCCGGCGATCGACAACCGCTGTTGCCGCAGTGCGCCTTGGCCCGGCGGGCATGCCTCGTGCAGCCTGCCGGGTTCTCTTTTTTCGGTTGTGCGTCGCGATCTCAGGTCGTGCCGCGCATCACAGGTAGCCCGCCCCACCCATGTCAGCCCCCTATCCTGCCAAGCCTGTCGAGCCGCCCAAAAGATGGCTCGACCATTTGCTTGACCTGTTCGCCGCACTCGGCGCGCTCTGCATCCTCGCCGTTTGCATCGTGATGATCGCGATGTCGATTTCGCGCGAGACCCAGATCGTGCTCAAGGGCGGCGACGATATCGTCTCCTGGCTCTGCGCCGCATCGGCCTTCCTCGTTCTCGGCCAGACCTTCCAGCATGGCGGCATCGTCCGCGTGGAAATGCTGCTCGAAGCCGTGGGACCGAAGCGCCGCTGGGTGCTCGAAATCCTCTCGCTCTCCATCTGCCTCGTCTTCGCCGGCTATGCCGCGTGGGCGCTCGGCACGTTCGCGTGGCAAAGCTGGGACATCGGCGATGTCTCGCAAGGTCAGATCGTGATTCCGCTGTGGATTCCGCAAAGTTTCGCCGTAGTCGGCGCGCTCGGCTTCCTGCTGGCCGTGGCCGACGAATGGCTGCGCGTGGTGCGCCACCAGAAGCCGCGCTACCAATTGGCACAGGAAGCCAAGCTGGCGTCGGGCGATTTCGGGGAGACGGTCTGATGAGCACCGTACTTGTTGCATTGATCCTGCTGCTCGTGATGATCGTGTTCCTCGCGATCGGCGCGTGGATTCCGGTGGCTATCGCAGTCACGTCGTGGGTGGGACTCGTCGTGTTTTCGGATCACGACGCACTGGTCAACCTTGCCAACTCCTGGTGGTCGTCGAGCGCGTCCTACACGCTGGCCTCGCTGCCACTGTTCGTGTGGATGGGCGAGATCCTGTTCCGCACCAAGCTCTCCGAGCAGATGTTCAACGGCCTGTCGCCGTGGTTGAACTGGCTGCCGGGACGGCTGATGCACGTGAACATCCTGGGATGCGGCATCTTCGGCTCGGTGTCGGGGTCATCGGCGGCTACCTGCGCAACCATCGCCAAGTCCGCCCTGCCCGAACTCACGCGGCGCGGCTACGACGAGCGCATCACGCTGGGGTCCCTTTCGTGCGCCGGCACGCTGGGCATCCTGATACCGCCGTCTATCACGATGGTGGTGTATGCGGTGTCCGCCGATGTGTCGATCATCCGCGTGTTCCTGGCAGGCTTCCTGCCCGGACTGCTGCTGATGCTGCTGTTCTCGGGATACATCGTGGTCTGGGCGCTGGCCAATCCGTCGAAAACACCCAAGGCCGAAACCTTCGGCTGGCGGGCGCGGCTGGCGTCGATCAAGCAACTGATGCCCTGCATCATCCTGATCGCGTTCATCACGTGGATCATGATCACCGGCTACTCCACGGCGACCGAGGCGGCGGCGTATGGCGTGGTGGCATCGCTCGGGCTGGCCTGGGCGGGCGGCTCGCTGACGCGCAAGGCGTTCTGGGAGAGCCTGATGTCGGCCACCCGGCTGACCGCGATGATCATGTTCGTGCTGGGCGCCACCTCGTTCCTGTCCGTGACGATGAGCTTCACCGGCATTCCGCGTGCATTGGCCGAGTGGGTGGCAGCGCTGCATCTCTCGCCTTGGGCGCTGATCGCCGTGCTGACCGTCATCTACATCATCCTGGGCACGGCGCTCGACGGCATCTCGATGATCGCGCTAACCACCGCAACCGTACTCCCCATGGTGCAGGCCGCGGGCTTCGACCTGGTGTGGTTCGGCATCTTCATCGTGCTGCTGGTGGAGATTGCAGAGGTGACGCCGCCCGTGGGCTTCAACCTCTTCGTCCTACAGAGCATGACCGGGAAGGACAGCAACTACATCGCCCGCGTGTCGCTGCCGTTCTTCATGATGATGGTGGTTGCCATCGGGATCATCACCATCTGGCCCACCGTGGTGACATGGCTGCCGGACCTCGTCATGGCGAAGGAACTCAAGTAGCGGCAACGCAAGCAACACGGAGGCGGGGTGGGCGCGGCGCGTCGGATGGGGCAGAATCGTGGAAGATCCGCTCGCGCCCCGCACAGCACCCGATGAACACTGCCGCGCCACCCTGCTCCGCGTCACCCTCCGCGCCGGTCCCCGACGCCGCATGGAGGTCGCTCGACGCTGCCGCCATCGCCAATCCCACGCCGCTCTATGACGTGGCCGCGATCCGCCAGATCGAGCAGGCCGGACTCGACACCACGCCGCCGTTCACGCTGATGTCGCGTGCCGGTACAGCGGCGGCGGACTGGGTGAGCCAGCACGTACCCGAGGGCCGCATCCTGTTTCTGGCCGGACGTGGCAACAACGGCGGCGACGCGCTGGTGGCGGCCACGCGCCTGCACCAAGCCGGCCGGCTCGTGGAAGCGTGGCTGATCGCCGAGGCCGACCAGTTGCCCGCCGATGCCGCGCGCGCCTGGCTCGACGCGCGCACGGCCGGCGTGCCGCTGCTCGCCATGCATCCCGATCCCGACGCCGCCCTGCCGCCATGGCCGGCCGGCTGCGCCGCCGTGGTCGATGGCCTGCTCGGCATCGGCCTGAACCGCAGCGCGGACGGCAACGTGGCGCGCTGGATCGCGCATCTCAATACCTCGCACCTGCCTGTGTACGCCCTCGACGTGCCGAGCGGACTGTTTGCGGATACCGGCGCCGGCCAACCCGCCGTGCGTGCACAGCGCACCCTGACCTTCCTCGCCGCCAAGCCCGGACTGCTGACACTCGATGGGCGCGATTGCGCAGGCGATATCGATATCGCACCGCTCGGTCTCGATGCCAGCCAGCCCTCCCCTGCGCCCGTGGCCATGGTCAACCAGCCGGGCGGCTTCGTGCGCGCCCTGCCCCGGCGCGATCACGCCGGCAACAAGGGGCGCTACGGCAACGTGGCGGTAATCGGTGGCTGCCATGGCATGACCGGCGCTCCCCTGCTCGGCGCCCGCGCGGCGCTCCATCTTGGGGCCGGACGCGTGCATGTGGGATTCCTCGCGCAGCCCGCGCCGGCCATCGACCCCGTGCATCCGGAACTGATGCTGCATGCGCTATCCGAACTGGCGCTCGACGGCATGTCGGCCATCGTTGCCGGCCCTGGCATGGGCAACGGCACCGCCGCCCGCAAACACCTGTCGCAACTGTTCGATGTGTGCGCCAATGCGGAACCCACCATTCCGATCGTGCTCGATGCCGACGCATTGAACCTGCTCGCGGCCGACACTGGCTTGCGCGACCAGATGCGAGCCAGCGGTCTCGACTGCATCCTGACCCCGCACCCGCTCGAAGCCGCCCGCCTGCTGGGCAGCAGCGTGTCCGAGGTCCAGCGCGACCGCCTGGCCGCCGCACACGCGCTGGCAGCCCAGTGGCACGCGACCATCGTGCTCAAGGGGTCCGGCACGATTATCGCCACTCCCGATGACGCACCACCTGCCATCAATCCCACTGGCAATGCCGGCCTGTCCACCGCCGGCACGGGCGACGTGCTGGCGGGCATGATCGGTGCCTTGCTCGCCCAAGGCGTACCCGCGGCCGCCGCCGCACGAGCCGCCGTCTGGATCCATGGCCGCGCGGCGGATCGGCTCGTCGACGCCGGCACCGGGCCGGCTGGCATGACGGCGAGCGAACTCTACCTGCCCGCCCGGGCCACACTCAACGCATTGCTCGAAGGCCGTCCGGCATGAGTCGTTTTGCCATACTGGACAGCGACGATAGCTCGCGCCGTCAACTCCTCACGGGCATCGGTCTGCTCGTGATCGGTCAATGGATACTGAGCCTGCTCGACGCCACGGGCAAGACCCTGACACAGCAAGGCTTGCCCGTTGTGGCCGTGGCCTGGGTCCGCTATCTCGGGCACGTCGCCGCCATCTTCCTGCTGATCGGCCCCACGCGCTGGCAGCAGCTATCGCGCCCGGCCGTGCCCCGGCTGCAATGGCTGCGCGGCGCGTTGATGCTGGCCTCGACGCTCGTCTTTTTTAGCGTATTGAAGCTGATGCCGCTGGCTACGGCCACGGCGCTGAACTTCTGCGCACCGCTGATCGTGGTGGCGCTGTCGCCATGGCTGCTGGGTGAGCGTCCCGGCGTGCACGCTCGCTGGATGCGCTGGATCGGCGTCATCATCGGCTTTGGCGGCATGCTCGTGGTAGTGCGTCCCGGTGGCGAACTCAACTCGCTCGGGGTGGGATTGGGGTTGCTGTCGGCGCTACTCTTCGCGCTGCTGCAGATGCTCACGCGCCGCATCGCCGCGTATGACGCACCGATGACAACGTTGATCCAGAGCGGCGTGACCGGCGCCACGCTGACCACCCTGCTCGTGCCCTTCTTCTGGTTCGAGGCCATGCCCACGCCGATGCAGTGCGCGCTGCTGCTGTCGGCCGGACTGACCGGCTCCCTCGGCCACTACTTCGTGATTCGTGCCTTCCAGTATGCCGATGCTTCGTTCCTGAGCCCGTTCCTGTACCTGCAGATCTTCTCCGCGACCATCGTCGGCTACCTCGCTTTCGGGCACCTGCCCGACTGGACCACCGCGCTCGGCATCGCCGTGATCTGCGTAGGCGGCCTGTGCGTGGCGGGCGGCGAACCGCTGCTGCGCCGTGTGGCCGCGCGGTTGCGGCGTTGAGGCGTACCGCGCGTGCGATGGCGCACATAGGGCGCCAGGCGTCGGACAACGACCGATAGGTTGTCGCGCTACAGGCTGTTAAGGTTGCCGATGATGCAAGCGCCGTTACTTTTTGCAGCCACTTCAGGCTTTTGACATCACATCTGCGCGAATATACTTGTCACTGCCCTCGCACAATGCAGCCGGGCCGTCTCACCGATTTCCAGAAGAACGCATGCCGACTGAACTCCACGCCTGGACCACCCTTCGCCAACACTTCGATGCCATCCGCCATACGCCGATGCAGCAGTGGTTTGCCGAAGCCGAGGCCGCACGCCGGGTCGAGGACTTTTCGCTGGAAGCCGCCGGGCTCTACCTGGACTACTCCAAGAACCGCATCACGTTCGAAACCTTCGCACTGCTGATGAAGCTGGCCGAGGAAGCGGGCGTCACCCAGCGCCGCGACGCGATGTTTGCGGGCGAACACATCAACACCACCGAGGATCGCGCCGCGCTGCACGTGGCGCTACGCGCGCTACTCGAGGCGCCGTTCAAGGTCGATGGTCAGTCGGTGATGCCGGGCATCCACGACGTACTGCGCCGCATGCGCGATTTCGCGGACCGCGTGCGCACCGGCGCCTGGACCGGTTTCACGGGCCAGCCCATCCTCGACATTGTGAACATCGGCATTGGCGGCTCCGACCTCGGCCCGCGCATGGTGTGCCGCGCCTTGGCGCACCTGGCCGATCCACGCGGCCCGCGCATGCACTTCGTGTCGAACGTCGATGGCACCGAACTGGCGGAGACGCTGGTACGGCTCGATCCGGCCCGCACGCTCGTGATCGTCTGCTCCAAGACGTTCACCACGCTCGAAACCATGGCCAACGCGTGCAGCATGCGCGAGTGGTTCCTCCAGAACGGTGTGGCCGAGAACCAGTTGGCACGGCATTTCGTGGCGGTTTCCACAAACCGCGAGGCGGTGGTCAAGTTCGGCATCGACCCGGACAACATGTTCGAATTCTGGGATTGGATCGGTGGGCGCTTCTCGCTGTGGTCGTCGGTTGGCTTGTCGATCGCGCTGGCCGTGGGCTTCGATGCGTTCGAAGACCTCCTGCTCGGCGGCCGGGCCATGGACGACCATTTCCGCACCGCCCCGCTCGCGCGCAACATGCCCGTGGTGCTGGGGATGCTCGGCATCTGGTATCGCAATTTCTTCGGCATGCCCACGAGCTGCATGGCGCCCTATTCGACGTCGCTCGAACTGTTTCCTGCGTTCCTGCAGCAACTGGAGATGGAGAGCAACGGCAAGTCCGTACAACTCAACGGCGCTCCGGTGCACGTGGACACCTCGCCTGTGGTCTGGGGCACGGCCGGCACCAACGGCCAGCATGCCTATTTCCAGATGATCCACCAGGGCTCGCAGGTGGTGCCGGTGGACTTCGTCGCGCCGCTGGTACCACCGCGCGAATTGCCGGGACATCATGCCAAGCTGCTGGCCAACTGCTTCGCACAGGCTGAGGCACTGATGCGTGGCCGCAGCGCGGAGGAGTTGCGCGCGGCCGGCGTCAACGACGAAGCCCGTATCCCGCACATGGTGTTCGACGGCAACCGCCCGAGCAATACTTTACTGATGGAAGATCTGACACCGCACGTGCTGGGCGCGCTGATCGCGCTCTACGAGCATCGCACGTTCGTGCAGGGCGTGGTCTGGAACATCAACTCGTTCGACCAATGGGGCGTGGAGCTTGGCAAGATCCTCGCCCGCCCCATCGAATCGGAACTGACCGGCAAGGGCACGGCCGTGCACGATGCATCGACCGCCTCGCTGATCGCCCGCGCCCGTGACGTGCTGGCGCGCGGCTGATCCGCTTCCTTCGATTCAGATTTCCGTACCCATCAACTCGTCGCTGGCTACCCGACCGGCGTCGATGGTCAGGATGCGACCGCAACGCGCCGCCACGGAGCGGTCATGCGTGACCAGCACCAGCGTGGACCCGGCATCGCGGTTCAGCTCGAACATCAACGCGATCACGGCCTCGCCCGTGGCCGTATCGAGGCTCCCTGTGGGCTCGTCCGCAAACAGGATGTCGGGCCGGGCCACGAATGCGCGAGCCAGCGCCACGCGCTGCTGCTCGCCGCCCGACAGCGTGCGCGGATAATGCGTCAGCCGCTTGCCGAGTCCCACGCGCTCCAGCATTTCCGTGGCACGCTCGCGGACGCGATCCGTCTCGCCGCGCAACTCAAGCGGCAGCATCACGTTCTCCAGCGCGGTCAGGTGGCCGACCAGCTGGAACGACTGGAACACGAAACCGACATGGCGTCCCCGCAGCGCGGCGCGCTGGTCTTCGTCGAGCTGGAACAGATCCTGCCCGTGCAGGCGCACTGCCCCATTGCTCGGGAGATCGAGCCCGGCGAGCAGGCCCAGCAGCGTGGACTTGCCGGAACCCGATGCACCGACAATGGCCAGCGTTTCGCCAGCCGTGACGGAAAACGAGACGTCGTGCAAAATCGTCAGCGAACCCGTCGTGTCGGCTACGGTCTTTCCGAGTGACTCGACAGCAAGAATGGAAGAGGACATGCGCGAGAAGATTGGAAACGGAATTGGAAATGGGGCACGCCGACGATTGGTGGCGGCTTGTATTGCGACCACGGCCGCCGCATTCGGTTCGCTGGTGTTGCCGGCAGTTGCACAAACGTCCACCCAGACATCGGCACCCTCAGTGCTCGTCCTGGGCGACAGCCTCTCGGCCGAATACGGCATTGCGCGTGGCACCGGATGGGTCAGCCTTCTGCAGGAGCGCCTGCGCCGCGAGCGGTTCGATTATAGCGTCGTCAATGCAAGCATCAGTGGCGAGACCACGGTGGGCGGCAAGACGCGCCTGCCTGACCTGCTCAAGCGCCACAAGCCCGCCGTGGTCATCGTGGAACTCGGTGCCAACGATGCCCTGCGCGGTCTCTCGCTGCAATCGACCGAGACCAACCTGCGCGGCATCGTCAGCGACGCCAAGAAGACCGGCGCCAAGGTCGTACTCGTAGGTATGCGTATTCCGCCGAACTACGGGCAAGACTACACCGAACGCTTCTTCGCGCTGTACACAAAGCTGGCCAAGGAACTCGGCACGCAGTTGGTGCCGTTCTTCCTCGACAAGGTCATCACGCGCGCCGACTGGTTTCAGGACGATCGGATCCACCCCACCTCGGCAGCCCAGGCTACGTTGCTGGATAACGTATGGCCGGCACTGCAACCGTTACTCAATGCACCCGGCAAGGCACGCTGAACGCACGACATTTCGACAATGCATTGCCAAACAAAAAGCCCCTGAGACAGGCAATATCTCAGGGGCTTTTTGCTGGGATCAGCCAGATCAGTTGGCTGGCTGGCTTTCCTCGGCCTTGGCCGGGCGCAGGATCTTGACCTTCGCCTTGGCCTTGAGCGCGTCATAGTACGCGGCCAGTTCAGTCTGACCAGCCAGTTGGCTCAGTTGCTGCGCATCGGCATCACGCTGGCCCGGATTCGCTGCGGGGGGCGTGCTCACCTTCGTCACGCGATAAATCGCGTACCCCTCGGCACCCAGATCCACGCCCACCACTGACGGCAGCTTGGTGGCATCGGCACGCATGATCGCATCGACAGCCTTCGGCGGCAGGCCATCGGCCTTGGCGCGCGATACCACGATCGTGGCGCCGAAACCGTCGGCGTTGCCGCCCTTCTTCAGCGCCTCAAGGCGTGCTTCGCCATCCTTGCGTGCCAGTTCGGCTGCCTGTTGCGCAATGTAAGCCTGACGCACCTGCGCTTCGACATCCTCGAACTTGCGCGCCGCCGCCGGACGATAGTCCACGACACGGGCCGCCACCAGGGTGGTGGGACCCACTTGCACGGCTTCGGTATTGCGCTTGTTCTTGAGCACGTCGTCGCTGAACAGGGCCTTGAGCAGCTTCTCGTTGTTCAGCGGGCTATCCTTGCCCAGCGCCGGGTTTGGCTGACGCGTGACGTTGTCCGCGGTCTGGATCGTCAGCTTGAACTTGTCGGCAGCCGGCTTGAGGCTGTCGGACTGCTCGTACACCGTATTGCCGAACGCATCCGCCTGCTCCGCATACTTCTTGCTGGCCAGTTGCTTCTTCAGCTCGGCTTCGAGTTCCGGACGCACGGCATCCAGCGGCTGCGTTTCCGCTGGCTTGATGCCGGTCAGCTTGATGATGTGATACCCGTAGTCGGTCTCGACCAGATCGCTGATCTGGCCATCCTTGAGGGCATACATTGCGTCCTCGAACGGCTTGACCAGTGCGCCATAACCCATGAAGCCGAGGTCTCCACCCTTCTCCGCCGAACCCGGGTCTTGCGAGTTCTTCTTCGCCACGTCAGCGAACGTCTCGGGATGCTTCTTGACTTCGGCCAGCAGCTTCTCGGCCTTCTCCTTGGCAGCCTTACGGTCGGCGTCCTTGCCGTCCTTCGGCGCGGCGATCAGGATGTGGCTCGCGCGGCGTTGCTCTTCCGTGCGGAAGCGCTGGATGTTGCTGTCGTAGTAGGACTTCAGTTCTTCCGGCGTTACGGCCTGGCTTGCGGCCAGCGCTTCGCCCGACAGTACAACGTACTCGACCTTGGCCTCTTCGGGCGTGGTGTACGCCGACAGGTGCGATTCGTAGTATGCCTTCAGCGCGGCCTCATCGGGCTTCACCTTGGACGTGAAGTCAGCCGACTTGATCGTCAGCGGCTGCACATCGCGTTGCTGGTCGCGGATGGCGATCAGGCGATCCAGCAACGACTTCGGTACGAATGACGTGGTACCGACGGCGGCGCCCAGTTGCTGCGTGGCCAACTCGAAGCGCATGCGGCTATCGAGCTGCTCGGGCGTCATGCCCTGCTGCGCAAGCAACTGCACATAGGCTTTCTCGTCGAACGTACCATCGGGGCCACGCAGTTGCGCAATCGCCGGAATGGCCTGGATGGCATCGCGCACTTGCGTGTCGGACACGGTCAGGTGTTTCTTCTCGGTGGCATCAGCCACCACGCGCTGCTGGATCAACTGGTCCAGCACAGACTGGCGCGCTGCCGCGCCTTCGAACATGCGCGGGTCATAGTTGTTACCCAGCATCTGGCGCATGCGCTCGCTCTGGTCTCGCACCACGTTGTCGACTTCCTGCACGGTGATGGTACGGCCATCCACCTTGGCCACATCGTGCGAGCCATCCATGAAGCGCGAGTAGCTCTCGACGCCGAAGAACACGAACGACGGGAAGACGAGCACCAGCAGCAGCAAAAGCATCAGGCGCCGGTTATTGCGTACGAAATCAAGCATGCTGATCGGAAAATGGGTTGGGCCGAAGGCCGATGGACAAACCCTGCGATTCTAGCAGGAGCGGGACACCAGACCTGCGGAAAGTGCGGTGTGGCTTTCTGTGAGGTCAGGAGATGCTGCTAACGAACGATGGACGCGCATGACGGGTCCATCGTTCGGGGGCTCGCCTACATACCGCAGGCCGCGGATTCGCTTGCATGCGAATCCCTTCTCGCCCCGCCCGGGAGCTGCGCAGGCAGCTCCCTCCACTCCGCCAAAAAAAAATGCCCGCATAAATGCGGGCATTCTCTTTTTTGGCGGAGTGGACGGGGCTCGCCTACATACCGCAGGCCGCGGAATCGCTTGCAAGCGATTCCCTTCTCGCCCCGCCGGGAGCTGCGCAGGCAGCTCCCTCCCAACCATCAAAAAAAATGCCCGCTTCCGCGGGCATTCTCTTTTTTTGGCGGAGTGGACGGGGCTCGAACCCGCGACCCCCGGCGTGACAGGCCGGTATTCTAACCAACTGAACTACCACTCCTGAATTGGGCCCTTCGAGGCAGCTGCAGCGCGATGGTGAATGGTGGGTGCTGAGGGGCTCGAACCCCCGACCTACGCCTTGTAAGGGAATAGAACCCCCTTTCAAATCAAAGGCTTACAGCATCCACCGGCTTTGTCTTGCCAACCACCCGGGTGCAGAGAGACCGAAGTATAACGAAGCGATTTGTAACAGGCAACCCCTACCTAAACAGTGGCAGCTCCTCCTCCTCGACCGCCTCCCCACTTTGCCGTCTTGCCTCCCTGAGCTTCATTGCTTCACGCTTTCCGCGGGGAGTAAGCCGCGCGAACTCGTCGCTCGGTCCGAACCGCTCAACCAGGCCTCGTCTCGCCAGTTCGTGCAGGCAGGCATCGATCTCGATGCGCCACTCGGGAGTAACCCGGCCGAGCCCGACTAGATAATCGGGAAGCACGGCCATCATCCTCAGCAGTTTCATTTCAGCCGGCGTTAGGTCCACGAATGAGAGTCCCCATCGGAGAGCCCATCCTTTCACTCCCATTAACCAGTCGCCTACGACCGCCAGCCCCCACAGAACCAGCGGCACGCCAGTGAGACTCATGAGAGCCACCGGGGCGAAGCCCCAAGGGTCTGGCACCTTAGGAATGTAACTAGGATAGTGCCGCGGTCCAAAGTAAAGCACTAGCCCAACCACCAAGAGCGCCGTGAGGAGCTTTTTGGAGTCGAAGATGAATTTGAGGAAGCCTTTCAGGTCCATGGGTCGCTCTCGTTTTGCGAGATTATGCCGCAGTGGGATACTGTATGAATATACAGTATCATGAGCCATGGATCCGACGGACTACTCTATCCCCGAGAACTGGGATCGCATCTATATATTGGACGCGGCGGCACGCCCGGTGCGCGTTTTCGATTTTCGGGTGCATTCTAAATGGGCATGCACCACGGGGAAGCAATACAAACTAAGAGACACCCTCCCCGAGCACGGCGTCGAGGTCACGACCTATTTCTCCGGCTGGGCGAGCCTGCGGGATGACAAGCCCCCGATGTTCTGGACCCTCATCCGGGGCGGTGGCCATGACCGAATGTTCGAGTCCGAGACCTGGGAAGCCGCCCAGGACAAGCATCGGCGTGTGGTCGAAAAAGTGCGCCGAGTGCTACCGCGCATAGGGTGATGTTGTAATCGCCCGAACGGTCACCACATGGGATAGACAAACCGATATACTCGGGGAGTATTAGGAGTCCCCCATGAAGAAAGCCGCCACCGTATCTCTCAGCAAGTACAACGTGCCCATCAAGGCACGGGAGAAGGTCACGACCGTGTCGACCACCACTACGGGCTTCAAGACTGAGAACCGGATGCAGAAGTCGCTGGATGGCCATTGGATCGTGAGCCGCAGCGCGTCCGACAAGGACGTCTTGGGGGTCGCCCGCAATGTGATCGTAAAGCACCATGACGTGATCAAGCGCCTCGCTAAGCGATGAGCGATGAGCGAATTCATTTCGATCACGCCTGAGCAGGTAAGGGAAATCCACGAAGTCATTCTTTCGACCGAACAGGGCCTGTCCGGCGAGCACCAAGGATACCTTGAAGGCGCGCTAAATCGCGTGGCGACTGCCCAGTACTATGAGGGAGTCGACGATCTGTTCGACCTCGCCGCCCACTACGCGAGGGCCATCGGGGAGGGCCACTGCTTCAGCGACGCCAACAAGCGTACTGGGCTAGTCACCTGCCTCACCTTTCTGGAACTGAACGGAGTCGTGACCCCACGCAATGCCGCGCTGGAGGACGCCATGGTCGACTTGACCACCGGAGACCTCCCTCTGCAGGACTTTGCCACCCTACTCTTCTCGCTGGCCAATTGGTACGACCCCGACGACGACGACGACGACAAGCAATGAAGAAACGGCCCCATCGGGGCCGTTTTTGTTTAGGGCCGCTGCGCAGCGATGTGCGCATGGAGCTCATCCAGGTACGACGGGACGTCGCTCGTCTCGGCCGGCGGTGGGTATTGTACTAGGCCGGCAAGCTGGCAGACCGCATCGTATAGCTTCGTGGTCCCCGGCACGGCATCGTAGAGATCGGGCCGGTGCTCGCGGAGCCAGGCCCGCAGCTCAGTGGGCAACATTGGACATCTCCATCAGGACTCGCCTCACCGACGTGGCATGGCCTCCTGGGTGCTGCAGGTAGAGCTCGACGGCCTGGGCCAGGGGGTAGTGCTGGATTACCTCCCAGCGCTGGTCGAAGTCTTCGAGCTTTTCCTTCCGGAGCTTCAGCTGGCCGCTGCGCATTTGGACGACGTGCGCGAACTTGTAGCCTCTCTTCACGACCAGGCACGTGATGGAGCCCTTGCGGCTGCGATACGGGCCCGCCAGGGCAAAAGTGGTGTTTTGGTGCATAGTCAGGTACCTCTTATTTTTCGAGGTTTTGTAGGAAGATCTCGTCAACCACGATCGGATGGTCGAAGCTACCCATGCCGCCGGCGACGAGGTTAAGGATCACCTTTTCGGCCGCAGCTTCGGACAGGCCCTGGCCGGCCAGGATTCCGTGCATGCGTTGCTTCGAGTAGACGAGCTGTGGGGGAATGGTCAGCGTGTGGCCGATGACTGCGTCCTCGAACCCGGTCGCATACTTGACCCGGTTCGTGTTGACGCCCTTGTCAGCCAGGTGCTGCATCAGGGCGCCTTGACTCATGCCGTCACCAACTCGTGTTTGTTGCAGGTGGCTCGCTTCAGCGTGGCGAAATCCCCAACGTTGCAGCGCAGGGACTTGTCTACGGTCCAGTGCATAACCCGGCCGTTCCAAGACTTATAGGACTTCTCCTCAACCCGCTTGCTGAAGTGCTTGCAGTTCTCGCACGAGTCGGGAGTCTTGCGGAAGCCCTGCTCAAGCTTCGCCAGGGCCTGGGGGGATTGCTTCTTGGTCATGCCATTTCCTTGTTGCGGTTGTCGATTTCGGTCCAGAGATCGGACCAGCTGCCGGTCAGCACACCTTCGCCGTACTCGGTGCCGCGGGTTTCGAAGAAGTTGGCGTGCTCCTTGCCGTTGAGGATCCAGTCCAGCCAGTCAAGGGGGTTTTCCTTGACGTCGTAGTTGTCCTTGAGCCCCAGCTGGTTCAGGCGGCGATTGGCGATGTAGCGGATGAACTGCTTCATCTCGGCCGCGGTCAGGCCCTCGATGCCGCCCTGTTCGAAGCACAGGTCGATGAAGGCGTCCTCGAGCTCGACCATCTTTCGGCAGATGTCGTACAGCTCGAGCTTGAAGTCGTCGGTCCAGAGCTGCGGGTTCTCTTCGATCAGCGTGCGGAAGAGCTCGATCATTTTCTCGACGTGCAGCGACTCATCGCGGATGCTCCAGGCGACGATCTGATTCATGCCGGTCATCTTGTTGAAGCGACCGAAGTTCATCAGGATGGCGAACGACGAGAACAGCTGCAGGCCCTCGGTGAAGGCGCTGTACACGGCCAGGTTGCGCGCGACGCCGGCGGTGTCCTTAACATCGAACTGCTGCACGAACTCGTGCTTGGCGGCCATGGCCTCGTACTGGGTGAAGGCCTTGTACTCGACCTCCGGCATGCCGACCGTTTCCAGCAGCAGGCTGTACGCCCACACGTGGATGCCTTCCATGTTGGCGAAGGCGCCCATCATCATGCGCAGCTCGGGCTGGCGGAATGCCGGGATGAACTTGTCGTAGTAGCCCCTGGCCACGTCCAGGTCACCCTGTGTGAAGAAGCGGAACAGCTGCGTCAGCAGGTTCTTTTCCGCGGCGCTGAGCTTCTGGTTCCAGTCCTGCACGTCCTTGTGCATCGGCACCTCGGTCGGCATCCACTTCATCTTTTCCTGCATCACGAAGCCGTCCCAGGCCCACGGGTATGTGAGGGGCTTGAAATAGTCGCGGCTTTGGAGAATCTTGCTCATGGTCTTGTCGGTATTGGGGGCTCCCGCCCCCGTGAGAATCAGCCCTCGCAGGCCACGCAGGTTTCGTAGGAGACGGTCGGCGCGGTCTGGATGACCTGGCGCTCGCTCTTCGTGCCGATCTTCTCGGCACGGAACGGGGCCTCATTGCGCAGGTAGTAGAGCGACTTCATGCCCTTGCGCCACGCGGCGAAGTGCATGTCATGCAGCTCCGTCACCGAGATCCCTGGGCGGATGTAGAGGTTCGTCGACTGCGACTGGCTGACGTTCGGCTGACGGTCGGCAGCGTGCTGGACGACCCATACTTGGTTGAGCTCCGGCGCGGTCTTGAACACGTCGCGCTCCCAGTCCGATAGGAAGTCGAGCCCCTGCACCGACCCCTCGCTGGTCACGATCTGCGACCACGTGGGCTTGTCGTTGCGGCCATACTTCTCGAGCACGGCTTCCAGGTGCGGATTCTTGACGAGGTGCAAGCCCGACAGGGTCTTTTGCGTGAAGGCGTTACCGGGCCAGGCTTCGGTGGACGGCGAAACGCCGACGATGATGGCGCTCGATGCGTTCGGCGCGATGGCGCTGCGGTACGCGAAGCGCTCACCGGTGCCGATCATGTCAGGAGCTTCGCCGCGCTCGATGGCCAGCTTGCGGCTGGCGGCCAGCGTGCCTTCGTCGATGTGCTTGAAGATCTTGCGATTCAGGCCCACCGCCATGGCGCTCTCGAACGGGACGTTCTTGCGCTGCAGGTAGGACTGGAAGCCCATCAGGCCGAGACCCACTGCACGCTCCTGGCTGGCGGAATAGACCGCGCGCTCGAAACCGTGGCCGGCGTTCTGGATGAAGTACTCGAGCACGTTGTCGAGGAAGCGCATGCAGTCCTCGAGGAACAGCGGGTCCTGGCTCCACTCGTCGAACAGGTCGGCGTTGGGCGAGGACAGACAGCACACGGCGGTGCGCTTCTCGTCGGTGGGGAGAGTGATCTCGATGCAGAGGTTTGACTGGCGGATGCGCAGGCCCTTCTGCTTCTGGGCTTCCGGCATCGCGCGGTTCGACGCGTCGATGAAGTGGAGGTAGGGCTCGCCCTGGGCCACGCGTGTCTCGAGGATCAGCTGCCACAGCGTGCGGGCGTCGACGGTCTTGATGACCTTCTTCGAGTGCGGGTCGATCAGATCCCATGGCCGGCCGTACTGGACCGCTTCCATGAAGGCGTCGGGAACGTTCAACCCATGGTGCAAGTTCAGGCACTTGCGGTTCTCGTCGCCGCCCGAGGGCTTGCGCATGATGATGAACTCTTCGACCTCCGGGTGCGAGATGTCCTGGTAGGCAGCGTACGACCCCCGGCGGGTCTTACCCTGGCTGAAGGCCAACATCTGGCGGTCCACCACGGTCATGAAGGGAATCGAGCCCGTCGACTTTGAGCCGCTGCTGGTGTCGGTGCCGTCGCTGCGCACGTCGCCCCAGTAGCCGCCGATGCCTCCGCCTTCAGAGGTCAGCCAGATGTTCTCGTCGTAGTGGTCCGAGAGGCCGAGGCGGCTGTCGGGTACATACGGTAGGAAGCAGGAAATGGGGAGCCCACGCGTTTTCTGGAAGCGGCCGGCATGGAAGTTGTCTTTCCACGAGGTGCCCCAGCTGGTGCGGATCGGCGCATTCGACAGCACAGGCGTGCTGCCACCGAACCATTTGCGCGAGAAGTAGGAGTACATGCGGCGGGCGTGCGCTTCGTCATCGGAGAAGGCTCGCGCGGCGCGCATGAAGATGTCTTGGGGGGAGGTCTCGCCAGGGACCAGATATCGGTCCTTCAGCGTCTGGATGCCGAAGGCTGTAAGCCTGTCATCCAGTGAGTAGTCGGGTTTCAATTTCATCTCCGGGGTGAAAAACGGCGCCCGCAGAGGGGCGCCTTTGGAGATGAAATGGTAGGAGCGGAAACCGCCCGAAAACCAGGGAAACTAGCCCAGGTAGCGGCTAATGATACGGGCCACTTGATCGTGCAGAACCTGCTGAAAATCTTCTGCACCCCCGGTGTTGTAGATGACGTGGTCGAAGTCCCGATCCTCGAGCAACCCTTCCGAACCATGGCCACCCGTGTAGGTGTTTCCTGGTCGAACGACCTTGATCCGAACCGTGTCGTCGCGGGCCCGCAGCATGTCGTCCTCGTTGGGGAAACGCAGGTCATCGCAGATGACGTGCAATCCCAATCGGTGGTACATGGAAACCTTCATCTCGAACGCGTTGAGCCAGATCTCCGGCGTCACCATGTTGCGGCCCCACTCGGTGCCAAGCGTCTGCTGCAGGTACCGAGAGGATTTTCCGCCCAGCTCCCGGATCGGCAACTCCTTCAGGGATCCATAGACCGCTTCCTTGATGGTCACTTCGTCCTCGCCACACTCCCGGAGGAGCGTGGCGACCATGGCCTTCAGCGGACCGGCGAACTTCACCGGCTGCGCGCCACGGGCCTCGAAGTAATCCGCCACCGTGGTCTTCCCGGACTGCATGGCCGGGGAGTACAGGGCAAACACGAGGCGGCTCATGTCAGTCCCCCGACGAGCTCGACGAGCTGCTGCTGTCGCTGCTGCTGGAAGAGCTGCTGTCGCTGCTCGAGTAGCTGCTGGTGTAGCTATCGTCGGCACGGCATTCCTGCGTCGTGGCCGAGGTAGCGATCGAGGCCACAGCCACCGGCTCGTCGAAGTTGGCGCTGGCGCCACCGCCGTCGAATGTGCCACCCCTCCCTGTCACCGGCTCTTCAGCGGGCGGCAGCGGCGCATTGAGGCCCGGGATCACGACGATATTGATATCGGGCTGCGTGTCGGCGTAGCCGACGAGTGGGGCACGGCCGTCCTCGCCCAGGTCCGGCGTCGGCACCGGGGTGCCGGCCGGCAGCGTCGGGGCCTGGGGCTTGGCCACCTTCGCCTCCACCTCCTGGCGATACTGGCCCCAGCCATTGAAGTTGCCACCCTTCACAGCCTTTGAGCGCAGCGGGCGCGCGACGTGCTCCGTCGGCGAGGCGTGGATCGGGCGCGACGCCACCAGCTTGTCGTGGCGCTCGATCTCCTTCTCCACGGAGGCGTTGCCATCGAATGGGGTATAGCTCACGCGCGCGTTGCGGGCCGTAGACAGCTTCTTCAGCGTCTCGATGTCATATTGCTCACGCTCTTCGTCGGTCACGTACGGCAGGTGCCATTCGTTCAGGCCCAGCTCGCGCGGCTTCGAGCACTTCGCCGCGTGGAGCATGGCCCACGCCAGCAGCTGCATCTCGGGCTGCGCGTCCGGGTGGGCCCGCAGGTCGTAGAAGTTGTCGAAGTCGGTCGCGGTGATCACCACGTCGACGTACATGAACGTCTCGACCAACCTGTTCGTGTGCTGCTTGTGCAGCCCAATCTTGGCCTCGAGGCCGGCGAAGAAGGCGGCGGCACGGGCAGCGGCGCGCCACACAATCTTGGCCGCAGCCAGGCGCCAGCCAGTCAGCTCCGCGCCGGCCTGCATGCCGGGTTGGTTCGAGCCCCACACGAGCGGCATGTACGGCTCATTGCGCACGCGCTCCAGGATCTTCAGGGTCGGGATGGCGCGCGAGCTGCCGGCGTTACGACTGAAGACACGGTGCGTGTTCAGCTCGGCCAGCAGGCACTTCGGCAGTCTGGCCTGGAACGAGACGATCTCGCCACCGTGGGATTTGGCCTTCGAATGGGCAATGACTTTTGCGTCGATCATGATGTATTGGAATTGAAAGGGGCGCCTCAGCGCCCCTGGTTTGCGTGAGATTGTTTATGCGGCTCGGGTGTCGGGTGGAAGCAGATCGTCGTCGTCGGAGCCACTGCGCAAGGCGAGCCACATGTACCAGGCGGGCTCCGCGAGGGCCAGCAGCAGCGGCAGGAACACGAACCACCAGACCACCGCGCCGAAGCCGAAGGCACCGGTGACCTTGCACAGCACGGCCAGCACGGTGTAGGCCACGAACGTCTTGGTCAGGAACATGTCAGGCCCCGACGTGCTTCAGGACCACCGCTGCGAGATCCGGGGGCGTCCAACCCTCGGGCTTCTGGATCTTGCCGAACTCGTTCTTGATGCAGCGGCCGGTCTCCGGATCGATCTTGGCCATGTTGGAGCCCTGCACCTCGGCGAAGCCCTCGTCATGGGGCAGACCGTGCATGGCCGAGAAGCCCAGCGTCACGACTTCGATATCGACGCACGCGTCCAGCTGTGCGATGGCCTTCATCGGGCTGCGGTTCAGGTCCTCTTCGGCCAGGTTCTTGAGGATGTGCGTCAGCTCGTCGATCTTCTGCTTGGCGGCGTCCAGCGTCGCGCCGTCGGCCAGCGTCGCCTCGATCAGCTCGCCGAACTCCTCGTTGATCAGGTTCAGGCACATGCCCGTCGTGCGCGCATCGAGCGTGGCCGGGTTGACCGGCAGCTCGCCGCGCGCGGCGGTGTTGAATTGGTGGACTTGTTGAAAATGGGTGCTCATTTCAGTAGGGCTCCGGTTTGGCGGTGAACCAGGGGCGGCGCTGGATAGGTTCAGGATTGGGGAAGGCGTACTGGACAACGAATCCAGAGTCCTTCACCTGAACCATCGACACGAGGCCGGCGTCGTGTTCGATCTTGGTGTCGGCCAGCTTCGCGGCGTGCGCGCGTGGCCATTCGAATGCGTTGGGGAGCCGGCGAGAGACGATGTAGGTGAAGTGGTCCGGAGCACCCCAGCCACCCACCTGTTCGGACTTCATGATGTCCGTGACATCGGTCACGGACATCTCAGCCATCACCGCGACTTCACGCGGCGTGTAGTTTTTGCTCAACAGCTCCAGTACTACGTCCCTCATGGACTTTCTCCGTAAGATCGATGATCTGATCTGCTACGGGCTTCTTGTGCGTGACGATCACCACCTGCTTGATGGTGCTGGTCAGCCTACGGAGACATTCGGCGGTGTATTCCGCGCGGTTGTCGTCCATGGCTGCATCCACTTCGTCGCCCATGAAGACGGAGAAAACCCGGTTGGTCAGTACTTGGCCCAGACCAATTCGGATTGCGAGGTTCGCTACGGCCTTGCCAGATCCGGACAGCTTGTGAAGCGCCTGCCCGTCGACGTTGATGTTGAAGTCCTCGTCGATCTCGATGGTGTTTCGCACACCACCGGTCATCTGGTTCAGCAGCAGCGAACTGACCTTGTTCAGCGACGGGGTCAGGTGAGATTTGACCTCAACCTTTGCCTCCATCACTGCAGTCCTGGCCTTCGCCAGATCCTCCGCTTGTGCCCGCAGATCAGTGAGTTTCTGCATGTCCAAAGTGTAGGAGGAAAGGTCTTGCTGGAAACGTCCAAGGGCCTGTTCGTATCGCATACTTGCCTCGAGCTCGGAGCGGAAATGCGACAGTCGTGCATTGCATCCCTCCAGCTCGTCGAAGCGCTTCTGCTTCACCGCGCGCTCGGCCACATGCCCCTCGTACTTCGGCAGCGCGCGATCGTACTCAGCCGCCAGCAAATCGTAGTGAAGGCGGGCTCGAAGGTCCGCCTCCCGGTCTGGCATCTGCTCGAGCCGGCCGCGCAGCACCAGCACGTGGCCGTTCAGCTCGTTGACATCCTTCTCTAGCTTCTCCTTACGCTCCTGATTGCCGAGGAAGCCACGGTGCCGGGTGATTTCCTGCAGGGTCATCGTCGGTGTTTGCACCTCCTTCATCTGCTCATACAGAGCGTTGCGCCGCTCCTTGTTGCCCAGCAGCGCGCGCTGCTCCTGGATCTGACGCAGCGTCAGCTTCGGGTACTCGGTCTCGACCACGGCCTTCAGGTCCGGGTGCTCGAGCTCTTCGGCCACCGGCCAGTGGTGATCGCACTTCGGGCATGTGTGCTCGCCCTTGGCCAGCAGGCGCTTCTTACCACCCCAGGCTTCAGCGTCATGGAACTGGCGCTCCATGGCGTCGAGTTCATCCTTCGTGTAGTCGGCACACTTCAGGGCCTTGACCTGCGCCATCAGCTGGCCGTTCAAGGCCAGCGTCTCGTGGGCCTGAGCCATTGCGTCCAACTGTTCGGCCGTGAAAGACGTGAAACTCAGGCCGGCCAACTCGCGCGCCGCCAGGTCTCGCTGACCCACAAGCATGGTGGCCGCGTCGGCCAGTTCCTTGCGCTTGGCCTGAATCGCCTCGAGCTCGGGGACCGACTCCGTGACGGCGCATGCCGCCGGTGCCACCGGCGGGTCGACTTTGACCGACAGGAAACCTGCCAGCTGGCTACGCTCGGTGGCCTGGGCCTGGAGCTCCTCGACCAGTGCCTTCAGGTCGGCGGCTGGCCGGTAATTCGCCGGCGCCTCCGGTGCCACAGGCTCGCGCAGCATGCTCTCGATCGTGTCCGCCTGGCGGCGCAGGCTCAGGCCCTCCTCCGACAGCACCTTGGCAATGTCATCCAACACGTGCAGGCCGATCGTCTGATCCACCATTGCCTTGCGCTGGGCCGGCTTCATGTCGCCCAGCTCCTCCGCCTTGCCCTGCAGGCAGGCGTTGGCCACGTCGAACACCGACATGTCGTAGCCGAAGATCTCACGGATCTTCTGGTTCACGGGCTTCGTGCCGGTGGCGATCTCGACACCCTCGCGGCCAAGGGTGGCCTTGCTGGTGGAGCGGTGAATCGTGTAGCCGACGCCCTTCACTGCGAAGTCCAGATCGACCTTCAGCGTCTTGTAGTCGGCGGCCTCGCCACGCAGCGCGGCGGTGCCCCAGAGGGCGAAGCGGATCATCTCCAGGACCATGGATTTGCCCGACTCGTTCGGGCCCACAATGGCCGACTGGCCGTCCTGGAAGTTGATGGTGGTGTCGTTGTGGCGGAAGGTGCCACGGATGCGGATGCTGTTCAGCATTTCTCGTTCCTCAGTTCTTTGATGCGGCGGTACAACTCGTCACTCCGGCCGGTCGGCTTGTCACGCCGGTAGATCTTGGCCAGCGCGTCCCACTCGCGCAGGATCCCGGCAAACTGCGGTACCTTCTTCGCAATCCGGGGGAAAGCATCACGGATCTCCGGTACCGCCTTCATCAGCCTCAAGCAGCGGCCAAAGTCCGAAGGGTCATGAGGCGCATCGAAGTCTCCCTTCGTGGCGCCCAGGAAGATCGCAAGCATCGTTTCGGAGGAGACGCCGGTGTCGTGACTCCTTAGCCAGTTTCCAATCTTGCGAAGGGTCTTCTCATTCGGCATTGCGGCGCTCCATGTACATGTCCATCGTGCGCTGCGCCGTCGTGTCGCTGACGCTGTTGCGCTCCAGCGCGCGGCGCAGGATTGCCTGCATATCGAAGGTGTCGAGCTGGATCTCGATGCCCTCTTCTTCCTGCAGGTCGGCCGCCACGCGCTTCTGGGTCAGCGCCAGGCAGTCGATCTCGAAGTCCAGGCTCTCCCCCGGCTTCAGCAGCACGCGGACGTTCTTGTCGCGGTACGCGCCCGGGTCCGCCCGAAGCTGGTCCAGCGTCAGCGACACGTACAGCGCGCCGGCCGCGTCTTCGCCGTGGCTGTAGGGCTGCATCGATCCGGTGTAGTGGATCTTCATGCCATCCACGTCGTAGTCCTTGCCGTTGTGGTCGTGACCCGAGACCACCAGCTTGGTCTTGCCCTGCAGCTGCGGCAACGGGATCACGTTGTGGGCGTCGCCGCCGTAGTCGCTCATATCCCAGTGGCCGACCACGCAGTCGAACTGGCCGGTCAGCTTGCTGGCCATCTGCGCGGCGGTTTCGAACGGCATCCAAGGCAGGAACGCAATCTTGGCGCCTACGGGCTGGCTGTCGTAGACGAAGATCGTGTCCTTGACCACGGTGATCATTCCCAGGCCGTCCAGCAGCTCATACAGCAGATCGAACGAACTGGCCTTGTCGGTGTCGCGGCTCGCGTCATGGTTGCCCCGCAGGATGACGAAGGCAGTGTTAGGGCGCTCGCGCATGGCTTCGCGGTAGGCCTCGACGACGAACAGAACCACCTCGGGCGCCACCACGAACTTGTCGAAGATGTCGCCGACGCAGATGTTCACGTCGCACGCGACCAGCAGCTCGCGCTTGAACTGCTCTTGAACGCTGGCCTCGCGCTCGCCGCGCCTGTGCAGCGGCACGCCGGTCTCGAACTTGCGGCCCAGGTGGGGATCACCGATGAAGTGGACGTTCAGGTTTCCGATTTGCATGGTGCCTCCAGGAGAGAGTCGACCACCTTCATGGCGGCCTCAATGGCGTCTTTGGTTTCGAGCTCGGGGTCGAGGTGATCCAGCAGCTTCTCTGCCCACTCCCGCCAGCCCTCTGGGTATTCGGAGGGGTGCAGTTGAGCGAGAAGATTCGCAAACGCGGCGATGAAGCCAATGCGCAGCGTCTCGGTATTCGATGGGGTCGGTGCGGTCATGGTGTGCGAAGGGCCCCGAAGGGCCCTTGTTTTACTTGGTGTCCGCGTAGCAGCGGAAGATCACCTTCAACTGGTGGAAGCAATCGAACAGCGCGTTGTGCGCCGGCCCTTCGAACGGGATCAGCTCGCCCTCGTAGTTGGGCACCGGGTTCGGGAAATGGCGGGCGTGCAGCCAGGTGTTCTGGTCGATTGCGTTACGGAAGTGGAATGGGTTCTTCACCTCAAGCGACTTGAAGTACGAGCTGAGGAACGGGAAGTCGAACGAGATCGGCTTGGCCCAGAAACGCAGCTTCTCGTACGGGTCCGTATCCTGCTCGCACCACTGGCTGAATTCCTTCAGCACGACGTCCGCATCACGCTGGCGTGCAAACAGGCTTTGCAGGATGGCGCGCTTGTCCTTCAACCACCAGTCACGGGTACCTTCGTCCCAGAAGCGGTTTGGGATCGGGGCCAGCGCCTGGTCGAAAGTGCTGCCGACCGTGCCTTCGGCAAGGTTGAACTTCACGGCAGCGATCTGCAGGATCTGGTTGTGACTCGGGTCCGTGCCAGTCGTTTCAAGGTCGACCAGGATGTCGTGGTAAAGCTGGGTCATAGTGCGAATTGGTATGGTTGGAGGTCGGCCCACTTGGCGCTCTTCACGCCGCCCGCTCGGATCTCGTGAAAGACCTGGGCAGGGACGGCGAACCAGAGGCCGGTGGCCAGGCTTTTGACGTAGAACAAGTACTCACCACCGGCCGCGACCTGCCGGACCGATGCCGCCCATTGCGACGGCCGAATGTCTGCGAAGGGAAAGCTGACCGGGTTCTCGCTGCTCTTCACCTCGGCGTACCAGGTGTGGCCGTTGAGCGTCACAATTGCGTCAGACGGCTGAGGCAGTGCCAGTGCGCTCTTGCCTCGGATTCCCTTGGCGAGTGCGGTGTCGGCGAGCCAGCAAACGAAGGCTCGTTTGCCGTACCGGTCGGTGAAGCGGGCTTCGAATTCGTCCTGGGCGCCCTGCCAGGTCTTATGGTTCGGTGGCATGCGGGAAGTCTATGGCGACCCGCATTGAAAAAGGCCCCTTTCGGGGCCTTGGTAGCGACTACTTGCCGAGCTTCGCTGCCTCGAATTGGTCGATCACCCACTGCAGAGAATCGGCCTCCGACTTATCAAATCGGCGTTCAACGAAGCGCGGCAGAAAGATCGAGTACTTCGGGTTGCTCGGGGACGGCTTCAGGACCAGGTTGCCCCGCACAGTCACGATGGCACCCAGCCAGTCATCGCGGTTATCGCTGATTTCCTGACGCAGCTTGTCCGAGAAACCGGAGATATTGGTCTCGAGCAGGTCATCATGCGTCGCTACCTGCATCGAACCGAACGTCGCGGCGTTCTTGCCCTCACCCCGGTTGAAGCCCTTAACCTTCAACTCGACGTCAGCCTCCAGCTTCAGCTTGATCTGGGACTTGCTGGTGCGGTCTTCCCACACGGCGTTCCGTTCCTTTAGGATTGTGCCCTCCTTCCCTTGGGCCATCAGCTCCGCCGCGTGCTCATAGGCCTCGTCTAACGAGTACACCACCTTGGTCGGGATCAGGCGAACCTCCGCGCCTGGGTCTCGCAGCAGGCGTGCCAGCGAGGCAACCCGGTCGTGGTACGGAAGCATGTAGCTGCCCTTTGGCTGCACCGCGTGGAGGGCCACCATATCCCATAGATAGAGCACGGGGGTCTGCAGCTCACTGAAGAGGCCACCCTGATTGACATGGTTCAGCACGCCATTCGAATCTTGGCGCTCCATCGGTTTGCCGTCCATGTGGACCACCAGTTCGCCGTGGAACTGGAAGCCAGTCGGTAGCTGCTCGCGGATCAGACTTACGATCGGGGCGTATTGGTCCAGCGGGAACTCCTGGCCCTGTCGGCTCGAGATGCGCACTTCACCGTCATCGGTGTGGTCAACGTTGACGAACATACCGTCGGCTTTCTCCTGCGAGAAGGCGCCGCCGACCCAGTCCCAGGTGTTGAACTTGGCGGCCTTGGGCAGGCTGCAACGCATGTAGGGCACGTCCGGAATCCAGCCTGGGAATGCCTTGTTGGCGGTGTCCACCTTGATGCCAACGTCGAGGTCCTTCTTCAGCACGCGGGCCAGTAGGTTCGCGGTGGACTCCGTGTACTGGCCCAGCACGTGCGTCACGCTGTCGCGCGCGGCGTTGCCGGTCAGACGCTTCGATGTCAGGTCGTTCAGCAACCCGAGGAATTGGCCCGCGCCGGCGTCAGTCGAGGCGAAGACGACCGGCATGTCGATCCTCTTGATACCGAAGCGTGTGAGGGGGTACAGAGCCGCGTGTGCCAGGATTCTCGATTCCGGGCAGTTCTCGATCAGCTTCAGGGCCGCCAGCTTGGCGTCCTTCTTGTTGCTGGCCGCGGCGGCGGCCATCATGTTCAGGAATGCTTGCATGTTAGTTCTTCGAATCGTTTCAGGAAATTCAGCTTGGCGCGGAGCGGTATCCACGCCTCCAGGGTGTAGGGGCACTCTGCGACGCCCTGCAGCACGAACCAGGGTTCGCAGTCACGCGGGAAGAAGTCGCGCTTCTCTCCGCCCAAGGCGATCAGGTCGGCCTGCTTCACCGACGGGGGCAGCACCGGGTTCAAGTTGAACCGGCGGAAGATGTCTTCGTGCAGCCGGTCCTCCAGCTCCCGGTACGCCGGCATCAGCCGCTTCAGCGGCGTGGGCATGTCACCCAGGTACGCCTCCGTCGCGTCATGCATCAGGCCGGCCAGCGCGTCCTCAGGCGGCACCAGGTAGCTGACTAGCACCGAGTGCTGCGCCACCGAGTAGAACTCGGGGCTGTGGCCGGCGAACCGGCACACATTCGACAGCCCATGCGCGATGTCCTCGATGGTCACCACGTTGCTGGCCAGATCCGTGTAGTTGAAGTAGTGGCCGCTGTGGGTCAGGATGTCTGTGCGCACTTTTCCTCCAGCATCTGCACGTAGATCTCGTCCATCAGGGCCTTCAGATCATTCCGGCCTCAACCCGTTTTGGATTGGAGCGCCTGCTCCAGGCGCTCCTTGAAGTCCTTGACTTCAGGCACAGGCTTTCTCCTCGAAGAGATAATCGATGACGGCTTGGCGCTCCTCGCGCGTCGCCGATTTACCCCAGCGGTCTTCCGGCACGCAGGGGAGCTTCTTGTTGAGCTCCATCAGTTCGATCTGGCCGTGCGGGACGTCCAGGCTCCAGGGCTGGAAGTTGCGGCCAACGGCCAGCGAGGAGTCCAGCTTCAGATAGGTGATCAGCCCGAAGCCGTCGATCATGGTTTCGTACAGGAGGTCCATGAACTCGAGGGCGTCGTCCCGATGCACCGAGTACACCAGTTCGTCATGCACCAGCAGGTAGAACCGCGCCCGCAGTCCCAGCGCCTTGATCTTGGCCTTCATGGCTTTCATCGTGCGCTTGGCCAGCGCCGCACACAGGCCCTGGATCTTCGCGTTCACCGACTGGTTACCGGCTCGGTTCATGATCTTCTTGATCACGAGCTCGAAGAACGCATTGACCGAGTCCAGGCCGTACGTCGCCACCTTTTGACGCATGATGTTGGCCCAGGTGTAGGTTGCTTCGAAGCGATCCCGGCGGTGGTGGTCGCGGAGCTCGACGTAGCCATGCTCGCGGGCAAACTGGATCGTGTCGAGGCGCCACTGCTCCCCGCCGGCGTAGGTCGCGCGGTACTTGTCCACGTATTCCCACATCTGCTCGCTCGACCAGCCCAGTTCCTTGGCCGTCGTGCCCAGGCCCCCGGAGTACCAGTAGCCGAAGTTCGCGGGCTTGCCGATCTTGGTCCGCAGCTCCTTCTTGTCCGGCATCGTGTCCAGCACGGCCTTGGTGATCCCGAGCAGACCGCACACCGTGGTGGAGTGCAGATCCTGGTGGGGACGCTGGCCATAGGCCAAGAAGAAGTTCTCGTCGCGGGATTCCTCCCCCACCCCAACCAGCTCCACCGCCGACCAGTCCGCAGAAACGAGTACGTGGTCATCCTCGTCGGCCTCGAAGAAGCCGCGCACATAGGCCGATTCGCCGTACTTGCCAAGCTGCTGGCCGTTCGGGTTCGAGCAGGCCGACCGGCGCGTCGCCAGCAGACTGGACATCTGCGGGTAGACCTTGCCGGTGTCCGGATCGACCAGGTGCATGTACGGCGTCACGAACAGCTTCATGCGGGTGGCCAACTCGGCCATGTCGCTGTAGCAGTCCAGCACCTCCAGCACCGCGGCGTAGCGGAGGATCTCCGACGGCAGCGCGTGGTCGTCGTTCAACAACTCGCCGAACTTCTTGGAGTTCTTGTCAGCGTCGACCACACCCGGGTGTTCCTTGTCGAAGTTGACGATCCATCGCTCACGCATCAGCGCGCGGGCATCGCCGTCCGACTGCACCTTGCCGTCCGACAGGATGAAGCCCACCCCACAAAGGTCGTAGAGCATGGTCCGCATCGGCATGTAGTGCGTGAGGTTGACGCCCTTCGATTCCGGCTTGCCAAGATCGGCCGCCCAGGCATTCGATACCGGGCCGCGGACCTGCATGCACTGCGTGAAGTCGTCGTCGCTGTCGGGGCTGTTGGCCCAGGCAGTGATCTGCGAACGGTACTTCGCGTAGTTGTTCGGGTACCACTTCGGGTCGTAGCGCGTCAGCCGGTCGTGCGGGGCGCCCGGGAACGGCAGCAGCCGGCGCACCGCGTTCTTCATGTTGCGCAGCAGCTTTGCTTCGTTCTGGCGCTCGACATCCCGGCGGGCCTGCACCTTGGCCTTGTCCATCCGAATGCCGTGACCCCAGGCCTCGGCGAAGATGTGCACGGCCGGTAGCTCCTGATCCAGGTAGGTCTGGAACACGGCCGGGTTCGTCTGCATGATGTAGGCGAGCACGCGATGGAACAGCTTCACGCACCAGATTGCATCGTCTGCACCGTACGAAACCACTTCCTCGCCGGTCAGCTGGCCCATATGAGCCTTGCCGTTCAGCGTCTGCTCGAACGTCTGCATCTCGTAGCCGAACCAGCTCTTGACCGCTTTCTTCAGGTCGTAGCCATAGGCGATGGACTTCACGTAGCCGTTGTAGCTGTGCTCCGCGTCCGATTCCTTGGCGATCACCTTCATCAGCAGGTCGTCCTGCTCGGCCGTTAGCTCCTGGCCAGCCTGGTAGCCAGCGAACACCTTGGCGATCTGCGGGATCAGCTTGCTGATACCACCCATGCCTGGCGCCGTGAAGCGGTCCATCGGATAGGTGTCGGGGGAATACGCCGACACGCACAGCTGTAGCGAGCAAATGATCTTCTCGCCCAGCGGATAGCCCAGCGCCTTGAGCATCATCACCAGCTCGAAGGCCATGTTGTGGATCACCCAGTAGGCGTCCTCCGGCTTGGCGTCGAGCAGCGTCTTCGCTTTCTCCCAGGCAACGCGGTTCTCGGCGTCGGCATGGTTCAGGTTCACGTAGTAGGCGTGCGCCGTGCCATCGATGTGCAGGGAGAAGCCGTCGACGGTCGTGCGCTCGGTATCGAAGAGCAGCTTGGTGTTGCCGCCCTTCTTGCCTTCCGCGTTCACCTTCATCAGCTTGTTGAGACCGTCGTGACGGTTCTCGTCGTCGGTTTCGATATCGAAGCCGACCATCTTGGCCGTGGCCATCTCGGCCAGGATCTGTGGTGCGATCGAGTCGAAGTTCCGTGCGTCCACGAGGATCTTCGGATACTCCGCCGGGTGCAGGATCGCAGCTCTTTCAGCAGCGGTCGTCGCGGTCATGATTTCTCCATCTCAATGGAGGCCTCGATGCCGGCAACTACGAGGGCCAGCAACCCCGATTGGCCATGCTTTTGCCGCAACGCTTCGACATCCGCGCGCGCGGCTTCGTATGCGGCCCGCTCCTCCGGCGCGGATTCAGCGATGGCTCCCTTCAGCATGAGGAGGATGACTTCGTTCTGGGTCATTTCTTCTTTCCTAGTAGGGCACCGAAGCCCGATTCAAAGCCGTGCTCGTCTTCGAGCCGGACGATCTTGATGCAGTCGACTACGCCGGTGGGGACCTCCGCACCGGCCAGCAGCGCGTGCTTCTGGCCCAGGTGATCGTGGTAGGTCACCGACAAGGTGTCGCGGTGGCCGATGTGCAGCGGCGGGATGTCTTTGATGGAGATGACTTTCACAGCAGGTACTGTTGCAGGATGGTGTTGATCTGGACGCTATCGGGCTTGCCGACCACGATGTGCTCGCGGATAAGAGCTTCGGGGACTTCGAAGAAGCCGACGATCTCCCACATGTTGCGCAGCAGCTGGCGGCGGTCCGGGCAAGACATCCACTCGCGGTGGCGCTTCTGTTTCAGACCCAGGCGCGCGGCTTCTTCTTCGAAGTCGATCTCGAGCTCGGGGTTCTTGAACCACTCAAGCCAGCGTGCCTTGTCGCAGGCGGCGAAGGCGGTAGCACCGAAGAACGGGATGCCGGTGATCTTGTCTGAGGTATCCCCAGTCAGCGCCTTCATGAGGCGCACCTCGTCGAACGGCACGTCGTATTTCGTGGGGCGCGTGGTCCGGACGGTGTCGCTGACCAGCTGCTCGTAGTCGCCGTCGTTCGATTGGATCTCGATCTCCAGCGCCTTGCCGGCGTAGCCCTTCACGATCTGCGCGATCACGTCGTCGGCCTCGAACGTCGGCACCTCCAGGCTGATGCAGCGAGTGTGCAGGAGGACCTGTTTGAACAGATCCATTGTTCGGTAGAAGTCGTCCGATGGGGCGTTACGGCCTTCCTTGTAGAGCGGGTACAGAGCGCGCCGGCGGGCCTTGGCGTTGTAGCCGTCCCAGACCCAGATGACTTGGTCTCCGACGGGCATCATCTGCATGTCAGCGACGATTCCGCGGATGCCTTGGCCAGAGCCCTGCGCCTCGAATTTGATGCGGAACTGGTTGTTTCCGTCGATCAGGTGAAGCATGTGAATCTCCATAAAAAAGGGCAGAGCCTGAGCCCTGCCCTTTCCCCTCAGCACACAGCGATTACTCGCCGCCTTGCCCGACTTCGCCAACAAGCGTCCAGGTCATGACGCCCCACTTGTTGTTGTTCTTGTTGCTCATCGGCTTGAAGCCGACGACAACTTCAACGCGCTTGCCCAGGAGGCCCGCCATCACGACCGACTTGTAGAAGGTCTCCCACTCACGCCAGTTGGTGGTCGACGTCGAGTAGCCCGCCGTCTTGCCAGCCTCGGCAAGCACAACATCGCCCTTGGCGTTCTTCACGTCTTCCGTGAGAACCATCGGCACGTCGACCGAGCGGTACTCGCCGGCCTTCGGGTCGATCTGGCGGGCCTTGGCGATGGCGTCCGTCCAGCTGCCGCCCTTGTCGCAGCCCACGCCGTCGTACGTCGACCAGTACTGCACCGGGTTGCCGGCTTTGATCGACTTCTTGACGACGAAGCCGGTGCCTTCGGTCATGTCGATGATCGCCTTGATCTCCGACACCAGGTCGCTCTTGTCGCCGACCAACAGACCGAATTCCTTCACCTTCAGCCAGATGTCGACGTTGATCGAGCCCGACATCAGGCTTTCCATCGTCATCGGCGTGGCCGGTGCGGCAGGCATACCCACCGCGCCACCTTGCTGCGCAGCGACTGCGACGTCGGTCGAGGTCGATGCGGCACCGGGGCCTGCCGCGACCTGCGCCGCTGCGGCCTCGGTGGCCTTTTGCATTGCTTCTTGAATTGCGTCCATCTTCAGTTCCTGTTTCGTGATTCGTTTCGGTTACGTGTTTGTCGATGCGCATCGATGGATGAATCTTAGGGGCGCGAAACACGTTTGTGAGCAGTTCTGGCCGCGCAGTAGTCGCTACTGCGAGAGCGCGAAAGTGGGGTACAGGTATGCGTTTCCGATCATGTGCTCCTTTTCGAGACAATAAAAAAGGGCGCCCATATGGGTGCCCTTCTGGCGGGGTGTTGCGGGACTATCTTTTGATCATGTCGGCCATCGACAGTCCGGTCTTCTTGGCTTGCGTCGACGCGCCTTTGGCCGCGCGCTTTTCAGCGGTTTGGCCTGAGAGCTGGAACACTTCCTTGGTTGGGTCAACCTTGTTGGCATCCTTCGACTTGTTCTCGATGATCTGGAAGATCCGCTGCTCGATCGAGTCCCGATACTCGAGGACATAGATCAAGAGCGGGCTGTCGCGCTGGCCACGGATACCGCGTCGATAGGCCTGGATGAACGAGTCATCCATGTAGTCGGTCGATGCGAACACCATGGTCTTCAGGTGGGCCCAGTTGAACCCGATCCCGGCGGTGGCCGGTGAGGCCACCACGCAGTCGAGCAGCCCAGCGCGGAACTGCTCGTCGATCTTTGCCCGCTTCGTGGCGGGCACATTGCCGTTGATGAGGGCAGCACGCAGCCCCATCGACGTGGCCAGCTTGACGATGCGCTCCTGCTCCGGCACCAGCGCAGCGAACACCGCGATGGGGTCTCCTGACTGCGCCGCGTCGCCGAAATGGATCTTCAACCGTTCGTCCTTCCCGGTGGTCTCGCTCAGGCAGAGCCCGAACGTCTCCGGGTGGGCCAGGATCTGGCGACAGCGGATCGCGTTGACGGCCGGTTGGTCGCCCATCAGGAACGAGTCCTCGAGCTCGAGCACCGCCGCTTCTTCGAATTCGCGGTAGGCCTCGCGCTGCTTCGGCGACATCTCCACGGTCTCAGGGATGATCACCTTGGCTTCCTTGCCGTACTCGTCCTCAAACGTGCGGCGGAAGCCGTGCCGGCGAAAGATCTCTGCCAGCTTGGCGTGGCCCTTCCAGCCATAGATGGTGTCGTACTCATCCATGATGGCGTGTTGGGCCAGGAAGTTGCCGTAGTGTCCGTAGTACCGTGGCTCGATGGCATGGATCGCGGGGAACGCGCTGGTCAGCCGGCCCCGGATGATCGTGCCGGTCATGATGACCATCGATTTCATCTTCTTGCTCGACTCGTACCAGGCTTGGGTCTGCTTCGACCCCCAGGTCGAGTAGCCGAGGTGGAACTCGTCGACGGCCATGTGCTTGATCTCGGGGTGGTGCTCGAGAATCAGCTTCCAGTCGTCAGACCAGCGCTTGAAACCCATGAGCCAGACCTTGCCGCGTGGGTCGGCGATCTGTTCGGCCCGCTGTTGCTTCGTGCCGTCGATAATGATCACCTCCTCCGGCTTGAAGTTGGACCAGTCGAGCAGTTCCTGGCGGTTCTTGACGAGCAGCGACTTGGGCTGTGGCCATACGGATTTCACACCTTGGGTGGACCAGAGGTGCCACATGTAGGCGCAGGTTGGCGCGGTCTTACCCACCCCAGGATCTGACAGATTCATCAGTTTGGGCTGCGTAAGGCCGAACGCCAGCGCCGCGACCTGTGAGTCGCGGAGTTGGAGTCCTTCTTTCATAGTGGGAAGTTACTTCTTGCGAGGCGGCGGGAGATCGCCGAGGGGGGCTTCCCTACGCATGTAGCGGCGCAGGATGGTCATGCCCAACACCTCAAACGGCAGTTCGGCGAAGTCCCGGTCGTTGTGTTCGAACAGGCCAGTCTTAATGCGTTGCGCCGGCGGCGTGATCACCAGGTCCGGATCGCCGGCGATGATCACCTTGCGCGGCAGGTACGGCGCGGCCTGGATGATCTCGTTGACGACCTTCTGGTCCTTCAGCGTCGCGCGGATCAGCACGAGCGGCTGCACGTTCGTGCGCTGCAGCTCGGCCATGATGTCGCTCGACTTGGTCATCCACAGCAGCTTCACGACCGACGTGATCGGGCTGCTCAGCTTCGACAACAGCACCAGCTTCAGGCCGAGCAGATCTTGCGGATCGTCGACGTAATAGCAGCCGGCACCCTCCTTTGGGAGGGGGAGCATGGCTTGCACCAACGGGTCGGTGCCCAGGCCCTGGAAGCGATTCCAGTGAATGGGATCCGGTACCGGCGCCGAGATCGGCAGCAGGTGGTTGCAGGGGCGGCCCTTCGATTCCTTCACCTGGAAGGGGCTTTTCATGGCCAGGCCCAGTACGTTGGTGCTTTGGCGCCCTTGGTGGAGGAAGGCGATGCCGTCCTCCGACCAATGCACGCCGTAGTGCGGCACTTCGATCATGCTGCCCTCCGGCGAATGTTGCGGAGCATGCGTCCGGCGATGGTACGAACCAGCGGGTCCTTCGCCCCATTGGCCTCGTACACGATCGCCAGGTTGGCGCCGCTGCCGCGCACCCGGTTGTAGTGCGTCGCGCTCTTGAAGAGCGCGACGAACCTCGTGTCAACGTTTCGTGTCACCTAGTACCTCCCGCATGTCGCATTTCATGTAGCCAGCAAGATCCATCAGATCCGTAATGGTACAGTCATGCAGACCTTGTTCAATCGAAGCGACCTTCGCCACCGACCAGCCGATGCGGTCCGCAGCTTCGCGCCTCGACTGCTTGGCCTCCAGCGTGCGATACGCCGTGAGGCGCTCCCCGACGCGGCGCTGTGCCGCGCCCAGCGGCTTACGTGGCTCCTTCAAATTCTTGGCCCGATCAGCGGCCTTGACCCCGGATTCAGCAACGACCTTCCGCACCATGGGCATCGACAGCCCGAACTGGCGCGCAATCTCAGGCGCACTCTGCCCTTCACGATACAGGTCGACGATTTGTTGGTTTCTCTCCGCTTTTTCGGGAGACGTTGTTGTAGGCACTTTTGTACTCTAGGCAGGTATCCCGTTCGTCTCTCGGGACAACTCAGAAATCACACCGCTGTTCCGACAGACAGAAAGGTGTGGATGGTGTTAAGTGGCGGCCGAATTCTACCGGAGGCAGTAAAGAATTGTTACGAAGTGTCACACCTCCCTTACACCTGCCGCCCCTTGTGATGTGTTAGCCCTCCTCGCGTTGGTACGGGTACACAGTCTGGTAAGCCTTGACGATGGAATTAAACGTCCGACCGACCGATTCCGCGTTGAAGACTTCGTCGGCGATCTGTTGCGTCACGTTCGCGTAGCTGTACACGGTGCCGTTGCTGAAGCGCACGAACAGGCGCTTGCCGGCCGTGTCGTATTTCAGCGCTGAGATGTTCGAAGAAACGACGGTCGACCATTGGTTGGTCAGGGTTACAGCGGTGGTCATGGAATCTCCCTTCGTAAGTGGGGTAAGTGCTGCGATAAAAGCTGCTGCGTTGCGCTCGAGGTAGTCGTCCCACTCGAGCTCTGCGTAGTCCCGGTGCCCGTCGATCAGGCGACGCAGTTGATCGCGCCCGCCCTGCTCGGCCTTCGCCTGTCGAAGGCGAAGTCGATTGAGGCAAGCCTGATTGCCGGGGGTCCATGCGACCCGGTCCTCCGGGGGTTGGTGCATAGGAAGCTCCTGCTGCTGGTGCGCGGCGTGAAACTGCCGGAAGTTGACGAAGTGCCGTCCGAGTTCCGCTTCGATTGCGCCCACACTGCGTTGATGCGATCGAGCGATAGCCTCGTACGACTCATGACGAAAGAACGCAGCCACCAATCTGTCGCGCTCGGCGCGCGTCCAGGGAGCGCCGGCTCGAGCAGGGAGGACCGCTTCGTACTTCTGGGCGAAGCTTTGGTGCCCCGGTAGAAGATGTGGGCCCCGATTCGAGCCACCGGCTGCATCGACACTGCCCACCGTGGCGACACGTACGTCGCGTGATAGAAGGTCGCGCCCCGTGTCACGGTATCGGCGGCTTGGGTAAGAGCCTTGCGGGAGACTGTGAGTGCGAGCTCCCAGGCCTGGCTGTCCTTGGGTCGCGGGTCGCGTATCGTGTGTGTCCATGAGAATTGCTTCCTCTGGTAGACGACCTTGCAGACGTTGCTCTGGTCCCACTGCGCTCGGTTGAGCGTGACCATCGCAACGGCTTGCTGGCCGCGGAGAGGTTCTCCGCGGGCTTCGTGGTAGACGTTGAGAGCCAGGCACGTCAGTGCACTGGCCAGGATCATTCGGAGAGCAGCTCCTGGACCGCATCCACCAACTTCAGGCGGCTCGTTAAGTCTTCCATTGGCATGTGCGGGCCGTGGTGCAGCAGCACGTTGTCCATCGCTGCAGCAAGTTGCTCGGAGAGCTCGACGAGCTTGACGATGCGCTCGGCTTGGTCGCCCAGCTCGATCAACGCGTCCAACTGGTCGCCGTCCAGGGCGGCCATGTTGTCGCGGTAGTTGTCGATGACCTTCTGTGCTTGTGCTTTCATCAGTCGAGCCCCGTTTCAGGTGGTGCCACCCGGAAGATCCTGGCGATCTCCTGAAAAGCAGCCGCCATTGCGAGGCGCTTCTCCGGCGACTTCGGAAGCCAGAAGGTGACCGCGCTTCGGTCGTCGTCCATCGGCGGGTGGTGCAGGCGCTCGCTGCTGTGCAGAATCAGCTGCGCCGCGTGGTAGGTCACGCCTGTGTTGCTTTCCTTGGAGACGTGGATGACCTCGGACGTCAGCTCCTGGCTGTAGACGTTGATCCTCATGCCTGCAGCTCCTCGAGCTTCACGTCCTTCAGCCACTGCGGGCCCAGGTGGTTGCGGACCTGGCGCAGCAGGTGGCCGTCCTGGAGGGAGGCGTCCCGGCCGTTGAGCCAGAGGCTGTTCAGCGTGTCCTTCCAGCCCTGACCGCCGTTCTCGGCGAACTGGCGCAGGCGGCGCTCTTGCTCGGGCGTCGGAAGGATGTCCAACTCGAGCTCGTTCGCGGCGATCACGAGCTGGTCATCGTTCATGTTCTTGAAGCCGATGTGGCCAACATGGAGCAGTTCCTCCAGGGCGCCATGTTCCTGGCTCTTGACCTCGACCTCGATCTCGAGGAGGCGGCTGATGGTGGTGCGACGTTGAAGCGGTGTCATGTTGCGTTTCTCATGGGCGAAGTTGGCCACCCGACTGCCGAGTGGCAATCAGTTCAGGCTTGAACCAGCTGGATAAACGGGGACCGGCTCGTGCGGAGCGGGCCTTTGGGGCGGAGCACCACAACGTGGCCTCCGCGCGGGTCGAGGTACCGCAGGTCATGCTCGTCGCCGTCGACCGTCGGGGCGTCCATGAACTGCAGCGGGAACTCAGAATAGCGAATAACGGCGGAGACGTTTTGCCCTTTTTTGAGGGTAGTAGCGGCTACTCGGTGGTTGTCTTCCTTCAAGGAAAACGTTAGGTCGTAGTTCTTCGGCAACGGCTTATCGAACCGCTTGGCGATCGCCGTGTAGTCGTAGAACTGCACCTCCGGGAAGCGCTTGAAGACCTCAGGGAACTTCACTTCCCAGGCGATATCGCTGTAGACGTTCAGCCGGACGGCCAGGTCCAGGCCCTTACGCGCCGCGCGCCGCTGGTAGAAAGCGATGTCTTCGACCAAGGTCTGTTTGAAATCCTCGGGTTGCTCCTTCCACCAGATGGTCCGGAGGATGCGCGCTACCCAGGTCGGGTTCACGCCCTCGGCGCCATGGAAGTGCTCGGCGCCGCGGCCGGCCCCGAAGAGGCAGAAGGCCTTGCACTCGCGGGATGCCTTGGGGCAGACGTTCATCACCCCGCTCGAGTCGGCCGGCGCCAGCGACAGGCCGGCGGTCAAGACCCCTCTGGTCATGCCCTTGAGGAGCTTCATGTTGCCGGTGCCCAGGATGTGCTTGGGCCGCCAGCCGCTGTCGTATTTCGAACGGGCGAGCGAACGCGCCAGCTCGAGCTTCTGCTGGTTCATCATGTGTTCCTGACGGAAAAGAAAAAGGCCCGCGAGTGCGGGCCTTAGGGGCAAACAAAAAAGCCCGCTTGCGCGGGCTTTGGACTAGAAGGCGGTGGGCTGGAGATCTACTCCAACACCTGGGTTGACGGATATTCGGTATCGGCGGGCCTGGCCAGGTTGCAGGGCCACTGCGCGCTCGACGATCGGTTGTGAGAGAAGCACCTCGTCAAGCTTGGCTCCGACGATTACCTCCCCGGCGGGTAGGTAGAACCGAACGGTCTCCCCTGCTCCAACATCAGCGGCGGGCTGATTGCCGATGGAGAGCTTCACGTCGCTGCGCGCACCAGCCATACCGGTGTCTCGCGTGACGATCAGCGTCGCGTACTCCCCCGCCGGCCGTTGCTGGAAGGCGAACAGGCGCTCGGCCGGCACGGCCTTGGCCTGCTCGGCAGGGATCGGCGTGGTGGCGCAGCCGGCAAGCGCAACCACCAGAACGAGGGGTACAAGGATCTTCATGGGCTAGACCTATTCGTTTTGACGACGAAAGTCTAGCACCAGATCTCACACGTCCGTGATGTATGCGATACCGATGCGGTTGCCGTTGACGTCTCGCAACGGATGGATCTCCGGGCTCGGCTGCAACTCAGGTTTGGCCTCGAGCTCGTCGGCCAGTTTGCGCAAGATGCGCGCGGCCTCCGCCGGTCCGCCAGGGCCTTCAAAGGCGGAGTTGCCGAGGGCCATCTCAGCGATCAGTTTCATCAAACACTCCAATTTCGGTTGGGTCTTGGGCGGATTGCCCGAAGCGCAGCCCAGGTTTCAGGTTTGCATTGCAGGCCTCGATGAGCTGGCGCTCGATCGCATGCCAGTGCTCACCCCAGAACGGGTGATCGGCATCCTTCAGCGCCCGGGTGAGGACCTGGCCGTGCTCGCTCTTGATGGCGCGAGCCACCTCGGGGGCCAGGGTCAGCGCGAACGTCCGATACCCGAGGTAAAGGTCACGTTCCCTGCAGGTGGGAACAAACCGCCTGGTTCCTGCTGCTTGTGCGCTTGACATGGTTCGTCGGGGCCGCGAGGTAGCGATCTCCTAGCCGGGTTTTCACCTCGGCAAGGCGGGCCTCGACCGAGGCTTCGGCATAGACGTTTTCCGGGACAGCCACTCTTCGTGGCTGTTGGCCTCTGGCTGGCGGCCGGAAGGAAGGCGGGAACACGACCACGGGGTCATGCTGATGATCACGCCGAGCGATGCCAAGGAGGCGAAGGATTTTTTCCATGCTTCGAGAGTCCGTTCGTTGTCGAAGTAGTGGGTGAAGAGTTGCCCGGAGGCGTACTGGATCAGGAGCTTGGTGTACACAGCCACCCCTTCCCGACCTTGACCAGCGCCGTCCTGATGACCTCCTCGGGGAAGTCGACCATGTACGAGTGCTTGCGCACCTCCTCCAGCGTTTGCGGCTGCTCATGCGCCAGCATGTCCTCGAGCAGCTCGACACATTCATCGAGCTGGCCTTGGCCGGCTGGTGGTTTCAGCATCTCGGGCGGCGGCGAGCGGTCAACGATCCGCCAGTGGCGCGGGTTGCAGCACAACGTGTCGCCACACTCGTTGCGAATCTGGTAGGAGACCATCTGCAGTGTTTGGTTGGCCAGGGCCTCGAACACCAGCTTGTGGACGTAGGTGCGCTTGCCCTCGAACTTCGTCACCCCATAAGGCTTGATCTTCGTGGGCATCTTGTACGGTCGCATCTCATAGTCGCGCTGCATCCGCAGCTGCACCCCCGACTTGGTCTGCTGGCCGGTCCAGCGCCAGCAGAGATCCTCCTTGCCGAAGTTCTCGATGCGGTCAGTGACTCGCTGTGGTAGCTCGAGCGCCATAGACCTTCTCCAGTTCGGTGTGCAGGGACTCCTTGCTTCCCCACAGCGTGACGATATTCGGCGCCGAGTACTCCCCTTCGACGTTCGGAGCGGCGAAGCGCACGTGCTGGCCGCCATTCAGTTTGCACTCCGGCAGCAGCTTGAACCGCACCTTGGCCCGGGGGTCCGATTTCCGGTAGCTGCCCAGCGTGTCCTTTGGCAGGCTCACGTCAACGCGCGCCAGCCTGTCGCCGAGCATCACGTAAGCCTTCAGCTCGTGGCGGTACGAGTCCATGCTGGTGTGGACCCCGTAGCAGTCGCCAGCCTTGCACGGTCGAACGGAAGTGAATGGCGGCGCCCGATGCACGTAGCAGCGGACCAGCTCGAACTTCTCGAGGATTTCCACGGCCTCCCAGATGGTCTTGGCCGCGTAGTGCAGCCCCACCTCGGAGTCGAAGAGCTTGTGGACCATCACCGAGCTGGGTTGGGTTAGGCCGACCGGCAGATGCGGCATCACAGCGTTCAACACGTCGCGGTCGCGCTGCAGCTTGGCGATCTTGCTCTCGATTGCGAGGACGGGGTTAGCCATAGACGATCTCCCCGAACAGGCCGGCCTGGATGATGACGTCGGCGTCCATCGCGTCGATGTAGCCGGTGTCGTTGGCCCCAAGAGCCTGCAGGATGTCGCTGGGAATCTGGGGGTTCACGCTGAAGCCGGCGGACATCACCTTCTCGATGCCTGCGGCAACCGTGTCGGTGGTGACGAGCTTCTTCTCGAACTCGTCCGGTCCCTCGGAGGGCTCCAGTTCAACTTGAACCACGTTGTGGCCGCTGTCGCGCTCGGCCGGCCCAGTGGCCTGAGCCCAGTAGCTGATGCCACCCTCGACGGCGGTAGTGAGCACCTCCTTGAGGAACTGCACGGATACGGCGTGGGAAATGGTGATGGTCTTCATGATCGTCGTGTTAGAAGGCAACGCGCAGCCAGAAGGCCAATACGCCGTCCTTCGCTTTGCCGGAGTTCACTGGGGGCAGGAACGTCATTTCGACGCCTACGTTCTTGTACGAGACGCCCAATGAGGGCATCACCATCGCGCCATGCCAGCCGCTACCGTTGAGGTAACCGAGGCGCAAGCCGGCATCGAGCGTGAAGCCGGCGCCAATCGGCAACTGGTACCGCGTACCGGCATATGCTGCGTAGGCCTGCTTGTAATAGCTGTCGCGGTACGTGAGGGCGCCTACGAACCACCAGCTCTTACCAGCTTCCAAACCGAGGCCAGGGTTGACCTCGTTGTAGCCCTTGGCATGGCCGAAGTGGCTGTTGACGTGGTGGCTGGCGCCGAACAGCAACGCGGAGACATTGATGTCGTCTTCCGCATGCGCACTGCCGGCCGCCAGGGCCGCGGCTACTGCGATGATGAGCTTCTTCATTGGGGTACCCTTTTCTTCAGTTCGGCTTCCAGCTCGCAAAGCGCAGCGCTCTCGGGCGGGCTCTTCAGCCACTCGTCCATCTCGCGGATCCATTCATCTTCCGCGGCATCGATAGCGAACTCTCCCTGCAGACCGAAAGGCGGCGACGGCATCGGGCCCCGCGTGCCCTTCGGCACGAGACCCCGGCGGCGGAGCATGTTGATGGTGTTGCGGATGTGGTCGGTTTCCATGTCCGCGATTCGCAGGACCCTGCGATCACGGGTGACCCACGTTCCGGTGCGACGAAGCTGTCGTCTCATGGGGCCTCGCAAATGAAAAAGCCCCCGGATCTTACGATCGGGGGGCATAAAAAAACCGCCCAGAGGGCGGTTGGTATCAGCTACTTGGTTTCGTCTTCCCGGAGCGGGCCGAACTGTCGTTCGACGAAGTTCTCGAGCGTATGCCGTGGGGGTGCTGCGGTACCCAACGCGGCAAACAACGCTATGAACCAGAAGACGACGGTCCAGCCCAGGAAGACGTTCATTGCAAGGATCACGTTGGCACTAGGATGCGCGCGCAAGTTGGCAATGAAGGTCGGCAGGAAGTAAATCAGGGAAAGGAGCAGGCCTATAACAGCACTACCCATTGGCACAGTCCTTTAGAAACTCACGGAACCGGTGGAGGAGCAGTTCCTGGTCACTAAGATCCATACCATCTTCGTCATAACAGCTGGCTCCGCGCGGCCCAAACAAGGACTCGGCTTGGCCAAGTGTTATGCCAAAGAGCTTCATTATGGCGGGGTACCCACGAAGGGTGACCAACAGGCCTAAAACAGTGCCTGTGAACTCGGGTGATGCTTCCTCCTCTTCCTCGTGAAAGCGAACTCCGATCGACTGGAATGTCGGTATCGAGCAGAGCCACTGGGTACTGTGCCAGTCATCAAGCGTGACTGTGCTAGGCGCTAGCTCCGTTAGCGTCTCCTCCGCGAGTTTTACTCGTTCTCGTTCTAAGGTTGCATGGATCAATTTAACCTCCACGAATCTAGTGACCTTTGTGTTGGCAGCAAAATCCCTACGCCGCAGCGCGAGGGGCGCCAATGTATACCACAACTAATCGTAAAAACATTGGACACACCCCAATAATAGTGATAATGCCCCAGACCCTAGCAGGCTAAATACAACGGATCGTCGGCCCTAAATCACTTCATCCCCAAAATAGCTCGGATGCGTGCGACAAACTGGCGGTGATACTCGCTGCTACGCCGGTCAACGGCGTTGTGATGTGCATGCAACTCGACGAGCAATTTATGCAACTCCTCGAGCTCCTTCGCGTCCGCGATCAGCCGCTCCCCGGCTGCTCGCGTCTGCCCTATTGCGGTGAATTGCTGGCTCAGGCTCAATATGACTCCCCCAACATATAGCGCAGCACAACCCTGAGTTGGTCGACGGTCGTGGCCTTGTCCACGGCCTCGAGCAGGATGCGACGCTTGGCCTCCTCTCGGTGGCCGGGGGTGTTCTGCCGCATCTCCCGCAGCTGCTCCTCGACCCTGTCGATCGCCACGAAGACGTCGTGAGCCTCGAAGTTATCCGGCAGCAGGTAGCTCATGTCTCCAGGTCGCCCATCGACAACCCCTCCGCGTTCATGTGCTCGGCGAGTACGGCGGCCAGGTCGCCGGTCGACTCACTGTCGGAGCACTGGAAGCCCTGCTCTATGAGGATCTCCTCGAGCTGGGCGTGATCGAATTTTAGGCAAAGCTGGGCGGCGGTGACTTTCATTGTGTCGTCCTAGGTTGTTTGCCCGCTATTTTACAGGGCCACCACCAAGGTGCTGTGCGCCGTCCAACTCCCGTAGTCTGCCAGCTTGATCCGATGGTCGGTCATCTCGCCGTCGGTATAGAGGTGCAGCGTGCCGTCGGAGCTGCCCCGGAAGTCCCACGGGGTGCCTTCGTCGTCCAGCTTCTTGAGGATCGACATGAAATCGATCGGGTTCATCGTCACGGGGATTTTCATGTCAGTTTCGGGTTGAGGTTGTTGGCCAGGATCGCCGCGCTGATCTTGTCGTGCATCGCGCGGCCGCCCAGTGCTTGCTCGAGCTGGTTCAACTTGAACTTGGCCCGCTCGAGGTTCGTCATGTGGAGGGTGTTCAGGCCCACCTTCAGGAAGTGCAGCGACGACACACGCATGCCGCTGTACCACTCGGACAGCACCGGGTCCTGGTCCTCCAGGTAGGTATGGATGGCGAACCAGTGCTGGATGCCACCGATGTAATGGCTGAAGCGCTGCAGCAGCGGAACCTCGCGCACGCCCTCCTGGGTCGGGACACGGAAGGTGCGTTCACTCATGCCGTGCCTCCGATAAGCTCAGCGACTTCGTCCATGTCGACGAGGTCGCCGTGTACCCACGCGCGGAGCAAGCGAGCGAGCTTCGCCTCACGGCTGGCGAAGGAGCCGAGGGTGCCTTCCTTGCCGCAGGTGTCGCAGAGCACGTGACTGCCGTCATCCCACTCGAGGTCACCGGCGGTATCGGCCCCATCCGGAAGGAGCTTGGCCACGACCGTCGCCTCGACGCGGAGGTTTGAGTCGCGGCCGCAGTGCGGGCAGCACAGGCCGTGGTTGTCGAAAACGGTCATGACAGCTTCTCCGGGTCGAACGGCGCGTAGATGATTTCGGCGGGACATTTCTGCATCTTTCCCCCGACGAAATGGGCCTCCCAGAGGTCGCCGCCCTCCTCACCTTCAGCTTCGACATGCAGGCGAACTTGAGGGAACTCCGCGCTGACCTTCCGCAGGTCACGCTCCCAGTCGTACCACTTGCCGGAGATGCGCACATCGAACTCCCCAACGTCCGCGCCCGAATACCCCGCTGTTTCGAGGATGCTATCCAGAATCGCCGACGCGTCGAAGCCGTCGGGGACGTCCGTGACGCGGATGTTGAAATCGGTTTTGTAGCCCATGTCAGGCTCCTCCAAACGTAACGCCGCAGCCTTGCGCGCGGTCCTTGATGAAATTGCGGTTCAGGCGAACGGTGATCCCCAGCGTGTACGCCGAGCAGATGATCGCGCTGCCCCGGGTTCGCAGGACCTTGAAGTAGTCGTCCTTGCCGTGCGAGCCGAAACTCACCGGCTCGGCAAACTTCATCACCACCCCGTGAGTCATCTTCGGAATCGCCTTGCGAGCTGCGATGTTGGCGCGACAGCGGGCGCGCCAATCCTTCGCGTACTCGCTATCGGTCTCGGTCAGCAGATCAAGGATGCGCTCCGGGCAGTCCGACTGGTATGGCCCCATCGACTCGTCCATGTCCTTCCAGCCGAAGTCGTTGCCCATCATCGACTCGCGGCGCTTCGGCGGCACGAAGTCCACGAGGATCACCGCCGCCCAGACGCGGCGCTCTCCGGTCTCTTTGTCGATGCGCTCGATCGCGGCGTACCAGGTCTTCAGGTTCACCAGTGCGCTGTCGAGCACCTTGTAGGTAGCCGGCACGTCGGGCCCCCAGCGGGTGACGCCGTGCTGGTAGAAAAAGTCGGCCACGCTCTGGCCTTTCGGCTTGTGTGTGTATGTCCAGCCCATGTCAGGCTCCTCAGTACGAGAGGCGCTTCCGCAGCTGCTCGAGCTGCGGAATGCCATAGTCTTTTTCGGTCAAGCCCTGCCCCGCTGTAGCGCGGTAGGCCTTGCGCTTCTCTTCCAGTGCAACTTGCACCGCGCCGGCCAAAGCGTCGAGCTCGTCCTCGGTGAAGGCGGCGTGCATCGCGTTGCGGCGGCCGGCCTCCTTCACTTTCTCCATGGGGGTCGGCATGTCAGACCTCCAGGCAAACGGTGACGTGGCGGTCTTCAACCGCCATGAACTTCGCCGCGGGGTGCCCTTCGATAACTGCCTCGATAGCAGCCTCCCGCGCGATCTCCTCGTTCTCCGCCTCGACGTCGACGAGGTGGTTGACGGTCTCCATGACGGTGACTTTGTAGTTCGGCATGTCAGAGCCCCTGCGCCAGTTTGACCCAGGCTGACCGGTCGTAGCTCGACAGATCGGAATCGGCGTATGCCTCGACGGTGGCGTCGTTCCCGTACGGTGTCTTCTTGATACGTTCCGGCTCGACCCCATCGATGTCGTAGTCAACCACGATGATGTCGACGTGGTCGTCCGTTTCGATGTGCTGGATGAGCCCACCCTCCATGAAAATCACGATCGTTGGTTTCGTCATGTCAGTCCTGCGTGTGTTCGTTGGTGGCCGACGAAAACCGGAAGCTGCTGTCCTCGTTCTCGTCCATACCCTCGACGTTGCCAGCCTTGATGCGGCGCATGGCCTCGGCCAGCGCGGTGTCGAAGGCGAGTTCGTCCTTGCCCTCGACGTGGATCTCGTAGCGGCGCTTCATGTCAGGCCCTCTTATGGACGTATGCGGGCACCCAGCGGTAGGCCGGGTCGTCTGGCTCGTCGATGCTGTCATTCAGACCGATGAACTTCTGTTCCCCGTGTTGCTGGCAATACCAGCCGGTTTGGACAAGCTCGGGACCAGGGACTTTGAACACCGTCCAGTCGCCATAGAACTTGCCGTCGAACTGGGCCAGCTCCCCGCCGGAAATGTCGATCACGGCCTCGGTCTTGTAGAACACCTCCCCAACGGCCGGATGCTTCTCGGCCTCCTCCGGGTGTGCGATCACCCAGTCCAGGTCTGGCCCCGCGTTCTCGGCGTAGAGGAAGCCGGCCGCATATCGGAAGCCGTCCACCTTCGGCTCCTCCGGGAAGTACTTCAGCCAGTCCTCGTGACGCTCGAACTTGATCTTGATCTCGGTGCCGTAGGTGGTGTGGGCGAATTCGATCGGGCCGATCATGGGGCCGTTGAAGCCCCAGTCCTCGGGGCAGTCGTCCTTGTCGTCGCGCCCATGGAACAGGGCCAGATACAGCCCCGGCTTCAGGGTCGACTGGTCGACCTCGTTGAAAATTGGGAGGCTCATGCGTTCTCCAGATGGGTGGCGGCCTTCTTGTACGTCTCGGCTTGACGGAGGAGGCGCGCGGCCTTCTCGCGGAGCTCTGCGGCGGTCCCGCGCAGTGACTTTGGCACGCTGCGGCCGGGGTCCAGACGCACGTCGTAGACGCCGTCGTCGGTGGTGATGCAGGCGTACGCTGCGGCGGCGCCTACCAGGGTGGTGACTTTCATGCGAGGAACCCCCAGCATTCGTAACCAGGTTGGGTGATCACCTCGATCTTCTTGCCGACGTCACGGCGATCAAAGGCGTACTCACGGTGGCGGTGCCCGAGGTAGTTCGGCTTCTTGCTGCCGGCGTCGCTGGCCTCGACCTCGAATCGCTGCACCGTGAACCACTCGTCGGGTCCGGTGCAGTTGGTGGCGCGCCGCTCGCGCTTGGGCTCGGTGATGGCTTTCATGCTTCAAACTCGCACTGATCGAGGAAGGCCTGGCACTGCTCCTTCGTCTCGAGGTTCTGTTGGACGTAGGCCTCGTACCGCTCCTGCCGCATGTGGTGGGGACAGGCCTTGCCGATGCTGAACTCGATGAAGCCGAGCACGTGGCAGCTCAGGCTCGGGTGCTCGACGCGCCAGTGCTTCAAGTCGTAGCGGCCTTCGTAGACCATGCCGTTTTCCCACTCGATGCGGAAGTCGCACTTGTCGTAGCCACCCTTCTCCGGTGCCGTGCTCGACCAGCGGTGCAGGATCCAGTCGGCGCCGTGGAACGTGGCAGCGGTCTGGGGCTTGCCGCACATCGAGCTCGGACCTTCAGCCCGGGTGATCGTGATCAGCTTCAGCTTCGACTTCATGAGTGGTCTCCACGGTATGGAGTACGTCGAACGCTGTCAGCACACCTGACAGCGCGTCGACGATGGTGTCGGGGTCCAGCTGCGGAGGCAGCTGGCATTTGAAATTCAGGTTCACGCCACGAGCCTCCGGACGGGTTCGATGGGTTCAGGGGCGTAGATCGCTTGCAGCTCACGCAGCAGCGGCTGGTACTCGGCCAGCGTGGCCAGGGGCAGGTTCTGGCCAAGGCTCCGCGAGGCCTCGCCGTGCTGGCCGACGTGCATGTAGCTCATGACGTTGCCAGGGTTGCAGTCCTTGGCCGAGCCACAGAACAGCGCGATCACGCCGCCCTGCTTCGGCCACTTGCGGAAAACGACTTTCATGGGTGCCTCGCATTGATCTGTCGGGTCAGCACTGCATACTGCGTGGCCAGGTGCATGCGCTGGCCGTGCAGGTCGTTCAGTTCAACTTGAACCGCAGCGAGCTTCAGGCGCAGCTCGTGCGCTTCGCGCTGAGCTGCCGCCATCTCGTCGTGGGTGTAGATCGGCAGTCTGGGATGCATGTCACACCTCAGTTGAAGAAGCGGCTGGCCGGGTAATCCTCGAGCAGCAGGGTCTTAGCATCCGCGCGGCTCTTCGCGCGCACGAACTGCTCGACCTCACCGTCGGTGGAAACCGCGCGGTAGATGTAGTCGCCGCCGGACCGGCCCCAGTAGGCGCCGCCCGGGTCATAGTCGCCGTCGACCCAATCCAGCTTGCGCAGCCAGAACTTGTAGGCCTCGTCTGGATCTCCGTGCAGGTTGCGGCGGCCCATCGGCGCGCCGAAGCGCGAGCCGACGTTGGAAAGTGGAGGCATGCCCATGTCAGTTCCCCTTCACCTGCGCCTTGTACTCGGCGATCGGCATGTGGATGCCCTTCACGATCCGCGACCAGTGGTCCCAGCGGATGCTCTTATGCGGCTGGCCGGACTTGGTGATCGGCGTGCTGGTGCCGCCGACGCGCAGGAAGGCCTTGTCCAGGTCGTCGACGAAGAACACGTCGGCCTGAATGCTGTTCACGCGCATCTGGGCTCCGTCCGGCTCACGGTCGTATTTCGGGATCACGTCCCCCACCTTGATGCCGGACAGTGCGACAAGCGCGGCGTTGATGCCCTCCAGCTCTCGCTGTGCGTTGCGGATGCCGGCTTCGGTCTGGTACCGCAGACGCAGCAGACGTTGGAATTCGGTGCTCATGTCAAGCTCCAGACGAAGTGCTCCCCTTGTCGGAAGCGGATGGTGTGCCACGATCCGTGCTCGAGCACGAGCAGCTGCTCGATGACGCACGCCTCATAGCGAAGTTGGACCAGCTGGAACGTGCCGACCGTCGTGACCTTGCGGTCCTTGATCTCGCCACATTCTGGGTGTGGATTCGGGAATGGCATGGCATCAGTGCTCCTGTGGGGCTTCGAGCTCGAGCTCGGTTGCGCACGGGCGGCAGATGACATCGTCCTCCGCTTGGAGGAGCTGCGAGAACGGTCTCCAGCCGGTGCAGAATGGGCAGACCATCGGGTGGGCCGGCCACTGCGAGGTCTTTTCGATGTGGGTCAGTTGCACGGTCACTCCTTGTAGGCCGCCGACAGCGTCAGGAACATGCGGTGGTATTTCTGCATGCGGGCGAAGTCCTTCTCCGTCAGGCCCTTGAGCCGGCGGATATCACTGTTGTGCCGCAGGTCGGCCAGCTTCACTCGCATGGCGTCACGGTTCGACATCACCTTGTTGAGGTACGAGTCGTAGTCATCGTCACGCGCTTTGGTGAGGTGCCAGATGCCGTTGACGACGCGTTCGCTGAAGCCCATAGCAATCAGCTCGCCGGTCGTGACGTTGGTGTCTTCGAGCAGGTCGTGGCCCAGGGCGATGCACTGGATCTCCTCGTCTTCGGACTTCACGTAGTGCATGACCTTCAGCAGGTGCAGCACATAGGGCTTGTCGGACTTGTCGTACTTGCCGTAGAACTTTTGCGTGACCAGCAGCAGCATCTCGGACAGCATTTCTCCCGGTCGCATATCAGTACCCGTTCGTAAGGGCCCACGCCTCGATCTTGTCGATCGTTGCCGTCGGCACGTTGTGTTCTTGGCCGGTGCCGCTGGTCAGCACGCCCATGCCCATAAGGACCTCCAGGCTGGCGGAGAAGGCCTTGTAGTTGATCCAGCAGCCGGTGGTGGTGAGAATCTCGAGATCGACGCGGTACCCGTCGATGGTGGTGGAGAGGTCAGCCATGGGCGTGCTCCATCGCGGTGTCGATCAACGCAGTGAGATCTCCCACATCCTTGTCGCCGAACGCCGGACAGACCTCGACCACCTTGATGCGCCGGCCGTGCGCGGGGCCCGGGAGACGTGAGCGCAAGGCCTTCTCCAGAGTGCGCCAACGCTTTGCGTCCCTTGCATCGCGGCTCTCCCCCACCAGGGGAGCAGGCACGGAAGCCAGCACGCTGCGTCGGATTTCGCGGACGATCATCGTGCCGGCGTCGCCGGTCGGATCGTTCGAGAACTCCTGCAGCAGCTCGTGAACCCCGGGGAGGCCTGCAATGCGCTGGCACTCGACCCACTCTCCGGAGTCCTCTTCGAGGTTGGCTAGCGCGTTGTAGACGTCCGTGTTGGTCAACAGCTCCTGCATCTCGCAGGCTTTCACCCAGTAGCGTTGGACCCGTGGGTCCTTGCTGTCCCGGTAGGTTCCGGACTGGAGGAAGTAGCTGTCGGAGGCGGCCAGCATGGCTGCGGCACGCTCGGTCTGGTCGACGATTTCTTGGTCGGTTCGGTCAGCCATTGCTGGTCTCCTTGGGCGGCCGCAAGCCACGGTCGACGACGGCGCGGATTGAGTCGGGCAGGCGGCCGTGCGTGTCCCATTCCTGAACGGCAAGCAGCGACTCACGGGTTCGCTCGAGTGCACGAGACAACCAGCGGATCCGCTCCTTGGCTGCTGTGAGCAGCACGATCGAAGAAGGCTCGCCGCTCATTGCAGCGCCCAAGTCGAAATCCCGATGGTTGTGCAGGAACACCGCATTGGCCAGTTCGTCATCCGTCATGCGCCCGAGGCACAGCGCGGCGCGCGCACAGTCGTACGTCGTGCCGAAGGGGTCGGCCTCGCGTGCGGTGCGCCACTGCGCTGCCGGCATCCCATTGACCAGGCGGTCGACTTGCTTCTCAGCGCGTAGCGCGCGCTGATGCATGCCTTCCGATCCGGCACGGAAGCCCAAATTGAAGGCTGTTCTATGCGCAGTTGTCGGAGTCAGTCCGGAGGCCTCGAAGGCCCTCTTCATGTCGTCGCTCATTGATTTCCTCCAAGCACGTACCCGATGCAGGCGCCGGCCAGGAACACCACGGCGGCCGCGAGGATAATTTCGTTCGGGCTCATGCGTAGATCTCCAGCTTCTGCATCTTTCGCTCGGCGTACTCGCAGCTGCCACGATCGGTGTCGGAGCAGACGAGGCCGTGCATCTCGCCGTGGTGGTCGGCCCACAGGTGGGCGGTGACGTTCTTGCCAAACAGCGTGCCGCGCTCGATGCGGGTTTCGCCGGCGGCAAGGTTCGGTCGCGGGATGTTGGCCACCACCAGGTCGGTTTGGTGGACCTGGGGGTGCACACGGCTGACTTCGGATTGCGCGTCGCCGTGGAAGTAGACGAAGGTCCAGGGATAGCCGCGGGTTGCGACTTCACGGGGTTGGAATTGGATGGTCATGTTGGTCACCATTCGAAGATGTCCAGGCCCGACACCACGTCGCCATCGGCGTCGATACGGACCCAAAGGTCGAGGTAGCCGGCGCTGATCAGCCAGCTGCGGATGTCACGCAGGTCTTGCGGCAGGTCACTCCCAAGCTCCGGTTCGTGCTCGTCCCAGAAGCGGACGAAGAATCCTTCGCTGTACTCGGCCACCCAGCAAACGGGCTTTTCCCCGGTCTGCCGGGACACCAGGTACGTGAAAGCCTTCCGGGATGACGCCGAAAGCAGATCTCGTGTCGCGGTGGAGATATGGCCGGTCGTGATGACCGGCAGCGTGAGCGTCCACATGGGTCAGGCCTCCTTGGTGGCGAATGGCTGCAGTGCGGCGATCAGCTTGTCGGCGTGATCGGTCATGTGCTGTGCGATCTCGGTCGGTGTGCCGTAGCGGAGATCGAGATCTATCTCGTCGATCACCGCGGCCAGCCCGTCGATCAGGACTTGGCGGGCCACCTGCTTACGGGTGGCCAGGTTGCTGACGAGCTCCTGCAAGTTCGTCAGCTCCTGCTCATCCTCGGGGGTCCAGGTGGTCATGCCGGCTCCGCGTAGTTCAAGTTGAACCGAGCGGCGATCTCCTTCATCTCCGCTTCCCACATCTCCATGCCTCGGCCGTCCTTCATCTTGAAGATCTGGCGTCGGGTGGCATTCATTGGCTCCGGCTGGTCGTCGCCTAGTGGCATGTAGAAGTCGTGCGCGCGCTGGATCTCCTGCGCGAGCTGGTAGTTCACGCCACGCAGCTCTTCAGGCAACCTGTTTTGGTCGATCAGCTGGCCGACGTCCAGGCCCTCAAAGACGCGCCTGTACTTCTCGTCCGGGATGGCCCAACCAACCGCGCAGCGCGCGCCGTTCTCGCCTCGGTACCGGCACTCGTCGCCCACGATCGAGCACACGCGCTGGCGCCGCAGGTTCGTCAGCGCGATGTCGAACAGTTCTTGGTTCGTCATGCCGGCACCTCGTAGTTCAAATCGAACTCTTCGGCGATCTGCTTCATGGCGCCTTCCCATTCGCCCCGCCCGCGGCCACTGCCGAACTCACCCTCGCGGGACGCAGTCATCGCCTCCGTCTCCTGGATGCTCGGCGGCATCGGAAACAGCATGTCGTGTGCGCGCTGCATACGGGCCAGCAGGCTGCGGTTCACCTTCTCGATGCCTGTTCCCGGCAGATGGCGGAGGAGACTGTCGGCGCACTGGCCGTTGTAAGGGCCGACCTCGAGCTCGGCCGGCAGCATGTGGCCGACGGCGCAGCAACCGTACTGCGACCGGTAGAGGCAGGTGCCGTCGGGAGACACCGACGCGAATTCTTGCTGACGCAGCTTGGTCAGCGCCAGGGTGAAAGCTTCTTGATTGTTCATGGGAGCAGGCTCCGTGATTGTTGGCGTCTGAAGAACCGAGCAAGTCGTGCGGCTCGTCGAGACATGGTTCGGTACCGGCTGCGCCACTGCGGTGTCTTGGCGGTCATGGCGCGCCGGCGCCAGGTGCCAGCGTCGTTCAGACGCTGGACTGCCAGCTCATGCAGGTTGCGAGTCATAGTCTTCGAGGAACCGCTTGATCCGGTGCAGGGCCCGCTCGTGGTCAGTGGGCTTCAGGTGCTCGATCTCGCTGTCGTACTCGGAGCCCCACCTTGCGCCGAACAGGTTCTCGGCTTCGTGAAAGCCGATGTCGAAGAAGCCCATGAGGGCATGGAAGCCCGAGCCGAAGCCTTGGTAACCTGGGAAATTGTTGTCCCGCAAGGTCAGACCTTCCTCGTTGAACTTCGGGTCGAGGCAGCACCACCCTGCTACACAGGCGATGGTTCCGCACGATTCATCGTGGATGAGGTACTCGTTCAGTCCCACGGTCTCCGGAGCAACTGCGGCCATCACCGTCTGGATGTGGCGGATGCGTTCGAGATTCATTGCAGCACCTCCGGCAGGTTCAAGTTGAACTGAACGGCCACGTGCGGCAGTTCCTCCTTCCACAAATCGACAGAGATTTCGTCGTGGAGGTACTGGAGTTCTCGCAGCAGATCCCGATGTGGCCCCAGATCGTTCAGCAGGAACGCATTGAGCGGCGCGGAGAAGGTGCCAGACGCAGCGTGCGTGAGCATGGATCCGACGCTCTCCCCTTCGAGGTCCTCGGTGTAGAGCTTGTTGGGGATGACACAACCCACCGCGCAACTGGTTCCGGCGGTGCCGCGGTAGCGGCAGACGGTGCCGTCGGAGGTCAGAGCCTTCTTGCCCTGCGAAAGGAGGTGAGCCGCGATCGTGTCGAACAAGCTCTGAGCTGTGAATTGGCTCATTGCAGAACCTCCGGCAGGTTCAGCTTGAACTTGCGAGCGATACGGCGCAACTCCCCTGCCCAATCCTCTGGGGTGAGCCCATCGTGCGCGGCCTGCAGAGCCATCAGTAGGTGGAGGTGAGGCTCAAGGTCGTTCTTGATGAACTGGGCCAGCGGAGCTGGGAGCTCGAGCTCGTCGAGCTGGTCGAGCATGCGGGCAATGCTGAGGCCTTCCATGTGCACGTCATAGAGCTCGTCAGGGATGAGCACGCCAACTGCGCACTTGCACCCATCAGCGGAGCGATATGCGCAGGTTTGGCCCTGATTGGCCATGGCGCGGCGGCCTTGAACCATCAGATGCTTGGCCACGGTATTGAACAGAACTTGAGCTTCCATGATTCACCACCTTTCAATTCGTGCGCCGGCCAGGTTGTGCTCGTAGCACTGCAACGTGGCCCAGGCTTTGATGTATTCGAGCGGCAGCTTCCCGCCCTTGGTCTCGCGGCAGTAGTCGAGCCCGGTGAACGTGGTGAAGATCACCTGCCACTTGGGGTCTGGCCCCGGGTAGGTGTCCTTCACGGTGATCACGGGTGCCGCGCCGATGCGGGAGGTTGCGTGGTATTCGGTGAGTGCGCTCATGGCGTTACACGCTCCAGTCGATAGCCTTGCTTGTAGACAGCTCGAAGTCGCAGCCCATGCTTGCCGTCGAGCGCCAGTTTCTTGCGCAGCCTGCAGATGTGTGCATCCAAACCTCGTGAGCAAGCCTCGAGAAATTCTCCCCACGCCTGCAGCTCGAGCTGGCTGCGGGTGACGGTGAGGCCGAGGTTGTCGAACAGCAGTCGGATCAGCGCCAGCTCGGTGTGCGACAGCAGAACGATCTCGTCCGGCGTCGTGACCGCACGGTCGGGCACGCAGATGACGTAGGGGTTGGGGGCGTGGCGGCGGCGGGTCATTGCTGGTTCAGGTGTTGGTTCAACTTGAACTGGATCTCTTTGGCCACGCCGACCCAGGCCTTGCCGCTGAGCATCGGGCTGTCGAGGGTCGCGGGATCTGCCTTGGCCGCCCTGTCCGCGACCTTGACCAGTGCGTCGATCACGAACAGCTGCGCGAGCACGCCGTACTGGCTGAAGCTCATGAGGTCGACGACCGCCTCGATGTTGGTCTTACGCTTGGCCATGAGTGGCCTCCAGTTCGGAAATGAGGGTGTCGAGCCGATGCAGGGCCACGGCCTTGTCGCTGAGACCCATCGGGTCAGAGGGCTGCATGACGCCGATCTCGAACCCGGGCTCGGCCTTGATGCGCACCGGGGCGAACAGGTAGTCGGCCTGATCCCGGGTGAGGCCGAAGAACGTCGCACCCGCGGAGAAGCCCAGGTCGCTGTGTCCGAAGTGCGGGGGGTAGTAGTGCTCGTAGCCATCGGTTTCCTCAACGAGGCTCAACCCCGCCTGCTGGAACTCGGGGAGTTGCGTGGCCCAGCCAAGCGTGCAGAACTGGGTGCCGCAATGCCAGCGGGCGAGATTGGTTTCAGCTTCAGGACGCGTAGCGAGGAATGCGCGCAGGGTCTTGAGGCGGGCGATATCAGGCGTGGCCATGACGCGGGCTCCGGTTGAAGAGGATGTGGAGGGCTTCTTCGAGGGTGAAGCCTTGGTTCTTGAGGTAACGGGCGCCGGCCCAGATGCCCATGCGGGACACCTTCTGGCGCTGGACGAGGACGAGGGACGCGCTCATGCGCTCACCTTGGCGTTGCTGATGAACGTGTCGAGCCGATGCAGGACCAGGACCTTGTCGCTGGCTTCGAGCACCTCGGCGTCGTCGGCTGGAATGAGTTCACCCTTCTCACCGTCGTCGCGGTAGTAGCGATACGGGACGTCGCGCTTGTTCAGGAACAGATACTCAGCCTGGCCTTCGGTGATACCGAAGAACGCCGTGACCGCGGCCCAGTCGTGCTTACCTTCGAACATCGGTGCGTGGTATCCCAGCGTCAGCCCCTCCTTCTGAAACTCGGGGTCCTGTGTGGCCCAGCCAACGGCACAGAACACGGTCCCGCAGGCCCATGTGTCAAGGTCGATGACTTCTTCGGGCTTGGTGGCGATGAGCGCTCTCAGGCGCTGGAGACGTCCGATGTGAGGGGTCAGCATGGCAATGCTCCGACGTAGTGGGCCTCGGCTTCGACGCCGACGTTTGCGAGGTGCTGGGCGATGTAGCCGGCGAGCAGCGCGGTGGCACCTGCCTGCAAATCGGCCGGCAGGGTGTGGTTGCCCCAGACCTTCACGGAGATCTCGTGGCAGGTATGGGCGTGGGCGTCAGTCGTGCGTTGGGCGACGGCGCGGGAGGAGATGAGCGATGTCATGGAGGTCATCGGGATCAATGAGCGGTTTCATGGAGGTGGGGGTAGGCCCAGCTGCCGGTCCACGGCGTGCAGGGCTTCGGCTTGCGGGTGACCGGAGCGGCGGCGGCTTCGTGCAGCTGGCCGTCGATGACGATCCGGTACGGGGCGATAAGGGTCTGGCGATGGACGGCCAACTGGGCCATGGAGGTGAGCACGCAGATCGGTGCGTGAGCTCTGCCGACAAAGATTTCGATGCGCATTACGTTTCTCCAGGCAACAGGAATCCCCCAGCGGGGAGCCGGTTCAATTTGAACTACGGGGTGTTCGGTTCAGGCAGCTGGCAGCAAGCAGCTGGCAGCGGGAATATGGGTCAGGTTATGGCGCGTGGGCGGTGGGTATCGATTGGCGGGGGCGGGGGCCCGTCAGATAACCAGCTTGGGATGCGGTGAGCTGTTTGTTTTTCATTAGGGTTTTCCTCGGGGCACAAATAACTTCTCTATTCCTTTTATATATAAACTTATCTTTATAGTATAAAGAGGAGTCCTCGCCGAATTTGGAATTGAAATGTTATTTGTTCCCCCTCTCCATTTTCCCTTTCCTCTCTCTCTCCTCTCTTTTCTTTCTAGAGAAGATCAAAATAAAAAAAGAAAAGAATTTAATAGGCTGTGATATCATCCCAAGCCTTTTGGCTGGGAGGGGGCCATAAATAAGTTGATGCCATTCTACGGTCGAAAATCGACCCTTCATGGTCAAGAGGGGTGAAACTGGGGGTGAGAGGCCAGAAAAGGCCAATCAAATCAGGGACATATTGGTAGCGTATAACGCCGAAACGAACCCGTTGCGGGTTCGCAGATCTGTGGTCCGGGTCGCGCCCCGAAAAAACATACCTTGCGGTAAGTTTTCGGGTAGCGCCCACCACTCTGGCGCGGGGCCTAGGCCGGTCCCAGAGCATCTGGTTCAATTTGAACCACGCTGCACCGCCCCCGTCCTTCCTTCCGCCCCACCCATCGCCAACCAGCACCATCCACTTTCAACCAGCCAGGTGCGCCTGTCCCCACACACGCACCGGCCGGGTCCTACCTCTGCACTTTGGCGCCGTCATCTCCCCCATCAGTCCAGGAGTTGGGACCGGGGATCGGGCAAGTAGTACTCCATGCGGACTATCGCGCCGCCTCCCGCGCCGGCCACAGCAGCCGGATCCGCGTTTCAGGCCCGCCGGCCCGTCATCTCATCGATGGCGCCTCCCTTCGAAGTGTTCGCGCAGTGCCAGCAGCTTGGCATCCACAGGTTTCGGGGCGGGTTCAACTTGAACCGGCTGCATCCACTGCAACACGTCGCTCAGCGCGGTGGCGTGTCGCGTGGTCGCCAGAATCTGTTCGAATCGCTGCATCCGACCATAGGCGACATCCACCCGGGCGCGGGCGTTGGCGATGGCGCGCGGGCTCTGACCTTGGCTCAGGGCCTTGGTGTAATCCGAAACGGTGGGATCAAAGGCTCGCATGGTGCGGATTCCAAAATTTTGAATGGGGTGAATTCAACGCCACTTTTTCAAATCCTCTTCCCGCGTATGTAAAGGGGTCGAAGGGGATTGGAAAAAATAGAGCGAGGGGGTGCGGCACGTCGCGCCCGCGCCGGCACCCAGGCGCCACGCATTACGCGCCGGCGCCCACGTGCCACGCGCGGGCCGCATTTAGCGGCGACGCGACGCGAGCCAGGCGAGCGCGCAATTCACGACGAACGCGCACACCAGCGGGGTCAGGGAGATGGCCATTTTTCACGCTCCGGGAGGGGCGGCCGGTTCAACTTGAACCGGCCGGGAGGGGTTAGGCGGCCTGTGCTACCGGTACGGTTTCCTCGCGCACCTCATACCCGGCGGCCTCAGCCAGTACCGGGGCGAGGCGCTGCGCCAGATCCGCGCGCGCCGTCTCATGCAGCAGCCCAAGGAACGCGGTGAACTCACGGGCGAACGCTTCCATATCGTCCTTGCAGGCACGGGTAGCAGCGAGGAAGTGGCCAACGACCTCATTGGCCGGCGCCGATTGCGGCAGGTCGGCCGCCTCAGGGCCTGCGCTCTCCCCGTCGCCCCCGCCCTCGCCTTGCGGCGTGGCTTTGGGCGTGCCGCCCTTGGGGCCGCCCGCGGTGGCCATGCCAGCAAATGCCGTCAACGACTCTTGGTCATCCACGCCGTTCGCGTTGAGCCAAGCGAAAACATGTTCGCTGGCGACTTGCTCCGCAGACTTCGCCTTAGCGCCCTTGCCCATCGCCTGTGCTTCCAGCACGCCGGCCAGTTCAAGGCCCTTTTCAGCCGCGATCGCCGCTACGCGGATCGACTTTTCGGCGTACCGCTTCGCGGTGGCATCGGCGCGGTCCTTCATTGCGTCGCGGGTTTCTTCGGGCAGGCTTTCCCACGCATCCACGCTGCCGACACGGGCGATGGCGATTTCACGCGCCAGATTGCGGCGCAGGGTCTGGGTGAAACCCTTTTCGTTTGCCTTGCCATCGCGCAGCACAAAGGCGATTACTGCGGAGTATGCAAAGACCTTGGCGCGATTTGCGCCGACACAAGCCGATGCTGCGAATGCGAGGGGGGACAGATTCGATTGCATGGTGCATTTCCTTTCATGTGTCCGGGTAACCCCGGCTGGTTTTGCGAATCCGGTTCAACTTGAACCGGCTTTCGCGCCGTGCGGTTCAACGTTGAACCGCGCGCGGCAGGCCCTGAGGCACTGCGTTACTGCATACATCTACTACGGTTCCCATTATATACCCTCATTTTAACGGCGCAATACCCTGCGGCGACGATAATGTCAAGTCTATTCGCGCGAAATTTTTAAAAAATCCAGATTAACCATTTTTAACCACCAAAAACCGTGGATTATCTCGGATTATCCGCCTAGATTTGAGGCTCCAGGACGTGGTGACCTGGTTGAGCTGGTGCATGTTTTTCCTCCAAAGAAGCTTGAGCCCGGGTGAAAACCCGGGCTTTTTTACGTCCAAAATGCAAAAAAGCCCCGAAAAATCGGGGCTTTTCACGTGAAATACCGGAGATCAGCGGCCAGGGCCAGTCAATTCCCCCTGTAGCGGGGTTGCCGCCCCTAAGGTGAGGCGACAGAATCCCGCCCGAACCCAAGGTTCCTCAACCTTGGTTTCATCCCTTTAAACGCCGCCACCTTGTGGCGGCGCTTTCTCCCTCGCGCCAGACGCGATCCGCTGCCGCTTGTCGAACTCCCAGTGCCTGATCATGTGCTCATCGACCAGGCCCGCCTTCACAGCCTCATCCAGCCAGTACATCAGGTCACCGAGCTCCTTCTCCAGGCGCTGACGGTTCGTCCCCCTCATCGGCTCGAGCGGGTTGTAGCTGTACGGACCATGCAGCAGGGTCTTGGCCAGCTCCTGCTGAATCTCTGCACACTCCTCGCCCAACTTCACGAACACCTTCACCTCTCGTGGATCCATCGGATACATCACTCCACCCTCCCCTCGTGTAGCCCGCCCAAGAACAGCGCCCCTTTGATGTAGGCGGCGCCCTTCCCCTTCAGCTGGTTGTAGATGCGGCACTCGGCCGCGTCCGAGCCCAGCCAGATCCCGAAGATCAGGAACAGCACCGCGGTCAGCATGCATGCCATGATCGCCATCACCGGCTCCTGTTCGTGAGTGAAAAGCCCCGCGCCACCTCCTGGCCGTCCAGCTGGAAGGCGTCGTACTTCGCGCGGAGGTGGCGGCCGAAGCCGGAACCGTCAGCCTGGCACGTGCTGTACACCACGTGATTCATCTCGAGCCCGATGATCCGGATGTGCCGCGCGCTGCGTGGATCGCAATCCACCCACACCTGGTTCACCGCAATCAGCGGCGAGCCCGACAGCTCTCGCCGCCGTTGGTGCGCGTCACGTAGGTGCGGAACCTGATACATCACGCCGTCATCGGCCACGCCGATGTTGTAGGCACCGCGGCCTGCCTTGCGCGCCAGCAGCGTGTAGCCCTTCACCGCCGCCGTCTCGACATGCCGCAGCGGCGACACCTTGAACTCCATCTTCTCAATCATCATCCAACCCTCGAAAACAGCCCCACAATCGGGGCCAGAAACAGAAAAATCGCCACCCAACCCAGCACGAGCAGCCCCAAAATTTCCTTCATCGATTCCTCCCAATGATGTAAGTCTTGAGCCATTCGTACTGTTCGCGGAACGGCTCGTAGTTGAAGATCACCCCACCACCCTTTCCGCAAGAATGAGGTTCTCGTACACGGCCTCTTGCCCCCCATTCGCCAGGTTCCGAATCAAAAGGTTGAACCCCAGCTCGGGCCCCAATTCCCGCATCTTGCTGCGAAACAGAGTCGATCCAACAGGCTTTGCACCCCCCGCCCCGATGCAGAAACTCCAGTACGCGTTGTAGAGGACGGTTTCGGAGGTGGGGGTCGAGGGTTTCCCGCCACTCGCCTGGAGAGCGGCTCCCGTCCGGACCTTCCCGCTCTCCTGGAGAAAAAAACGTACGCTGTTGTTGAGGCTCGCCACCTCGCGGATGATCTGGCGGTGCGAGCTCGGCAGCGTGTAGTCGCGGCGCGCCTTCAGGCGCTCCATCGACAGCACCGCCCAGGCCACGATCGCCTCGCGTTCCTCGGCCACGATCAGGTCACCGAAGTCCAGCTTTCGGTCCTCCGGCCGCACCGGCTTGTCGAACTGCAGCACCAGCCAGCGGCGGTTGAACCCCTCGGACGTGTCTTCCGTGCGCGGGTAGTGGTTCGAGGCGAACCAGTGCGTACACATCGGCCTGAAGCGGAAGATCTGGCCGCCCTTCAGCTGCCCGTTCATCTCCGTGCCGTCGATGATGTCCTTGAACTTCTGGCCATCGACCAGCTTCTTCTCCGACAGCTCGCCGGCGACGTTGATCAGCTTCTCGTGCATCTGCGTCGGCAGGAACTTGTCGTTCCAGTCGTTCGGCGGCACGCTGGCGCGTGCATCGTCCGGTACCAGCGACGAGGCAATCTTCAGCAGCTGGCTCTTCCCCGACTTCGGCGCGCCCTGCAGCAGAACAGCTCGCTGGAAGCGCGGGCCCAGACCGAACAAGGTCACGCACAGGGCTTCCTGCAGCGCTTCCACCTTCTGGGTGAAGTCCTCGTTGTGGCCCCAGCTCTTGTTCAGGAAGTCCAGGAACATGTCGCACTTGCCGGCGATGTCCGGCAGATACCGGAACGGCAGCGTGTAGGTCATGCCGTAGGCCATGTCGTGAGGCAGCAGCTTCAGGTCATCCGACAGGAAGCCGTTGGCAAAGTTGATGCCGGCCACATCCAGCGCGCGGATCCCCTGCGGCAGCAGGATCTTGATCACGTTCAGGATGCCCTTCATGTCGCTGTGCTTCTTGCAAGCCTGGAGATGCCCGTAGCCCGACGAGATCTTGGCCATGACGAAGTTCTCGTCCAGCTTGTCCCAGTGCGATCCGGCCCAGCGCCACAGGAAGTTGTTGTGGTAGCGGATCGGGTACAGCACCTCGATGTCTGCGATCACCGCGCGCGCGATCTCGGTGTGGTCCAGGCCCTTCAGCTCACCCTGGCGTAGCTCCTTGAGGCGCGCGCGAAGGCTCGAGACCTTGACGCCCATGCCGGACGCGATCTGCATGAACTCGAGCAGGCGGTCTTCCTCGAGCTTGTTGATATTGGTCGAGTGCGCCAGCTTGTGCAGGATCTTGTCCACTGCGGCCTCTCGGCCGCTGGAGCCCTCCGGGTACCGCTCGAACTCGCCTTTCAGGAAGTCGCGCAGCGCGACAAACGACCACTCCTCGTGGTCGCTGCTGAACTCCAGGTTCAGGTTCTTGCGCTCCTCGTCGGTCAGGTCCGCGTCCCAACCCTCCGGCAAGACCTTACCCTTGTCCATCACATCGCGGTGCAGGAACTTGACCAAGTTCTCGACGTGCTTGGCCACGTCCACCTCATCACCGGCGACCTTCTCCACGAACTCGGCGTGGTAGCTCTGCAGCATGCCGATCGCTTCCTTCAGCGTGCGCTCACCGCGCATCACCGCGTAGGCAAACAGGCCGGCCTTCTCGGTCATCGACGTGTCGCGCGAGCCGGCCGACACGTGGTCGGTCACCCGCGACCAGCCCGAGTGCGACAGCTGGACGCCGCGCGCCTCGATGGCAGAGCGCAGGATGGTCTCGATCTGGTCGTCCAGTGTCGGCAGCTGGTGCAGCACGTCGACCAACTCGCAGTTCGCGGTGTATGGCAGGCCCGTGTCCGGGTGGATCGACGGCGGCAGCACGACCTGGGTGCGCGCGGAGAGCATTTCGCAGATGGTCTCGCCGGACGTGTTCTTGATCCGGAAGGTCTTCAGGCCGGAGTACTTGAACGCCAGCACCATGCCCTTCTTGCCGATACGGCGCCACGGCGACACGGGCAGCAGGCTGATGATGGCCTGCATTAGACCTTCGTCCTCCGTGTCGATATCCATGGCCACGACGCCCGACTGGGGACCGAGCACCAGGCCCATGTTCGCGTCCGGGATCTGCTCGAGCCACTGCTTCTGCTGCGCGTCCTCGACCGGATGATCGTAGTAGCGCGACCAGTCGTTCGGGATCGGACGCTTGGCGCGCGCATATAGCGGGATGACCGGCAGGCCGGCGGCATAGTGCCGCGGCGCGTTGTCGGCAAAGATGTTCTTGCTCATTGCGGGATGACTCCGGTCTGGATCTGTTGGTGCAGGTTGTCCATCACCTGGGTGCGCTGGTCAGCGGTCAGGCTTTCTTCGATGCAGTTCAGGACGATGGCTTGGAACGTGGCCACCGACTTGACGTTGCCCATGCGTTCCTTCATCGACACGAGCTTCTCGAGCAGATTGGTGTGGGTCCGAAAATAGGACATGCGCTCGGTGACGTCGCCTGCATTGAGCTGCGTGCCGAAGACCTTGATGTCGTCCAGGAGCTTGGTAACCTCCCGTTCGAGTTGGTCATTGGTGCGCGGCTCGAAGTCCTCGTCGAAGTTCGGCGCGGCCACCTCGGCCTTCGGCGCCAGGTGCTGCAGCATCTCCCGGAGCTTGCCGTTGTAGGGGCAGTCCGGATCGTTCAGGTAGTTCGGGTTCTCTTCGAGTGCCTTGATCACGACGATCAGGGAGAACTCGACGTTGTCGGGGAAATCAGGGTAGAAGGTGCTCATCGCTGTGCCTCGTGAAGAGGGACACAGAATATCGATTCAGCCTCTGCGTAAACACACCTTTCTTCGCTGTAGCGGCTACCTGCAGCGAGTATCAACTACCCCTCAAACACAGCACGCGAGGCATGGTGTAAATGGATAGGCGGTCCATTGAGAGCCGCCATGAGCAACCCCTACGTCGTCGACTTCTACAACACGCTGAGCAGCCGTTATGCTGCCGACCGCATCTCCATGTCCCACGGTGACTGGATGTGCGCAAACACGAGCCTGCAGGGCAAGAAATTCAGCTTCGCGCGGTACCCCTTCCAGAAGGCGATCGCCGATGACATGCACCCCAACCTGGACTGCATCAAGCCGTCGCAGGTCGGCCTGTCCGAGGTGCAGATCCGCAAGGTGCTGACCATCCTCGCGCGGCACCCGGGTAAGACGGCAATCTTCACACTGCCGAACGACAAGATGTTCGAGCGGATGTCGACTACCCGGATCAAGCCCCTGGTGGAAGAGGAGCGCGTCTTCAACATGGCCGGCGGCGGCACGAAGCCCGTGCGCTCGAAGGGCCTGATGCAGATCGGCAAGTCCTTCCTGTTCGTGACCGGCGCCACCGAAGGTGACGCCACCTCCATCTCGGCCGATATCGTCTTCAACGACGAGGTGGACTTGACCGACCAGACGATGCTCGCGCTGTTCAACTCGCGCCTGCAGAACTCCGACTGGAAGATCAACCAGCGCTTCAGCACCCCGACGTTCGAGGGCTACGGGGTCGACCGCGGCTTCCAGGCCTCTGACCAGCACGAGTACCTGTGCAAGTGCCCACACTGCAACCACTGGCAGTTGCCCGTGTTCGAGAAGAAGTTTGTCGACATCCCAGGCATGCCCGACAACCTGGAGCTCGTCGAGATCGACGAGAGCCTGATAGACGCCGGCACCATCAACCTGCTAGACGCCCAAGTGGTCTGCGAGAAGTGCCGCATGCCCCTGGACCTCGGCAACACGGAGCACCGCGCCTGGGTGGCCAAGTTCCCGAACCGGACGCACGCGCGTGGCTACCGGGTCAACCCCTTCTCCACCGACCGGCTGTCGGTCGAGTACATCATCGCCCAGCTGTTCAAGTACAAGCAGCGCGATTTCATCCGGGGTTGGTACAACACCGTGCTCGGCCTGCCCTTCAACGCCGGAGACGTGCGGCTCTCGGACGCTGACATCGATGCCTGCTTCACCGAGCGCATGCTCATCCGCAAGAGCTCGAAGACCGTGCCGGCCTGGATCGGCGTCGACTTGGGCACCACCTGCCACATCACCGTCGGCGAGGGCTACAGCGTCGACACCATCGAGGTCGTCGAATTCATCACGGTGCCCTCCGGCCGACTGCTCGAGGAGATCAAGCGGATCCTCGAGGAGTACATGGTCATCGGCGGCACGGCCGACCGCTTCCCGTACACCCCCACGGCCAACGACATGTTCCACCTGTCGGCCGGCCGGGTCATCCCGCTCGAGTACCGGGGCCAGAAGGAGGTCAACCTGGTCGAGGACGTCAACGAGAACGTCATGTACGGCCAGGCCAACCGAACGATCCTGATCGACGAAGTGGCGCGCGTGGTGCGGCGCGGGAAAATCCGATTCTCGGGCTACGGCACCCAGCGGTCGATTATCAAAGAGCATTTGAAGGACATGGTCCGGGATGAATCTCCCGAGCAGGAGGCGGTTTGGCGGAAACTGTCGGGCAACGACCACTATTTTCATTCCTTGGGATTTATGCTAGCGGCAGTTAAAATCCACACTTCGTCAACCATTATTGCCTCCGACAATCGATCCTCCGTGCTGGTTATGGGAATCGATTTGAACCAAAACGGTTCAGCCATTTATGTGGAGGGCAAGCAAAAGAGCAACCTGATCTATGGCCGCCGGTAAAATCGCAAGTCTTCTGAAAGTGATCCTCCCGGGCAAGACCGGGAATGGGAAGGGGACGTCCCAGACGGCCACCTACAACCCGAACTCCAACCAGACCGTCCTCACGCTTCCGACGTACGACGAGCACCGGACCGACATCTTTACCTCGCGGGCGTCGGATGACAGCCGCGCGCTGATGAAGCGGCTGTTCGTGCATGACCCCGACGTGTCGGCCGCCGTGAGCGCCTACCTGACCCTGGCCAACACCGAGCCGGTTTTCATCGTCAAGGACGTGAACGATCAAGTGGACCGCTCCGGCCAGCAGATCCTGAACCAGGTGCTCATGTTCCTGACCACGCGCCAGGACTACAGCAAGGGCTTCCAGCTCCGGTACTCGATCAAGGAGATCTCGGAGTCCATGCGCTACATGGTCCTCTTGCGTGGGGGCGTCGCGGCCGAGTTGATCACCGACGAGACGGTCGCCCCGACCGAAGTGCGCCTGGCCGACCTGCAATCGATTCAGTGGTTCGAGAAGTCCCCCGGTCTGTACACGCCCATCCAGAAGGGCCTGGACGGCAAGGACATCAAGCTCGACATTCCGACGTTCTTCGTGAGCTTCTTCCGTAAGGATCCGACGTCGATCTACACCTACAGCCCGTTCGTCTCGACGATCAACACGATTGCGGCGCGCCAGCAGGTCATCAATGACCTGTACCGGATCATGCAGATGACGGGCTACCCGCGCATGGAGGTCACGATTCTCGAGGAGGTGCTGCTCAAGAACGCTCCGATGGACGTCAAGGCCGATGCCCAAAAGCAGCGCGACTACGTACAGAGCCAGCTGACGAGCATCCGCAACACGATCGCCGGTATCCGGCCCGACCAGGCCTTCGTGCACACCGACGCCGTCGAGGCAGGTGTGCTCAACGAGAAGTCGCCGGCCATGGGTATCGACATCACTGCGGTGATCAACACCCTGAACGCCCAGAACCAGGCCGGCCTTCGCACGATGGCCACCATCCTGGGCCGCGGCGAGTCGGGCGTGAACACGGCCTCGGTGGAGGCCCGCCTCTTCTCCATGAACGCCGAGGCGATCAACCAGCCCGTGGCCGACATCTGGAGCCAGTTGCTGACCCTGGCCATCCGCCTGCAGGGCTCCCAGTCGTATGTCGAGTGCAAGTTCCGCCCTATCGAGATGCGCTCTCTGCTCGAGATGGAGGCCCAGATGTCCGTGCGCGCGTCGCGCCTGAAGGAAGACCTGTCCCTCGGGCTGATCACGGACGATGAATACCACCTCGAGATCTATGGCCGTCTGCGTCCCGACAGCGCGCCAGAGCTCTCCGGTACCGGCTTCATGCAGCCGGTGGCCGCCGCCGGCGGCGATGCGGCGAACTCAGATCCGACGGCCACCGGAGGGCAGGCAAAGAAAAAGAGCGCCACCGAGAAACAGGCGCAGCCGAAAGGCAGCAAAGCCGCGAATAGTAAGCGGGTCGCATAATCAACCATTATTAACCGAGGAGCGGATAATGAACGGCGGTGGCTAAATATTTTCTTTGACTTCCAAAACCAGTACTGAATAATAGCGACTTGGATTTACACCAAGTCGCTTTTTATTAACCGGACTGGTTATGGCAAAGAACGTACCGATTACTGAACGGATTATCGAGCAGATCACCGCCAATAATGGCGGCGACAGCATCGACACGTCCAAAATTCAGGTCTACGAAGCCATTGCCGTTTCGACGCGACCGTTGAGCAAGCGCGGCACCCTCTTCCATCAGGGCCGCATCTCCGAGGCAACGCTCCACCAGATGGCGGCGTACCTCAACAACGCCGGCTTCGTCCCCCTGCACACCCTGCACGCGCAGGGCGAGGAACTCCCGGTTGGCCGTCTCTTTTACGCCGAAGTTCACCAGGCCTTCGATGGCACCTTCGACCTGCGCGCGCTGTTCTACGTCGACAAGTCGGAAACCAAGCTGATTGCCAAGCTGGACTCCGGTTCGATCGATGAAGTGAGTGTCGGTCTGCTGAACACCCACCTGTTCTGCTCGCAGTGCGGCTGGGACTTCCGCGGCGCCGATGCCACGTTCGACCACCTGTGGTCGCAGACCTGCGAGAACGGGCACACCGTCGGGGTCGATGGCATGTACCTGAAGCTCGAGGGCATGGACAGCTGGAATGAAACCAGCCTCGTGTCCAAGGGCGCATCGAACAACGCGAAGATCGTCGGCCGCACGCGCCAGGTGTTGAGCGCGGAGGCCTACGAGAAGCTCGCGGCATCGGGGACCTCCCCGGAAGCAATCCTGCTTTTTGCAACCACCAAACAAGGGAACCCGGAAGTGGACCTGACCAAAGCAATCGACGAGATCACGAATCTCAAGGCCGCTGCCATCGTGCATGGCACCGAAAAGACCGAACTGACGGCCAAGCTGGCCGCCGCGAACACCGAGATCGAGCAGCTGAAGGCCAAGCCTGCCGAACTGCAGACCCAGTTGGACGCGGCCAACGCCAAGGTCGGTGAAGTCGAGACCGCCCACGCCGCCACCAAGGCCGAGCTGGACGCCAAAACCGAGAAGGTGACCGAGCTGCAAACGAAGCTCGACGTTGCGCTGGCGGCGAACCCCGGTGGCAACAGCAAGCCGGCCGTGATCGACGCCAACAAGGCCGCGACGACGAACCTGTCGGCCTTCCGCCAGCGCGCCTAAGCGCAGGCACAGATTTTTCAACGAGGAGTAGCGAATGAGCGCAATTGGTGTGGGTGTATCGCTCCGTGGCATTAACCACGAGCACTTCCACTACCCGTTCAATCTCGCCGCAGGCATCACGACGAACGACGCGGGCAAGCCCGTTGCCCTCGACGCGAGCGGTGCCAACAAGGTGAAGATCGCGGGTGATGGAGACGAGGTCATCGGCCAGCTCGTGGTGGTGGAAAACCGCACGATCGAAGGCCTGCTGGTCGGTACGGTCGAGCTGTTCGGCGGCTGGCGCTTCGACATCCTGGCAGCGGACACGCTGGCCGTGGGTGACGCGGTTGTCGGCGCTGCCGGCGGCAAGGTCAAGAAGGGCGCAGCTGGCACGGGTCGCCTGCGCGCTGTCGAAGTCGCAAACGGTCAAGCCGTCTGCATCAAGGTGTAAGGGAAAAGAGAGATGCCCGATCTGATCAATATTCCGCGCGAAGCGCCGGAAAAGGTGCTCGACGGCCTGAAGGCCTCGGACACCCTGCAATCGCAAGCCGCCGGCCGTCGCCTGGTGCAAGCGGCCAAGGAAGCCGGTCTCGGCATGCGTGACTACCTCACGCTGGCCATCGATCCGCGCAAGAGCGAACGTGCCTCCGATTTCGAGGGCATGAGCGGCTACGAAGTGGCCCTGGCCTCGCTGAACCTGCCGGTCAAGCAAGACCTGAAGGAAGGCGTGCTGCTGCAAGCCGCATCGGAAACCTTCCAGACGTACCCGGGCACCCGGGCGATGTTCCCGGAAGTGATCGACGACATGCTGCGCTGGAAGGGCACGCAGGACCAGCTGGAATCGGTGGCTCCGCTGCTGGCCCAGTCGCGTACGATCTCGGGCACCGAGATGGTCTCGACCATCGTGGACGACCCCAGCGGCCAACTGGACACCTTCACGGTGCCGGAACTGGCGCGCATCCCGGTTCGCACGATCCGCACGTCGCAAACGTCGGTCAACATGTTCAAGCACGGCTCGGCGTATCGTACTTCGTACGAATTCAACCGCCGTGCATCGCTGGACATCATGACCCCGTTCGCAGCCCGCGTGGCCCGTGAACTGGAGATCTCCAAGGTCAAAGCCGCGACCAGCGTCCTGATCAATGGTGACGGCGTGAACGGCGCTGCCGCTGCGACTGCTCTGGGCAACATCGCCTATGGCGCGGTGTTCACCGGTGGCAAGTCGCTGAAGGACAACTACTTCGCTCTGGCGAAGTTCCTGATGGCGCGCGCGAAGGCCGGCAAGCCGGTGGACATCATTGCCGGTGGCTATGACATGTTCATCGAACTGCTGTTCATGTTCCAGCCGATTCAGCCGGCCGCGGGCGCTGCCCTGGCCGCACTCGCCCCGGGCGCCATGGGTGCCCCGGCCGTGAAGGTTGCTCTGCCCGGTATCCAGGGTCTGAGCGTCACCTTCGTGCTGAGCTCCGGCGTGCCGGCAGGCAAGCTGATGTGCTACTCCAAGGCCGACACGCTGGAGGAGCTGGTGGAAGCCGGTTCGTCGATCTCGGAAAACGAGCGCTCGATCCTGAACCAGGCGATCACCTACGTGCGCACGGAAGTGACCGGCTACAAGCTGGCCTTCGGTGACACCCGTACCCTGCTGGACTGCACGCAGTAAGCAGCCGCCAGGCACTCACGAAGGCCCCCTCCCGCACCGCGGCCGGGGGCCTTTTTACCTTCACAGAGATCCCATCCATGAGCAAGTCCATCGTTGAAACCACCGGCTCTTTCGAACTGGTCGAGCCGAATCAGTCGGTTCCCTACAACCGCCCCGCAGTGGTCGAGCAAACGCACTTCCTGACTGTCCGACAAGAGCTGGGTCAAGTCCGCGTGCTGGCTGTCGGCCTCGACAAGGAGGCGACCGACGCCGAATTCGCCCACTACCTGAAGGACTCGGAAGACCCCGTGCTGGCCATTGCCGCGTTCGCCGAGAAGTACCAAGGTACCGTGTACGGCGATAGCCAAGCCAGCGCTGTTAGCACCATCACGGAACTGACGCCGGCGCAGAAGCGTGCCGCGGCCAAGGCGACTGCACCGAAGTCGGACACGCCGCCGGCGGCCGACACCACCCCGCCCACTGACACCGGCACGCAGGACGGAGCCGCGTAATGTGGCACCAGGCCGGTGAGGACGTCACCATCAACGTCGACTTCCTGGTCCAGGGCGTCCCCGCCGTGCCTGATACCGACACCGTGACCTACACGGTGTCCGGCAACGACGGCCAAGCGCTCCCTGACCTTACCACCCTCCCCCTGACCGTGACGGGCACATCGGCTGAGGTCGCCGTGCCCGCCGCGCAGAATGAACTCGGCACGCCAGAGGCCGAGCAGGAGGCCCGCTATGTGCGCGTGAACTACCGCGTCGAGGGCAAGGCCTACGTCGCTCGCGTCACGTACCGCCTCCATCCGTTTGTGCCGATGGAGGCCTCGCCGGACAGCGTGCGTAACGCACTGGGCGTCGCCCCGAACGAACTGCCCGACGAGGACATCGACCTCGTGGCGTCCTACATGGCGATAAAGGGGAACTACCCCGATGCTGTGGCCGCCCTGACGGCGACCACGGTGGCCAGCCTGGCCGCGAACCGCGTCATCACCCTGCATGCCGCCATCCAGGCGCTGCCGTCGCTGCGCCTGCGCCTGCCGCAGGTCGACCGCACGGAGAACAGCACGTTCCAGCGCTTCAACGGCAAGTGGGATGAGCTGCGCGCCGAGCTCGAGGCCCAACTGCAAGACCAACTGGTCCTGGCCAGCCCCACGGCCGCTACTGCCGCCGGCACGCTGCAGCCGGTGTTCTCTGTGAGCACCCCGACCGACCCGGTGACCAACGCATGACGCACGCCCCTCGACACCAGTCCTGGCTCATGAGCGTGAGCCGCCCCGGAGTGAAGCTCTCCGGGGAAGTGTCCACGCCCACGGACCTGCAGAGCCTCAATTTCGACGTGCCGCTGCGCATGCTGACCACGCCGGCGCGCTCGGTCGTGGAGCCGGGGGACGTCGTGCTGTATGAGGGGGTCCGCTACCTGACGGGCTTCTACGCCCAGACCAAGGATGCGCGGCACCTCCGCATGGTGCCGCTGCCGCAGGAGGTCACGCACGAACGGGTCGAGACCACTATCGACCCGGTGACAAAGCTCGAGCGGGCGCAGGCAAAGGTCTCGCTCGGCACGATTTGGTGCCACCAGATCGTGACCGGCGAGGTGGCCGACGGCCACTCCAAGGCCCAACAGGTGCGAATCATCACGGGTGCGGCGATCCGTGTCGGGGATACGGTTGGCGGCCGCAAGATCCAGCGCATCCGGTCCGAGCTGGGCCTGCAGATCGCAGAGGCCGCGTAATGGCCAACCAGGACAGCGTCCGCCAGGCGTTCGACAACATCTTCTCCACCAGCGAGGAGCTGATCGTTCGAGGCCTTGGCCGCGAAGTCGACGAGCTGGTGGACGCTATCCGCGAAACCATGCAGCGCGAGGTGCGCGCGGCGATGAATGAGTTCTTCCGCAGCCTGGCCGCACAGACCGGACTCTACCGGGACACGCCGCCGTACTCCAAGCAGATGTGGCGGAGCCTCTCAGCCAACTACGTGAAGATCCAAAAAGGCGGAGACGACCGGTTCTTCATCTTCGCGGAAACACGGCGCCGCGCGCGCCGGCGCCGCAAGAACCCGGAGGCCCGGTACAAGCCGCTGCCAAAGCGTGACGTCAAGAACTCACTTCGCAACACCCTGGCAAGGCTGCAGGACCCCCAGAAGTACTTCGGGGACGTCGAGGTGCGTATCGACGACATGACCCGCATGAATCGTCGGGGCCAACCCTACCTCCCCCACTTCGAGATCCCTGGAAGCGGGGGTCGGACGATGCCCCGGAACCTGAAGAAGGGCTACCTAGGCATCTCCATCGAAGTGGTCTGGTTCGCCAACATCGAGAACCTGAACCTGTACGACCGTGGCGCGCTCGAGCGGCTGCTGCCGAGTCAGAACAAGCTGCAGACCAAGCTGCTGAACGACGCCGGCCACTACCGGCCCCTCATTGGACCGTACCTGAAGTGGTACACCGACAACAAACTGGCCGAGGCCTATCAGCGTGGGCTCAAGGCCGCAGGAGTGATTGAATGACCAGCCAGGACATCTATGCCGACCTCTTCAGCAGCATCCTCAAATTCTGCGGGGATGTAGCACCCATGATTGGCGCCGGCGACGCCAAGGTGGTGAACTTTGACGCCTATGACACGGACGACGAGCAGATGCCGGCCGGCGACCTAATTGGGCCAGCGCAGTATGCCCTGACCGTGGATGAGCACCTGGCCAAGGTGACGGTAATGATCGGGGTAATGACGGCCGAAGACCCCAACCTGTTCCGCCTTAATGCGGTGGTCGGGAAACTGCTGAATTATCTGCTACCGGGAAAATCGTTCTGGGCGGTGAGCGCCGAAACGGGGGACAGGCTGGGGGATTTGATGGTGGAAAATGGGACACAGGTTTTTCCCATTCTGTCTGACTCCGTACGCCCGATGAAATTCATCGGGGTACGGCTTTCCTGCAACGTCACGTTCGGTCTTTGAGTTGCTGGACCAAATCCGCGTCGGCCCGGGTCGACGCGTCCAGCGCCTGCTCAAGCAGAATAAGGATTTCAGCATTTCTCGACCGGCGGGAGATATCCGCGCGCGCCTGGATTTGTGCCTCCATTTCCACCGGGAGGCGGACGGTAAAGGCGGTCATATTTTCCTGCTTTGCCATGGTTGATTTCCGTACCAAATTAAACATTTGAACGGGCAAAATAGCATGGTTATTATCCGTGAACCAGAAATTTTTGATTAACGGAGAACGGTAATGGCCGGCGAGGCAAAAACCAATCAGTTCATGCTGGGCACCGCCACGGTAATGGTGGGTCCCCAGGCGGATCTTTTCAGCCTGAATCCGGACGAGCACTCGATCGGCCTGGTGAAGAATTTCACCCTGACCTCGGAGCCCGGTTTCACGGACCTCACGCAAGGCGTGAAAAACACGGTGGTATATTCCGTGATGACCGCGAATAAGGTTCGCGCGAACATGGAAGCATACGAATACACGGCCAAGAACCTGGCGTACGCCGCGGCCCTCGACGGTTCGACCATCACGCCGGCCGATACGGCCACGACCCTGCAGACCGCGGTCGCGGCGAACCCGGTTGGCACCGACACGCTCGAGCTGGCAGCAGTGACCGGCCTGGTCGTGAACGACTGGCTCCATGTGCAGGAAGGCAGCGATGACCGCGTGACGATGGGCCGCATCTCGGCGATCGACGCGACGGCCAAAAGCGTCACCCTGGCGCAGAGCTTCAAGCATGCCATCCCGGCCGGCGCCAAGGTGACCAAGGTCAACGCGATCGGCGTGGGCTCGAAGAAGGACCAGCCGTACCTGGCCGCCAAGGTCGTGGGCAAGTTGGCTGATGGCTCCGTCGTGTCGCTGCTGATCCCGAAGCTGCGCGTGACCAACGGCTTCGCGGTGGCGTTCAAGACCGACTCGTTCGGCAATCTGCCCCTGCAGTTCGACGTTCAGGACCTGACCGCCTCGGAGCCGTTCTACGCCGAGTTCGCGGACAAGGGCAGCGCGATTCTGCTGACCGAGTAATCGGTAATAACCGATTTAGTTCTTGAAGAACAAAAGCCCCCTGATTTAGTATCAGGGGGCTTTTTAATTTCTCGGAAACCATTATGTCGGACAAGATCTCCATTACCCAAAACGGTGCACGCAAAGAGCTGTTCATGTCCTTCGGCCTGCTCAACGAACTGTGCGGTATCGTGCAGTCGCCGGAGGGCGTGGCGTTTATCACGCTGGACGCCTTCATGCGCGCCGCGATTCTGAAATCGGTGCTCTCGGAGCGCACCGAGGACGGAATGATCGAAAAGGAGGTGAATCTCAATACGCTCGACGTTCCCGTCGAAGACATCGAGCGCGTGCTGGCCTGGGTCGAAGACCGGGTGATGAGTTTTTTCATGAACGCTCTTCAACGGCTGAAGAGCGTTCAGGACAAATACAAGGGGATGGTGCCGGTGCCCCCCGAAAACTCGACGCCTTCCTCAACTGGTACCGGGGCCTGAGTTTCGAAGAATCCCTCTGCTGGGCCTTTGACGTAGCGCCTTCGGGATTATCCAGAGTTTTCTGGAGATATACCCAGAAGGACATTAAAATGCGTACTCGATTAAAGCTGGGTGAAAATCAGGCGGGTTTTGTCCAGCATTTTCAATCGATGAGCATTATCCTCAGCCAAGCCTTTGGTGGGGACGGAAAGAAGGCCCAGGACGAGGCGCCGCGCGTGCCCGCCAATATTTCCGAAGCTCATGCTCAACTGGCAAGCGTATTTGGAAAGTAAATGGCAAACGACAAGCTCTCCTCGCAGATTGACCTCTCGGTCAGCCCAACCACCACGGCCAGCTGGGAACAGCTCGGCCGTCAGCTGCAGGGCGTCCAAACCAGCATGCGCCAGCTGGTGGACATGGTCACGAAGGGCTTGTCGTCCACGGATGCGCCGTTCATCCGTGATCTGCGCGCCGTCCAGAAGGAAATGGGGGGCATGCTCGCCGCCATGCGCGGCGGCAGCGTCGGCTCCCAGATCAACGCCGCGGCCGCCGCCGGCGACCTGAACACCCGGCGGTTCACCGATCAGGCGCAGTCCCTGCGCATGACCGAGAACCAGGTCAAGGCCCTACGCGAGTACAACCGCCTGGCCGAGAACACCGCACTCCTTGAGGAGTCGCAGGCCAAGCGCCGCTACGACACTATCGCCAAGACCAGCAACCTGCAGGAGCTGCAGTTCCGCCTGAAGGGCCGAGAGCTCGCAGTCATGGATGCGATCGCGCGCGGCGACACCAAGAAGCTCGACTCGCTGAATCGGCAAGTCGATGCCGTCAAGACGCAGATCAACGCCGTCCGAGACCTCGAGAAGGCCTGGGATTCGGCCCTCAAGGAGGACCGAGCCCGCACGGTGAAGTCCATGGCCGCCGCCAGCGCGCCGGCCGGCCTGACCCAAGAGCAGAAGGATGCCCAGATCATCTCGCGCGCGCAGAAGCTGGGCGTGCAGCGCATCACGTCGGACGGCGGCGCGAGCATCTTCGCCGTCCAGGCGGCTCTACTGTCGAACTACCTGGTCCTGAACCAAGTCCAGAGCAGCTTCCGGTTTGCGACCCAGTACTCGATCGAGTTCGAGAACGCACTGAAGACCCTGCAGGCCATTACGCAGTCGACCACGCCCCAGATGCGCGAGCTGCAGAGCGTGATCATGGACGTCTCCAACTCGACGCGCTTCAGCGCCGTGGAGATCGCGCAAGCAACCGTCACGCTCGGCCAGGCCGGCCTGTCGGTTGGGGAGATCCAGAAGTCGCTGAAGTCCATCACCCTGCTGGCCACCGCCACCGGGAGCGACCTCGGCAAAGCCGTGGATCTCGTGACGTCGGTCATGGGGTCCTACAAGATGACCGCCAGCGAGACCGGCCAGATCGCCGATATGGTGACCCAGGCCCTGAACCTGTCGAAGCTCGACATCGACAAGTTCCAGCTGGCCATCCAGTACGCGGGCAACACCGCCGCGCAGGCCGGCGTGCAGTTCGGTGAACTGCTCTCGGCCGTATCGGTGATGTCGAACACCGGCATCAAGTCCGGCTCGACGCTGGGTACCGGCGTCCGCCAGCTCATCTCGGATATCGAGAAGCCCACCAAGGAGTTCCAGGACACCCTGGCCCGCCTGGGCCTGACGGAAGCCGACGTCGACCTGAAGAGCCAGGGCCTCTACAACACCCTTCGGAACCTCCACGACGCCGGCTTCACCGCCTCAGACGCGCTGGGCTCGTTCGAGGTGCGCGCGGCCTCGGCATTTAACGCCCTGAACGCCAACCTGGACAGCCTGAAGGACTTCGAGCAGGACCTGAACAATACCGGGGCCGCCGCGCGCGCCAATGCGACGCAGATGGACAGTCTCGGTGCAACCATCGACCGCTTCCGTTCGCAGGCTGGCCTGCTGGCTTCGACGGCCTTCAAACCGCTGCTGGATGGCTTCAAGGAATTCTTGAACCTGGCCACCAACGTAATGATTACGCTGCGTGACCTGGGCCCGGCCACCCAGATCCTGGCCACTGCCATCGGCGCGGCCGGCCTCGGCTTGGCCTTCGGGCAACTGTTCAAGCTGGGCGCCGGCCTAGTCGGAGTGCTGACGACCGCCGCTCCCGTGGCTACGGCCGCCGGCGCCGCCCTCACCTCCATGGGTGGCGGTGCCGCCGCGGCCGCCGTCGGCATCCGGGGCCTGGCCGCCGCCGTGGCCGGCCTCGGCGCGGGCCCGCTTGGAATGCTCGTGGGTGTGCTGGCCGCTGTCGGCTTCGGGGCATATGCCACGATCAAGGCCAACGACGACCTGAAGCGCAGCTATGAGCAGGCCGCGACTGGCGTGAACCAGGTCAAGGACTCCATGACCGGTCAGCAGTCCACGATCGACGCCGTGTCGGCAAGCCTGGAGAACCTGCGCCGGCGCCAGACAAACATCAAGGACGAGGATCTCGCCGCCGAAGCTGAGAAAGTGGCGCGCCAGTTCGAGCAGTATGGCCGCACGCTGGACACCTCAGCCATCAAGTCGACCGATGACCTGATCGCCAAGCTGAAGGAGTTGCAGGCCCAACTGCGCCAGGAGTACGTTGCCAATTTCGGCACCCTCGACGCACAGCTGCGCAACAAATCGGCGCAGGCCGCCCTGATGATCGGGGAGCGCCAGAAGGAAGCCACCCTGGGAACGGCCAACGCTGGATCGAGCTTCTGGCAAGGCTGGAGCGGTATGGCCGAGTTGCCCGATGGCTCGAGCCGCGCCGGCGCCTACCTGCCTGGCCGCGGGATTGACCGTGCCCGCATTGCACCGATGCAGAGCTACCTGCGCGCGCTGGGTCTCACCGATGCCGATGCCCAAGCCTTTGGCTCCGCCCTGCAGCTGGCTCTCCCCGGCGGCAACACTGGCTCCACGCCGGAAGCCCAGGCCGCCGCCCTGAAGACCCTGCGGGGTGGTCAGAACGCCCTGACGCGCGCCCAGGAGCTGACCACGCGCGCCGGCATCGGCCAGGACGACGATACGCTCGAGCGTGTTGGCCGCATCAACTCGATGCTGGGCAACCTGTCGGAAAAGCTCGGCAACGTGGCCGCCGGCCTCGAGGAGATCTCGTCGATCGACCGCGAACTTAAGCGCAACGGCAAGGACCGCGAGTACGAGCAATTCGTCCAGCAGAACCCGGAAGCGCAAGATATCCGCACCCGCATCGAGGCCATTCGTAAGGAATTCGACTCGGTCAAGTTCTCGTATCAGCTGCCGCGCGGCCGCACTGGCGCCGACGCCGTCTGGTCCCAGATGCTCGGCATCGAGAGCGGCGGCGACCAGGGCGCCGTCTCGAAAAAGGGCGCAGTCGGCGTGGCCCAGGTTATGAAGGCCACCGGCCCGGAAGCCGCCCGCCTGGCCGGCGTGGACTGGGACGAGAAGCTGTGGCGCACCGACGCCGCCTACAACGAGAAGATCGGACGAGCCTACTTCGATGAGCAGGTGCGCCAGTACGGCGGCAACACGACGCTGGGCGCCGCTGCCTACAACGCCGGCCCCGGCTCAGTGAACTCCTGGCTGAAGACGATCGGTGATCCCCGCCAGGGCCAGGTCACGGACTCGGAATTCGCCGCGAAGATCCCGTACACAGAGACCCGGGATTACATCTCGAAGATCTCGCGCGGCCTCGGCGCGCTCGGTAACCTTGACCGCTTCAACAACTCGCCGGCGCTTAACAACGCCTCCAGCCAGGCCTTCTCGGTGGAAGCCGACCTGAAGGCTCGCCTGAAGGAAGCCACGGACGCCGGCGATCTGGTCCGCCAGAAGCTGTATTCGACCCAGCTGTCGGAAATCTCCCGGATCACGTCCGAGTACAAGGCTGCGGCCGAGAAGGTGGCGAAGGCCGCCGAGCCGCTGCAGAAGGACGTCGAGTCGGCATCCAGCAAAGAGCTCGAGGCGCGCATCTCCGAAGCCCGCAAGCGCATGGAGAACGAGGGCAACCCGATCATCATCAAGCAAATTGGTGACGAGATCGCCTCCCTGGTGCGTGAGCAAGGCAACCGGGCGATCGAGGCTGCAAAGATCGGACACGCAAAGCCCGCCCCGGGCCAGGACTACAGCGACGAGGTCCGCGTCGAGATGGCCAAGGCCGCCTCTACCCGTGACGCCAACATCAAGGCCGAACAGGAGCGCACCATCGCGGCTATCCGCCGCCGGGAATCCCAGCTGACCGAGCTCGACCTGGCCAAGACCCTGCAGGAGCAGAACGAGCGGTACCAAACCGAAATCAGCGGCTTCAAGCAGCGCAACAAGGACCGCTCGACGGATCTGGCCGCCTATCTGAAGCGTGCAGACCTCCAGTCGGTCAGCCTGCAGCAGCAGAGCGCGATGATGTCTGACCCCCGCTTCTCCGGCCAGTACAGCAGCGTGCAGCGTGAGGACCTCGCCGTGCGCCAGGCCCAAGCCGAGGAGGACGCTCTCGAGCCGAAGCGCCGCGCGCTGGAGGCGTCGATTCAGGCCGCCCAGGCTGACGTGGTGGCGCTCACCGCCGGCATGAACGTCCGCCAGGAGCAGATCGAGGCCCTGACTGCTCGCAAGAAGGAACTGGACAGCTCGATGTCGAAGGACGACGACGCCGAGAAGGTCCGCATCACGCGCGAGCTGAACCAACTGATTTCGCAACAGACCACGGCGGAGTCCACCCGCGGTGAGATCGGCCGTCAGATCACGGACAACCTGGCGAAGGAGGAAACCCTCCGCGAGCGCATCTCGGCAATCCAGAACCGTGAGCAGCCCATGGACCTGCAGACCGGGATCAAGGCGGCCACCGACCAGTTCATGAAGAGCAACGATCCGATCAAGATGGGGATCGAAGGCTACTCCAGCCTGCTCGGCACGACGAAGAGCGCATTTGCGGACTTCTTCACCTCGCTGGCCGACGGTTCGGCGACGGCCGGCAACGCCTTCAAGACGTTTGCCACGACCATCATCAAGGCGATGATGGACATTCTCGCCCAGCAGCTGGCCATGCAAACGATCAAGAGCATCGTCGGCCTGGTGGGTTCGGTCTTCACCGCAGCAGGGGCCGCCTCCGGCGCAGCGGGGACGGATATGGGCGCGGGCTCGACGGCAGTGAACACTACCCCGGTGGACTGGGGTGGCACCGCCTTGGCGGCCACCGGTGGCCGGATCGGCTACGGGCCGCACGTGGTCACCGGGGGCTACCGCCGTATGGCGTCCGGCGGCAAGATCACCGGCGGCAACATCGGCCGGGACTCGGTGCACGTGCTGGCTCAACCCGGCGAAATCATGATGAATCGCTCGGCTGTCTCGGCCGTCGGCGAGGACTTCCTGCTGGGCCTGAACTCGATGGGCAACACCCAAGTCTCGAGGACGACCGCGGCGCCGCAGGCCCGGGACACCCAGGACAACCCTCGGGTGTTCAACGTCTGGGTTGTATCTCCGGACCAACAGCCAAGCATGGGCCCGAACGATGTAGTCGCGGTGATCTCGGACGACATCGCGCGTGGGGGCTCGGTCAAGAAGCTGATCAAGCAAGTTTCCCTGGGACAACTCTAATGGCAACACCAAAAGAAACCTTCCAGTTCCCCAACCACACGCAGTCTACCGCCTACCCCGAGTCGGGTAATCGGATGCAACTGGGGAACTCCTACGTTTTCGCCGCGCCCTCCCCGGCGCCGGATCAGCGCACCTTCACGCTGAACTTCGAATCGATGGCCTACTTTCTGGACGGCAACGGCAAGGTCTCCGAGCTGATCGATCCGGAGAAGAACGTCTACGCGCTCGAGTTGTTCTACCAGCGCCATCGGCTCCACAAGACGTTCATCTACCCACACCCCGTGCATGGGGAACTGGCCGTCAAGTTCAACAAGCCCCTGCAGGTGCCGCAGGGCCGCAAGGGCGGCGGGGGCTGGGTCGAATCCTTTTCCGTCGAACTGGTGGAGCAGCCGTGAAGGACGAACTGACAATCAAGCAGCGGGAAGACGCCTTTTCGCTCAACCCGGAGGGCATGGTCGAGCTGCTGCAGATCGACCTGGCTACCGGCCAGACGACCCTTCGCTTCAGCAAGAACCAGGAGCTCGAGTACTTGGGCGCCACCTGGGAAAGCGTGCCGTTCAACCTCGCCGAGGCTGGTGTCAACACTCAAGGCGAGGCCAGCCGGCCGAAGCTCTCTGTCGTGAACCCGGATGGCGCCTTCTCCGCATGGATTGCGCAAGGGGCCGCCGACAGCGCGCTGGTTACCCGGTACCGCATCCTTCAGTCGGATCTCGAGGCCGGCATCGCCGCGTACCAGAAGCGCGTCTGGCGGATCTCGAAACCCCTGTCGCTCTCCAAGAGCCTCGTCGTGTTTGAGTTACGGAGCCCGCTCGACGGCCAAGCCTTTGTCCTGCCGGGACGCGCCTTCTATCCGCCGGAGTTCTCGCATGTCTCTCTATGACACGTACGCGCACCTAGAGGGTCGGCCGTACGTCGACGGCCAAGACGACTGCTACGGCCTGGTGCGCCGCTACTACCGCGAACAATACGGCATGGCGCTCACCAACTACGCTCGCCCGATCGGATTCGATCGAGGCGGCCTGATGCTGCTGACCGACAACTTCATGCGAGAGGGCTTCCGCACCGTGGACTGCAGCTGGCGCGAGATTCAGATCGGAGACCTGTTCCTGATGAACATAGCCTCCCGGCACGGCGCCAACCACATCGGGGTGTACGTGGGCAACGGCTACCTGCTCCACCACCTGTACCAGCGCCCCTCGGTGGCGGACCCGCTAGACGAGAGGTGGAAGGCCCGCGTCCTGAACATCCTGCGCCATCCCGACGTGTTCGCCCTCAACAACCAGAAGCTGCAAAAAACCGACGCCCGCCTGCTACTACCCCCGCATCTCCGGAGCCGCTTTGAAAATCGATCAACTGAAAACCCGCTGGAATAACCAAGTCGAACGCTGTGGGTTCATTTTGAATAATGGGGATATCGTCGAGGTGGAGAATATCCACCCACAGCCGCATTTAGCCTTCGAGATTAATCCGGACGTCGTTATAAAATACCGGGATTCCGCTTGCGCCAGCTGGCATACCCATCCGACGACCGGCTCGAATTTGTCGGTCGAGGATTATCACCTGTTCTGCCAGTGGCCCCAATGGTTCCATTACATCGTCAGCGAGCACGACGTGTGGTGCTATTTCGTCAAAGATAACCGGGTGATTTTGCACGATGAAAACGATCCACCTCCACGGGGACCTGAAGTCCTTAGCGCCGGAGGGGCTTCAGATTGAAGCCGACACCCCGGCTGAAGTCATGTCCTTCCTGTCCAACCTGCCGGGGTTCCAACCGGTGAATGGGGTGAAGAAGGTCGTCCGCATCCGGGGTATCGAGAGCCGCGATGCCCTCTACAACAGGACCGACGTTGTCGACCTTCACATCGAACCGTACTTCGGCGGGGCCGGCGGTGGCACGAGCATCTTCCAGATCATCATCGGGGTGGTGCTTATCGTCGTGGGTATCATCGCCAGCCCGATCTCTGGGGGTAGCTCGCTCTCCATGACACAAGCCGGTCTGGTGATTATGAGCGGCGCGCTGATGGTCCTTGGCGGGGTGCTGCAGCTGCTGGCGCCCCAGCCGAAGACCGACGTGGCTTCGAGTTCCGGTCAGTCTAACCAGTATCTGCCGTCGGACCAGAACACCGTGAAGATCGGCACGCGCATCCCGCTGCTGCTCGGCCGCATCAAGCATGCCGGCCACTACCTGTCGTTCAATGTGACCGCCCAGGAGTGGGACGACTCGGCCTACGTCCTCCCGGGCTTCTGTAACTACAACGGCGAAGGCCAAGCCAACCGCTGCATGGTGTCCTCATGACCGATCTGTCCGAAGTGAAGAAGTTCGCCGGCGCGGGGGGTGGCGCCAAGAAAGGCAAGACCCCTACCCGCACCGCAGACAACCTGTTCTCGACCGATACCGTCGAAGCCGTCCTGGCCCTGAGCGAGGGGCCGATTCGAGGCCTGGTCGACGGCATGAAGAGCTTCAACGTCGGCGACACGCCGCTCATGACTGAGGACGGCTCGGTCATGTTCGACTCGTTCAATCTGGCCGTCTACTCCGGCAAGGATAATGACGCCCCGGTGGCCTACCGCTTCGGCGGTGAGGCCTCCAACTCACCCGTGGGCGTGCGTTTGCGTCAAGGCGCAGCGGTGTCGCGCACGACCGACTCCACGCTACGGGGCAAGGTTGACCGCCTCGAGGTCCGCCTGGTCTTCAACACGCTCTATCTCCAGAACGACGACGGCGTCTTCGAGGAGACCGCGCGCTTCCAGATTGCATACCGACCCGCGGCGCAAGCCGGTGCGTGGCAGTACTATCAGGGCTCGCAGGAAACCCAAGTCCGCGGCAAGACATCGTCGGGCTACCCGAAGGACTTTACGATCGACGTCCCTCGGATCAACGATGACTGGGTGGTCCAGATCACCAAGCTGAACCCTGAGGACAACACCTTCAGCTTCTGCGACGTCACCTGGGAAAGCTTCCAGATGATCACGACGCAGAGCCGGACGTACCAGAACGTCGCCCTGCTACACATCGTGGCCAAGGCCACCAGCCAGTTCAGTTCCGTGCCCGCATTCACTGGCGTGTACGATGGGATGCTGATGAAGGTCCCGACCACCTACAACCCGGACCTCCACTTCCACGATGAGGGTTCCGGGCCATGGAACGGCACGTTCAAGGAGGACTGGACCAACAACCCGGCCTGGATCCTCTACAACCTCATCACGAACCCGCGTTGGGGCTTTGCCAAGTACTACCCCACCATCACGGCGAACAAGTACGACTTCTACGCCGCAGCGAAATGGTGCGACGAACTGGTCCCTGACGGGAGGGGCGGCACGCAACCCCGGTACACCTACAACGAGGCGATCACGGAGAAGCGCAACGCTCTGGAGATGCTCACCTACATCGCCGGCGCCTTCAACGCGGTGGTGTTCGATGACGCCTCAGGGGCCGTCCACCTCCGTGTCGACCGGTGGACCGAGCCGACGATGCTTTTCACACCCGAGATGGTGGAGAACGGGGAGTTCCAATACACCTTCACCGACATCTCGACGCGCCACAACGACGTCACGGTGACCTTCGTCAACCCGGACCTGGACTGGCAAGACGACATCCGCGGCAACATCATCGACCAGTCGCAGATCGACAAGAATGGCCGGATCCCCCTCGAGTTCCGCGCCGTAGGTTGCACCGACGAACACGAGGCGCTGCGCCGTGCCTGCTACCGCCTGGTCACCGCATGCACCGAGGTGGCTACGGTCAACTTTAAGGTACCGCGCTGGGGCGTCCTGGTCGACCCGTACGACATCATCTATGTGGCCGACCCCGATGCGGGCTGGTCCACCGGCGGCCGGATCAAGTCCACCCAGGGCGACCGAATCTTTTTGCGTGACCCGCTTTACATGCCGACCATCAAGAACTTCACGATGAAGATTCAGACGGTAGAAGGCCTGCGCACGCTTGTGGTCCGGCCGGTCGTGTCGGGCAACGTTTATGAGCTGCAGATCATGGAGGGCAACCTGTTCGGCGCCACGGTGCCCGACCGGACCACGTTCACGATCGAAGAGAATGGTAGCTTCGGGTACGCCAAGCCGTTCCGAGTGCTGAGCATCCAGGAGGTAGAGGGTAGCCCTAACGCGTACACGGTGTCCGCGCTAGAGATCAACGTCAACAAGTACGCCGCCGCCGACAACTGCCAGCCGGTGGGATCGGTCCAGTATTCGTTCAAGAACCCGAAAGTCCCCCCGAGCCCCCTGAACCTCGTGCTTGAGAGCGGCACGAAGCACCTGCAGATTGGTCAGGACGGCGTGATCAACGCACGCATCTACGCCGAGTGGCAGGCGCCCACCGGTGTCATGATCGACCACTACGAGGTGTCGTACCGCGCGTCAGCGGACGACAATTGGATCTCCGCGCCGGACGCCTATGGAGAGTCAGCCTATCTGACGCCGGTGCAAACCGGTGTGCAGTATGACGTCATGATCGAAGCCGTCAACGCGCTGGGCTTCCGATCGCTGCCGACCGTCATCTTCGGCCACACCGTGGTCGGCAAGACGGAGCCGCCCTCGGACGTGACCAACTTCCGGATCACCCGTCGGCCAACGGACCTGTTGCTGCAGTGGGATCCGATTACCGACCTGGATGCGTTCGGATATGAGCTTCGGCAAGGCCCGTCATGGGACCTCGGCACAGTCCTGACGACGGACCTTAGCGCCACGGCCTTCGTCCACGACCAGAGCGAGAAAGGGGTCTACCCCTACCACATTCGTGCGATCGACACGTCCGGGAATTACTCGCGGAACGTGACGACCTTCGTGCTTGAGCTCGTGGCCCCGGAACCGGTGGAGGGCTTCTTCGCCGTGCCGTCGGGTAGTCGCCTGGAGTTCCATTGGAAGCCGAACGCGGAAAAGAATATTGCCGGGTACGAAATCCGCGAGGGCAGCACCTGGGGTATTGCCCAGTTCATCGCCCAGGTCACGGCCACCAGCTACTCGATCCCATCGGGCAGCTTCGGTACCCGCATGTTCTGGATCAAGGCGATCGCCGCCCCGGGCATCTATTCGGACGTGGCCGTTTTCACGAACAACGAGATCGCCGAGCCGACAGACACGAACGTGGTCTTCTATTCGGACCAGAAGGCTGAGGGCTTCCCCGGCATCCGGCACAACATGAAGGTGTTCGGCACGTCGGATCTGACGATGGAGGATGGGGCGCGGCGTTCCGAGTACCTTTTCCAGGTCTCGTTGCCCGACACCTACCGCGCGCGGAACACCGTGATCTTCAATATGGAAGCGCGCCGGGACCTCCCCTATACCTGGGAGGACGCGAGCTTCAGCTGGGACTCGCTGCAGGCTCAAGTCCCCTGGGCCTACGAGGGTGACCTCGACTCGCTTTCGGCCGAGATCCAGATGGCGCAGAGGGTAGGCCTCGTGCCGTCCCGGGGCGACGTGGAGGGGTGGCGCCTGGGGGGGAACCTGAATCCGCTGACGAGCAACAGCTCACTCGAGTTCTCGAGCCACGTCACGTATGCCCCCGATGGCCGGTACGGCCAAGGCGCCATGGTGGGGGACTTTACGCAGGCCAGCTGGCTCACCACCCTTCCCGCTCAGTTCCACTTCAGCTTCTGGATCCGTCCGAAGCTGATCTGCGACACCACCTACCTGCGGCTGATCGGCAAGTATGGCCCAGAGGAGCTGCGGGTGGTTTATTACACCCGCTCGAAGGCATTTGTCCTCGAAGACACCACGGGCCAGGTGATCGAGGTGCCGTACGACCTGCAGGAAGATACGCCGACCTGTATCGGGATTGTCCAGCGCGCGGCAAGCCGGAGCCTGTTCATTGCTAGCATGGATCTCAACACCACCGGCCAGGGCACGAAGAATTTCACCCCCCTAGCGACTTTCGGAAAGGTCAGGATTTATTAACCGTTATTAACCGGTAACCTATAATCACCATAATCCGCGCTATCCGGCGCGGATTTTCTTTGAGTATTAATTGGCCATTATTTAGCATCTCCGGATCATATTCGGAGTCGATAATGGACATTAAGCAAGAGGTCAGGATGCACGGCTCGGGCACTTTCGTGCTCGAAAAGGCAAACGGGGAATTCGAAGTCCACGTCAAGGATAATATTATCGTCGATGTCGGTTTCGATCTGATCTGCGACTGTATCGGCAAAGCCACTGGCCGGCCAAACGTCGTCTCCCACATCGCGCTGGGCACCGGCACAACCGCCGCCGCCGCCGTCCAAACCTCCTTGGTCAACGAACTGAGCCGCCTGCCCGCCACCTACGCCCACGCGGCGGGCACCAAGGTCTTCACCATGACCGCGACCTTCATCGAAGGCGTGGCCACCGGCGCCATCACAGAGGCGGGCGTTCTCAACGCCGCTTCGGGCGGCACCCTCCTGGACCGCGTGGTCTTCCCGGTGATCAACAAGGGTGCCGACGACAAGCTGACCGCCACGTTCACCTTCACTTTGACGTAAGGGCGGGGATGGCCACCACCATCACGGAAACCCCGGAGTTGGACTACACCTGGGAAACCGCCGACTTCACCTGGAACAGCCAGCAGGCGGGGCTTCGTACGTGGGAAAACGCGCACGTAGCAAGGTGGGGATTCGACAGCACCGAGATGGTGGTGATTTCCGATCAGCTTGCGAAAGCGACCGACAAGTTGACGCGCGAGAACTTTGCCCTTCTGGAAGCGATTCGCAAGAGCACCGACCTCAGCCCACAGGAACTACTCGGAATCCGGGGGTGCTACGTCGACAACGTGGCCTTTCAACTTCGGGTCGTTGAGACAGTCTCGATGCTAGAGAAGGCGGGCCGGGGGATCTCTATCCCCTTCACCGAGTCCTTCTCCCTGAGCGAGTCAGAGCAAAAGACTATCGGGCTGAGCGCGTCAGAAGCACTGAACCTGCTCGAGGTATTCTCGCGCGCCGTCGACTGGCGCCTGGCTCCGGGCGAGCAAGTCGGCATCACAGTGGTTGAGGGTCGGCACCCCCAACTGGGGAGGAATGAGTCCCTCGCGATCTCTGAAAAAAGCAATCGGGAGATCGGCCTCGGTAAGAACGAGTTGCTCGCGTTTGCGGAGGTGTTCGGCCGGACGGTGGTTTTCAAGCGAGCCATCGCTGAGGGGCTGACTGCGGCGGACTCACTGAGCAAAGCCTACGAGATGGAGCAGGCCGAAGCAGTGCGGCTTGTCGAAGCGCTGATGCGCAATCCGAACGCCGTCGTATCGGACATGCTGGTCTCCAACCAGGACGTCACCTTCCAAGACTTCCTGCGCATCGTCAACACCGGCCGGATCCCCGGATATGGCGACTTTCGGACGTTCGTGCAAGGGGACTATGAGTACAGCGAGGCGATGTTCCGCGTGTTGCTCGATGCCACATCCAGCGACCGAGGGTCGATCAGCGATCTGAAGGTAAGCGTTGACGTGCCGGATGTCTTTGACCGCGGCATGGCATTCATCGAGGATGCCGAAAATGGTCTATACGTCCAGTTTTCGCGGCCGTTCCACATCACACCCGAGATGTCGATGCTGCTCAAGGGCGGCACCACCCTAGCCTTCCCCAAGCTCATCACCCTGGACCAATACGGTTTCACCGTGAAGCTCTTCGACAAGAACGACGTCGCTGTGACCGGCTCCGTGAGCTGGTCCGCGCATGGATACTGAAATGCAAGGTTACGCTCCCATCCCCGCTGGCACGACGCTCAAGAACAGCCTGGCTCTCCTCCAAGCGAACGACGACGCCGCCATCTCGAACAACTCCGGCACGGCCTTCCCCACCGACAACCTGCTGGTAGGGATGACGTGCTTCCGCACCGATCTCCAGCTCATGCACACGCTGGTGAGCACCAATCCTGTCACGTGGGTGGCACAGAAGTATCTGTCTGTGGACGGGGGAGCAGTGGACTTCCTGAGGATCGGCAGTTCAGCAGATGACTCGAGCGGTGCGAAGCTCCAGACCACCGGTTCCGTGAGCGTCAATCGCCTGAACGGTGAGGGGCGGATTCTGGTAGGCCAGAACGACGGCTATTTCTACGGCGACGCCTCCAAGGCGGGTTGGAAATCGCCCACCAGAGGCACCTGGTACTACGACTTCACTGCACAGAACCTGTTTGTCCAAACGAATCAGGTATGGCACTCCGGCAACTTCGATCCCACGGCGAAATTGAGTCTCGCTGGGGGCACTATGACCGGGGACCTCACGCTGAAGGGTAATGCGTCCAACGCGCTACACGCTGTGCCGAAGCAGCAGCTTGACGCGGCCGTGGGCACGGGCAAGAACGGCTTCGGTTCGCGCACGGTATCTGCTGCAGACCCAAGCGGCGGAGCTGACGGCGATATCTGGTACCAGGTGTAGCGATGGGACGCATTCTCGTAAATAGTGGCGGAGCATGGACGCCAGCGAAACGTATCCTCGTCAAGGATGCCGGTGCATGGAAAGAGGCCAAGAAGGTCTTCATTAACGACAACGGCACCTGGCGCAGGATCTTCGCGCAAGAGCCTCGCGTCGTTCTGACGGCGGCGCGCTTTGATTGGGTGATGGTAGATGCCCCAAATTACCACCACTGGACGACTTACGGTTGGAACCTCCCAACCAACTGGTACCCCGGCTCGTCAGCCGTGCCGTACAACGTGACGCAGACCGGCTCGGGGGGAATCTCCCCAGGCGCCGTGGGGGCTGCTGTGTTGACCGGATTCGGGCAACGAGTTCAGGTCTCGACCGGTAACACCCTCGAGTTTGAATTCCAGTTCGACCGGAAATTCACTGACTTCACCGGAATCACCCTCAAGGGAATCTATGTCCCGAAGGCGACCATTACAACCATTTTCGGCATATTCAACTCTGAGATCGCTGACACGTACAGGGTGTGGCGATTCGGCGCGTCAGCAGCCCCCACGCTGAGTATTGCGCTAGGCGAAGTTGTACCGATCACCTTCAACGGGGTCACCCTCTAAGGTCAAGAGATGCAAAATTTTTCGAGCATTGAACAAGCACGCAAGCTGTCCGACTCGCGCGTGCCACTTCTGGACAACGACCAGACCGTCATGTCGGAAAGCTCGGGGACGACCTTCCCGACGCTGAATCTCGTCGAGGGAATGCCCTGTTTTCGTACCGACGAGAAAAAGCTGTACCGGTACCGGAAGGACGGCACCGGCACGCTGGTATGGCAGCTCGAGCTCGACTTGAACAAGACCCTGGCCTATAAGGCAGACATCGACGCGCTGACGACCGCGGTGGGCCAGAAGCTCCCCCTCACCGGCGGCTCGCTGACCGGGTTCCTACTGCTGCACGCGGACCCGACCAACGCCAAGCACCCGGCCACGAAAAGCTATGTCGACGGACTCAAGACGTCGACCGACAACGCCGTCGCGCTGAAGTTCGACAAGACCGGAGGCACGCTGACCGGCCCGCTGACGCTTTACGACAACCCAACGCAGAACATGCACGCCGCCACGAAGATGTATGTGGATGGCGTGGCCAACAACTCGACCTCCGCGATCAGCGGCAAGCTATCGCGCGCGGGAGACACGCTCAGCGAGGTCTACAACAACGGCTGGTATCGATCCAACGGACCGGTCGGCTGGTACAACCAGACCTACGGTGGCGGGATCTACATGAACGAAGGCAGTCTTGTGAAGACCTACGGCGCCAAGGGCTTCGCCACCGATTGGCACACCCTCCAGCCGGGTGGTGGGATTTGGACGTCGGCATATGGCTGGCTTGAGAACCGTTTTGCCACAAAGGGCCAGTTCCACCACACCTACACGGTGGGCAACTGCGGCGACGGGTCGGCCATCCAGGTATCCGTGTCGGGCAACAGCATCAACCTCGCCCTCTCGAACAACAACTGCAACTGCAACTGCAACTGCGCGAACAACTGATGAAAGACTTTGCCTATTCCGTAGGACTCGAGGTCCCGGTCTTCCTGGCGGTGCAGATGGATAAGGCTCGCCAGCTGGTAGTGCTGCATGCCTATGAGGTGGCGCGCGACGGCGACTTCCCGGAGCGCTTCACCATCGGTGCCGATTACACACCGAGCCCATTCAATCCCGAGATCAAGCTGCACCGGACCAGCAGCCTGACGATCGACTTCCGCAATCTCCGCGAGCTGGTGGGCGAGAAGGAACTGACACCCTTCTCGAACATCTACTTCCCGGTCTCCGATAGGGGCGAGCTGCGCGCGCCATTCAACAAGATGGCCGCGTCCTACGCCCTCAAGGAGCCCGGTGGCCGGTATCTGCAGCGCACTTCCACAGGCGTGGTTGGCCAGCTGTGCGTGCCCTTCCCCGACGCTCGGTTCGAGGACTGCGGCCTGCGCCTGACGGCGTACCCGGAACTCGGCCTGTTCGTTGAAGGTGCCACGCCGCGCGAGATGACCAACACCCATGAGGCGTTCCAGGCCTTCGTCCAGAACCTGATGCCCCAACTCGTCGCCGCGACGCCGGAAATCGACGTGACACCCCTGGCGCCCGTCACGGTGCAGTTCCAGCTGACACCCCCACGCGCCGGCGTGAAGGTGCACCTGAAGAGCGACATGGGCTACCTGCCGAAGCGCGAGCTGGTCACCGACGCTGCTGGCCGGATCACGGCCAAGATCTGGGCCCTGAGCCTTGATGCGGGAGACGAGTTCGATGTGGAAGCCGGCTTCAAGTGGTACTCGAACATCGCGCGCACGCGCGTGAAGGTGGTGGCGCCATGATCCGCTATGCCGACGTGCCGTCCGACCGGACGGTCATGGGCTCCATCAAGGAAGCCCTCAACTGGGACGCGGCCGTGGCCGCGGTCGGCGGCGAGCAATACGCGCCGATGCTCCAGCTGCGCGGCCTCGAACTGGACGTCTGCGCGCTCGAGCAGGAGATCGCGGCCTTCTACCAGAACACCGGCCGCATGACCTGGCGCTCGCAGGACGATTCGCCGGTGAGCGGTGCCGCCCTCGCCTACGATCCCACCGCGCCGCGCGAGGAGTGGCTGGCCGGCTCGTTCGGCCACCCCCGGTACCGGCAGACGGAGGACTACTACGCCGCAGTGCAGAGTGACCAGCGCAATCGACGCAAGGGCGACTACCTGGACTCGCTCTGCTTCCGGCGCCTGCACCCGGACCTGCAGAAGTACCCCGCGCTCTGGGCGCTGCTGAATTCTTTCTCGGTACCGGTCGCGCGCGTCACCGTGCGAACCGTGGCCGGCCACGCCGCGCCGCCCTCACGCTACGGCGACTTGGGCTTCCACACCGACGACAGCCCCTTCGAGCTGATGCGCCTGAACATCGCCATTCACAACGACGGCGCCTTCGGTCTCGAGTACGAGGACGGCACGCTGGTCCGAATGGTCTCGGGGCGCAACGCGATCGTCAACACCCACGTGCCCCACCGAGTGCATGTCGCGCGGCACACGCTCTGCGCGCGCACGCACCTGGTCATCGGTCTCGTACCGTGGCTGACCTACGACGAGACGACCGACAGCTGGGCGAGTAGCCGCTACTTCGGCAAGGTTCACCCTTTCGACATGGTGAGGCAGGGGCTACTCTTTCGGGGATGAACATCCCTATCCACTTCACCGATGGAACGCAGCTCCAATACGATCCTCATACTGGACAGCTCGGCAATACTGAGGATGGCGAACTCGTTTCGCCTCCTCTCCACCGAGCTGGCCCGTTTCGGAAAAGCCGTCGCGTCCATCATCTCAAGATCCAGCTGGGCCTATCCTGCAACTACAGCTGCAGCTACTGTTCCCAGCGCTTCGTTCCTCACGCCGACCAGACCACGGCCGCACATGTCGAGCCGTTCCTGGCGGAACTGGGCACCTGGTACGACCCGGAACCGGGGAGCCGCATTGCCTTTTGGGGTGGCGAACCCTTTGTGTACTGGAAGACGCTGAAGCCTCTCGCCGAGGCGCTGCGCGCGCGGTACCCGGATCTGGTCTTCTCCATCATCACGAACGGCTCCGTGCTCGACGCCGAGAAGGTCGAGTGGCTCGACCGCCTGGGCTTCCTCGTCGCCATCAGCCACGACGGCCCCGGCCAGCACCTGCGGGGCCCGGACCCGAACTGGGCGCCGGTGCTCGAGCTGTATCGCCGGCTGCGGCCGCAGAACCGCATCTCCTTCAACCCGATGCTGACTCGTGGGAACAGCAGCCGCGCGGCAATCGCCGCCTACTTCATCGACCTGACCGGAGACCCGGACGTCCCGCTCGGGGAGGGGTCGATGATCGACCCCTACGACGACGGCGGCCTGGCCAACCTGATGACGCCGTCCGAGCGCCTCGAGTACCGACAAGCGGCGGTCGCTGAACTGCGTTGGGGTGGCGCGCAGAATTTCTCGATCACCTACTCGAAGTTTCGGGCCGCCCTCGGCGGCGCGCACGCATCCGAGCTTGGCCAGAAGTGCGGCATCGAACGCGAGGACAGCATCACGGTAGATCTGCAGGGCAACGTGCTCACGTGCCAGAACGTGTCAGTAGCCGCTACTGCACCGAATGGGATGAGCCACAACGTTGGCCACGTGGCAGACTTCGATTCGATCTCGTTGAACACGATCACCCACTGGTCGGCTCGTCAGAACTGCCAGCGGTGCCCGGTGCTTCGACTGTGCTCCGGCACCTGCACGTTCCTGCAAGGGGACATGTTCCAGGCCGCGTGCGACAGCAGCTACACCGACAACGTCGTGTTCCTGGTGGGTGCGATCGAAGCCGCGACCGGCAAGCGGGTCGAGTACATCGACGCGCCACACCTACCCGAGGAACGCCGGGACATCTTTGGCCTCCGGGGCTACCGTCCTAAGAAAGTCATCCACCTGAAATCGATTTAACATGAGCCAACCGCAACCCCAACTCTCCCCGCAGGAAGCCTACAACCAGGCGATGTTCAATGCCGTGGTGAAGCAGCGCAACGACGCACAGAACCAACTGGCCGAGAAGGACGCCGTGATCCAGATGCAAGGAGCCGAGCTGCAGGGCACGCACCGCGAGCTGGAGCGTCTCCGTCAGCTGCTGAGGGACAATGGCGTGGTCGATCCGGTAGCGACTACCGAGGCCGAAACCCCTGCGGCGTAAGCACATCGCGCTCCCATAATGGCAGAGAGTTCAACCCTCTCTGCCATTTTCATTTATGGGAAAGCCCCGCCAGAAGCAAACCGCCGATGCTGAACTGCTCGCCGACTACTTCGTCAAGCGCAGCAGCAAACCTCTCGAGGCCCGCAACCCGCGCCAGCGCAAGTTCCTCACCGCTGTACGCAACACTCCCCTCACCTTTGGTCTCGGCCCCGCCGGCACCGGCAAGACTTTCCTCTCCGCAGCACTCGCACTCGAGGCCCTGGCCGACGAGGACGTGGAGCGCATTGTGATCACGCGCCCGATGGTCGAGGCCGAAGAGCACATGGGCTTCCTGCCTGGTGACGCCAACGAGAAGTTCGCCCCCTACTTCACCCCATTCCGTGAAGCGCTAGAAGAGCGCGCCGGCTCTGGCCATGTGCAGGCCCTGTTGAAGACGCGACGAATCGAGATGGCGCCGCTCGCGCTGATGCGCGGGCGCTCGTTCAAGGACTGCTTCGTGGTCCTGGACGAGGCCCAGAACACGACGGTCGGCCAGATGCGGTTGTTCCTGACGCGCCTGGGCGAGAACGTGAAGGTGATCGTCAACGGGGACCTGGACCAGATCGACATCAAGGTACCGAGCGGCCTGGAGGATGCAGTGGCTCGCCTGCGCGGTCGCAACAGCCCAAGCGTGGCCTTCGTCCACTATGGCCAGCAGGATGTGGTCCGGTCGGCCCTGTGCCAGGAAATGGTGGAGGCCTACGCAGCATGATCCGCGCGCGCTTCTACGTTAATGCCAACGACCCGCGCCCGGTCGTCTGGCCTATCCCCCACCCCTACTGGGTCACCGGCTACGGCGATGACTACGCGATCGTCGTGGCCTACGCCGACGATGAGGCGCAGATCCTGCGCCAGTGGCCCGAGGCAACCAAGATCGATATCCACGAGCGCGACGCCGTCGGCTACAAGTTCACGGAGCGCTTCCCGCTGCCCGAGTGGTTCAAGGAGCGAGCATGAGCCGCAACGAATGGAGTTACTGGCGATACCTGCGTGAGGTTGCCGTCGGAATGACTACGTCGTGGGCACGTGCACCCTGGTACTGGCGTGAACTCGTCGAAGGAGTGAAGGCCCTGATCTACGTGATCGGCCTGCTCATCCTGCCGCTGCTCGTGCCGTTCGCCCCACTGTTCGCGCTGCTGGTGCGCGCCAGCGATCGTCGTGACGTGCGGGAGCTGGAGAAGGCTCGCTCAGCGGCTCGTGCCCGCGTCCACCAATGGGGAAAGGTATGAACATCGGAACGATCGAGGGCTTCACGCGTGTGCTCGGCGCACCGAAGGATTGGGACCACAGCAAAGGCGCCTGTGAAGGCCTGCCGGTGCTCGATGTCGCTACTGACCAAGGGCCGGTGATGGTCTCTGCATGGCTACCGTCGCCGGAGGATCTCAAGGCCCTGCAGGCGGGCATGCCAATCCTCCTCATGATCTACGGCAAGGCCCACCCTGTTGTATCGGTGGCGGTGCAAAGAGAACCTTAGATTTTCGGGTAACCGAAAATCAAAATGTGGGCACGCCCGAAAATTAGCGACCTTCCCCTCTCAGAGAATTCTTTGAAGGTTCCAGCTAACCAGTAGGGCATTTCTTTTAAATGCCCCATGTCCCTGATCACACCCCAGCTGCTGCGGCAAATCATGCCGCACCTGACCCAGGCGAAAGCTGAGGTGTTCGCGCCGGCGCTCGCCGATGCATGCGCGAGATTCGAGATCGACACACCCGGACGGTTGGCCGCATTCCTCGCCCAGGTCTCGCACGAGTCCGGCGAGTTGCGCTACATGGTTGAGCTGGCCAGCGGCCAGGCCTACGACACCGGTAAGAAGGCAGTCGCGCTCGGCAACACTCCCGAGGCTGACGGCGACGGGCAGCTCTATAAGGGCCGCGGCCCGATCCAGCTCACTGGCCTGCACAACTATGTGGCCGCGCTGATGTACCTCGACCTCGATCTGGTCAACCACCCCGAGCTCCTTGCTGAACCGCCGGCCGGCTGCGCCGCCTCCGCGCTCTTCTGGTGGTCGAACAAGCTCAACAGCTACGCCGACAAAGACGACTTCGTTGGCCTGACAAGGCGCATCAACGGCGGGACCAACGGCCTCGCCGATCGTCAACAGTTCTGGGACCGTGCGAAACGGGCCCTGGGAGTCACCAAGTGAAAGCCGAAGCTCTTGCACGTCTGATGTACGCCTTCTTCGCCGGTGCCGTATTGATGTCGAGCGCGCTGGCGCACACCGTGATGCTCCTAGTCCTCGCCGGTTGCGTCCTCGTCCTCTCGCTCGACTACCTCATCAACGACGTCCTGCCCGAGGGCTTCCACTGGCCGTGGGCCATTGCCCGCCGCGCGCAGATGTATGTGGTCCTGGCCTTCATCTACGTGAGCCAGCTGTACGTCGCCACCCTGCTCCGCGTCGACCTGGGTTGGCAGTCCTATGTCCTGTTCATCAGCATGGCTGTGTTCGGACTCGTCCTGGGCTTCAAGGAAGCCCTCCATGCAAGGGGTATGCGGTGTCTCAACTGATTCAACTGTGCTGGACTGTCCTCGGTCTGGCCTGGGTGACGGCGGCCTACGCGGCAGAGATCACCTTCCACACCGAGATCCTGAAGCTGCCGCCGGCAGCGCTCTGGCTCACAACCATCCTGGCCCTGGTCGGCGGCCTGGCCTCGACGCTGCGCAAGCTCTCGGACCCGACGGTGGTCGTGAAGTCCGTGCCCCTCGAGGTGGCCAAGGACCTCATGGCCAGCCTGGTGGCCGGCCTGCTCTCGTTCTTCTTTGGCCAATCGCAAGGCATCAGCGCCCTGTACCAGGCCGGCCTGATCACGCTGTCCGGCTACGGTGGCTCGCGCGCGATCGACTGGATCATGGAGCGCCGCTTCGGCAAAAAGGAGGATGCATGACCTCATCCGTCGCCCGTTACCTGATCGTGGCCGCGCTTGCCGCCCTGGCCACCCTCTTCCTGACCAGGAACTACTACCTGCTCGAGATCGAGCAGATGACGACCGCCAAGCTCGAGCTGCAGAAGAAGCTCGACAAGGTGGGGGACCAGGCGACCGCCAAGGTGCGGGCCGTCGAGCAACTCAGCGCGTACCAGCTGGCACAGTCGGTCGCGCGCCTCACGAAGGAGAAGCAAGATGAAGTCGATCAACGCGATGCTCTTATCGCTCAGCTGCGCGCTGGCACTCTGCGGATGCGGGACCCCGGCCCCAAGCCAGTACAAGTTGGTGGCACCGGTGCCCAAGCTAGCGCCGGCAAATCCGGTGATGATGGAGCCGGAGGAGCCGAACTTTCAGTGCCGGCTGGTGAATTTCTTCTCGCTGAAGCCGCCCGCGCAAATGGGGTCGTGCGCAAGCTTACCCGCTGCCAGGGTGATCTCACCGAGCTGCGAGACCTGTACGAACGCTTGAGCGGTGAGCTGGAGCAGTTGAACCAGCAGTAGCGCATACTGACCCGCCCGTGGAGCGAAAAAGCGTGACTTGAGGCCCTAGAATGGCCCCACTGATTCCTCTGCTCCACCATGACTCACAGCACCCCAACCGTCGGCGTTCCCGGCGCCGCCGATATCCTCCATGTGCACCCCAACCGGGTGCTGGAGTTGATCAGCGCCGGAGCCTTCCCCGCAGGCAAGGTGGGGCGCTCCTGGGTTATGATGACCAAGGACGTCCTGGCCTACGCCGAGAAGCTGATCATTGCGCAGACCGCCGAACGGCTGGCCTCCAAGGGAACCCGTTCCGTCACCAGAGTGCCGCGGCGAGGTCCGAGCCTCTAAGGTTCGCGTACCGCATCATCATACGGTGGCTCTTGTGGCCGCTGATCTTCATGATCTGGCTCTCCGACAGGGTCGTCTTCTCAAACAATCGGCTCACGGCCTCGTGACGCAGGTCGTGAAATAGCAGACCTGGACAGTTCGCTTGTTTGAAAATGTCCTTGAAACGCTTCGACAGTTCGTCCGACAGCTTCTCCCTCGCCTTCTTCGAAGGGTCCCCATTCCACCACGGGAACACCAGATCTTGCGGATGCCTCTCGGGTATCTCGCGTTCCGCCAGGTAGTCGCGCAGCAGCGCCCCGGCCACGGTCGATAACGGCACCTGCCGCTTGTCCCCGTTTTTGGTCTTATCGAGGAACACCGTGCGCCTCGGCAGGTCCACCTGGTCCACCGAGAGCGTGTACATCTCGGACATCCGCATGGCGGACTCCACGGCGAGGATAAAGAACGCCCGGTAGGCTGTGGGGTAGTCTAGGGTCAGGGGTCGCTGCTTACGCGGCAACACGCCCCCTTCGATCATCGCCAGGATGCGCTCATACTCCCCGGCCTCCAGCCTGCGATCCCGCTCGACGTCCTCCCGTTTAACACCGGCTGCGGCAGTGTCTGCCTTGCTGTACTGGGCGTAGCCGTCCGGCAGGGTCCTGAAGGGATGATCGGGCATGACCAGGAGCTCCTTGCGCATACCCCAGTCGGTTGCCCGTGCCATGGCCCCGATCCGGGCCCGGATGGTGGCAGGGGCCAGCGTCTCGAGCCGCTTCATCTCGGAGATCCGTTCATCGACCCAGGCTGCGTTGATCTTCTTGAGCTGGGTCTCGCCCCACAGCCGCAGGCACGCGCGCAGCGCCCCTTGGTCTTTCGTGCTGGGGTGGGCGTCCAGCTCGTACTGGCGCACCAGTTCCTTCAAGGTCGTGACGCTGTCCTGGCCACGGAACTCCGTGGGCACGATGCCGTGGTCGAGCAGCGCCTCGAGCTTGATGGCGTAAGCGTCTCCCTCCTCCTCGCTCTCGAACGTCAGGTAGATGGGCTTGTCCAGGACGCCCGCGCGCTTGAACGTGTACTGCCACTTCCCGTTGGCCGCTAGTTTCTTCCCCGCCATGGTCCTTCTCCGGTTGGACTCGCCATTCTACGCCTTTTCAGGCGTTATTCCGGGTGGTAGAAGCGTGATTCTGGGTGGTAGAGCGTGGGCTAGAGTGGCCTACGGGGAGGTGAGACAGGCAATAAAAAAGGACTTAGATCGCTCTAAGTCCTTGATTATATTGATGATCGAGTGGTGGGTGCTGAGGGGCTCGAACCCCCGACCTACGCCTTGTAAGGGCGCCGCTCTACCAACTGAGCTAAGCACCCATTCGACCATCGCAAGCCATTTGCCTGCTGGGTAATCCCGCTGCGCACGACTCGGCAGTTACTGCTTCGTTGCCGCTGTTTGCGTTGCGAGGCCGCGATTGTAATACGAGAGTTTTCGATTTGCCAAGCGTTGTTTGCGAGATATGCGCCACATCGCCTCATTGGCACCTCAAAACAGAAACGCCGCAGGTTCTACCCTGCGGCGTTTCCGATTTTCACAGCGATTCCTGCAGCGTTACGACTCAGTGATGAATGCGTTCCACCTGCGAAGCTGCCTTGTCTGCCACATCGGCAGGCTTGGCTTCTTCATCGGGCAGCGCCTCGGGCTTGCGCTCCAGCGCCAGCTCCAGCACCTTGTCGATCCAGCGCACCGGCACGATCTCGATGGCGTTCTTGACGTTATCGGGAATGTCCGCGAGATCCTTGACGTTCTCCTCGGGGATCAGCGCCAGCTTGATGCCGCCACGATGGGCTGCCAGCAGCTTCTCCTTGAGGCCGCCGATCGGCAACACTTCGCCGCGCAGCGTGATCTCGCCAGTCATCGCCACGTCGGCACGCACCGGAATCCCGGTCAGCACCGACACCAGCACGGTCGTCATCGCGATACCGGCCGACGGACCATCCTTCGGCGTGGCACCTTCAGGAACGTGGATGTGGATGTCGCGCTTTTCGAACATCTCATCCGCGATACCCAGGCGACGCGCCCGCGAACGCACCACCGACCGCGCAGCCTCGACCGACTCCTTCATCACGTCGCCCAGCGAACCCGTGCGAGAGATGTTGCCCTTGCCCGGCATGATCGCGGCTTCGATCGTCAGCAGGTCGCCGCCCACTTCGGTCCATGCGAGGCCAGTCACTTGCCCCACCTGGTTTTCCTTGTTGGCCAGGCCGAAGTCGTACTTGCGCACGCCAAGGAATTTGTCGAGGTTCTCGGAATCCACCTTGACCGCGCCCGATTCCTTCTTCAGCAGCAGCAGCTTGACCACCTTGCGGGCGATCTTCGACACTTCGCGTTCCAGCGACCGCACACCCGCTTCACGCGTGTAGTAACGGATGATGTCGCGAATCGCAGCTTCCGTGACTTCGATCTCGCCAACCTTCAGGCCATTGTTGCGAATCTGCTTGGGCAGCAGGTAGCGCGTGGCGATGTTGACTTTCTCGTCCTCGGTGTAGCCCGACAGGCGAATCACTTCCATCCGGTCCAGCAGCGGCGGCGGAATGTTCAGCGAGTTCGACGTCGCCACGAACATCACATCGGACAAGTCGAAGTCCACTTCGATGTAGTGGTCCTGGAACGTGTGGTTCTGTTCCGGGTCCAGGACTTCGAGCAGTGCCGACGACGGATCGCCACGGAAATCCATGCCCATCTTGTCGATTTCGTCGAGCAGGAAAAGCGGGTTGCGCACGCCGACCTTCGACAAGCTCTGCAGGATCTTGCCCGGCATCGAACCGATGTACGTACGACGGTGGCCGCGGATCTCGGCTTCGTCACGTACGCCACCCAGCGCCATGCGCACGAACTTGCGGTTCGTCGCACGTGCCACCGACTGGCCCAGCGAGGTCTTGCCCACGCCGGGAGGCCCAACCAGGCACAGGATCGGCGCCTTGACCTTGTCCACGCGCTGTTGCACGGCAAGATACTCAAGGATGCGTTCCTTGACCTTCTCCAGACCATAATGATCTTCGTCGAGTACACGCTCGGCGTTGGTCAGGTCGTTGTTGACCTTGCTCTTCTTGCGCCACGGCAGGTTCACCAGCGTGTCGATGTAGTTCCGCACGACGGTGGCTTCCGCCGACATCGGCGACATCAGCTTGAGCTTCTTGAACTCGGCATCGGCCTTCTTCTTGGCCTCCTTGGGCATGCGGGCAGCCTTGATGCGCTTGTCCAGCTCTTCAAGGTCAGCACCTTCCTCGCCCTCGCCCAGCTCCTTCTGGATCGCCTTGACCTGTTCGTTCAGGTAGTACTCGCGCTGGCTCTTCTCCATCTGGCGCTTGACGCGGCCACGGATGCGCTTTTCCACCTGCAGGATGTCGATCTCGCCTTCGAGCTGCGACAGCAGGCTCTCCAAGCGCTCGGTCACCTTCACCATTTCCAGGATCTTCTGCTTCTGCTCGAGCTTGATCGGCAGATGCGCGGCAATGGTGTCGGCCAGGCGGCCAGCCTCGTCGATACCCGACAGCGACGTAAGGATCTCGGGAGGAATCTTCTTGTTCAGCTTCACATACTGGTCGAACTGCGACACGATCGCGCGGCGCAGGGCCTCGGTCTCGGCCGATTCGACGGCAGCGGGCGGCACGGGCACGGCTTCGCACATGAAATGCGAGTCGTCTTCGCTCACCTCGGTGATGTTTGCACGCTGCGTGCCTTCCACGAGCACCTTCACGGTGCCGTCAGGCAATTTCAGCATTTGCAGGATGTTGGCGATGCAGCCGACCTCGTACAGGTCTTCGGCAGTAGGTTCGTCCTTGGCAGCCGTTTTCTGGGCCACGAGCATGATGCTCTTGCCCGACTCCATCGCAGTCTCAAGCGCCTTGATGGACTTCGGGCGACCCACGAACAGCGGGATCACCATGTGCGGAAACACCACCACGTCGCGCAGCGGCAACAGTGGGAGGCGAATCGGCTCAGCCGGGAGGAGTTGTGTTCCGGACATCATTTTCCCCAGTCAGTCATATAAGGCGTAAATAGGGTCGCGGGTTTCGATTGCAAGATACCCATCATCAATTCCCGGCGCAGACCAACATGCTGCAAACTGCACTTGCGACCCCCAGTGAAACAGCATACCCGCGTTTTCTCCGGTTCGTTTGTGGAATTGAAGAAAAAAAGCCGCTCGCTTCCCAGCGAACGGCCGCTTGAATTTTCGCCTGTGTTGCAGGGACCACGTGGGTCCATCCGTTGGGCGTCAGATAACCTCGCGTGTCAGTTGGACCCGGCCACCTTGGGCTGCTGCTCTTCGTACACCAGGAGCGGCGGCGCATCGCCGGTGATCGTGTTTTCGTCGATCACCACTTTCTGCACACCCTTGTAGTTCGGCAGTTCGTACATCACGTCCATCAGCGACTGCTCGAGGATCGAGCGCAGGCCGCGCGCGCCGGTCTTGCGACGGATCGCCTTGCGGGCGATGGCGGTCAGTGCGGCCTGACGAATCTCGAGCTCCACGCCTTCCATGGCCAGCAGCTTCTGATACTGCTTGACCAGCGCGTTCTTGGGCTCGACCAGGATCTGCATCAGCGCCGCCTCGTCCAGCTTGGCCAGCGTCGCCACGACGGGCAGGCGCCCGATGAGTTCCGGAATCAGGCCGAACTTGATCAGGTCTTCCGGCTCTGTCTGCGGCAATACCTCGCTGACTTCCCGTTCTTCCTTGCTCTGCACCTGCGCGTCGAAACCGATGCCAGTCTTGTCGGAACGTTGCATGATGACCTTTTCCAGGCCATCAAACGCACCGCCGCAGATAAACAGAATGTTGGTCGTGTCGACCTGCAGGAAATCCTGATTCGGATGTTTCCGACCACCTTGCGGCGGTACCGAGGCCATGGTGCCCTCGACCAGTTTCAGCAGTGCCTGCTGTACGCCTTCGCCGGAAACATCGCGCGTGATCGACGGGTTGTCCGACTTGCGCGAAATCTTGTCGATTTCGTCGATATATACGATGCCGCGCTGCGCCTTCTCGACTTCGTAATTGCAGTTCTGCAGAAGCTTCTGGATGATGTTCTCGACGTCCTCACCCACATATCCGGCTTCGGTCAGCGTGGTCGCGTCGGCGATCACGAACGGCACGTTCAGCAGACGGGCCAGCGTCTGCGCCAGCAGCGTCTTGCCGGAACCGGTCGGACCGATCAGCAGGATATTGCTCTTCGACAACTCGACTTCATCCTTCTTGCCGAGGTGTTTCAGACGCTTGTAATGGTTGTAGACCGCGACGGCCAAAATCTTCTTGGCCTGCTCCTGCCCGATCACATACTGATCCAGGCTTTCACGGATTTCGTGGGGCGTCGGCAGATCCGAGCGCGTCGTGGCGGCGGCGTCCTTGTCGGTCGCGGCGGCCTCGTCACGGATGATCTCGTTGCACAGGTCGATGCATTCGTCGCAAATGAACACCGACGGGCCGGCGATCAGCTTCTTGACCTCGTGCTGGCTCTTGCCGCAGAACGAGCAGTACAGAAGCTTCTCACTGGATGAACCTTTTTTATCCGCCATAGGAATCGTCACATTAGCAGTGTGGTTCCCGTCGGAAAGAGCCCAACGGGAAACGCATTAAACGCATCATACGCCAAAACAATTGGCACAGTCGGCGGCGGCCCCCACGTGTGGGGCAAAACGCAAAAACGAGGCGCGTGGCCTCGTTCCGGTGTAGCCTGCGTCATTCAACGCAGCCATGCGGCAGGCGTCCGGCCTGTCGACACTACCCGGACGGTTCCGAGCATATCGCAACCGGACAGGCATGCCGGCACACCGGCCCGAACCTTAACCGCGGCGGGAAATCACCTTGTCGATCAGACCGTAGTCCACTGCCTGATCGCCACTCATGAAGTTGTCGCGATCGGTGTCGCGTGCAATCTTCTCGACCGGCTGACCAGTCACCTCGGACAAGATGCTATTCAGGCGTTCGCGCAGATACAGGATCTCGCGTGCCTGAATCTCGATGTCCGATGCCTGACCGCGTGCACCACCCAACGGCTGATGGATCATGATGCGCGAGTTCGGCAGCGCGCTGCGCTTGCCCTTGGCGCCTGCTGCCAGCAGGAAGGCGCCCATGCTCGCGGCCATGCCCATGCACAGCGTCTGCACGTCCGGTTTGACGAACTGCATCGTGTCGTAGATCGCCAGACCCGCGGAAACAGAACCACCGGGCGAGTTGATGTACAGCGACACGTCCTTGTCCGGGTTTTCACTTTCCAGGAACAGCAGTTGGGCCACTACGAGGTTTGCGGTCTGGTCGTTAACTTCACCGACCATGAAAATGACGCGTTCCTTGAGCAGGCGCGAGTAGATGTCATACGCGCGCTCGCCCCGGCCGGACTGCTCGACAACCATCGGCACCAGCCCGAGGCCCTGGGTTTCCAGGGCCGAAGCCTGCGTGGTGGCCAGACGATCAAGCAAATCATTGCGGGTCATGCAGGTTCTCCAGATATTCAGGAATGGCGTCGATCAGCCAGCGCGCGAGGCCGATCGACGTTGGCCGGTGCCGCCTGGCTATCCAGCCCGGCAGCTTCCGGCCATGCCCGACCTCAGGCTTGCTCGGGCGCGGCAGTCAATTCCTCGAACGAAACCGACTTGTCCGAGACCTTGGCCTTGTCGCACACGAAATTTACCACGTTGTTTTCGAGCACGTAGGCTTCCATCTCGGCCAGGCGCTGCTGGTCACCGTAGTACCAGCGCATGACTTCCTTCGGGTCTTCGTAGCTCTTGGCGAAGTCTTCGATCTCGGCCTTGACCTGGTCCGGCTTGGCTTCCAGGCCGTTGGCCTTGACGATCTCGGCCAGGATCAGACCCAGCTTCACGCGGCGCTCGGCCTGTTGCGCGAACATCTCGGCCGGAATCGGCATGTCCTTGGCGTTCGGCATACCGCGCTGTTCCAGATCGCGACGAGCCATTTCCACCAGACGTTCCTGGTCTTGCTCGACCAGTGCCTTCGGCACGTCCAGTTCGCTGACCTTCAGCAGGGCTTCCATGACCTGGTCCTTCAGCATGGAATGCGTACGGCGCTTGACTTCGCGCTCCAGGTTTTCGCGGATGTCGGCGCGCATCTTCTCGACGCTGCCGTCGGCGATACCGAGCGACTTGGCAAACGTGTCATCCACTTCCGGCAGGTGCGCCCACTCCACCTTCTTCAGCGTGACCGTGAACGAGGCGGTCTTGCCGGCCACTTCCTTGCCGTGGTAATCCTCGGGGAACGTCAGCGGGAACGTCTTGCTTTCGCCTTCCTTCAGACCCAGCGTGGCGGCTTCGAACTCGGGCAGCATGCGGCCTTCGCCCAGCACGTACACAAAGTCTTCGGCCTTGCCGCCGGCGAATTCCACGTCGTCGATCTTGCCAACGAAGTCGATGGTCACGCGGTCGCCGTTCTTGGCTGCCACGTCGCCGCCACCGTCACCATGCGCGCCGGCTTCGCCGCGCGGGTGGTAGTGAACACGCTGCTTGCGCAGGATGTCGACGGTCTTGTCGATTTCGGCGTCGCCGATTTCGGTCTTGGTACGCGTCACTTCGGCGGCGGTCAGGTCACCGATCTTGACTTCCGGGTACACCTCGAAGGTGGCTTCGAATGCCACTTCATCTTCCGACACGCCCTCGGTCTTGAGATCGAACTTCGGCTGGCCGGCAACCTTCACTTCCTGGGCCTGCGTGATATCGAAGAACTTGCGGGCAGCCTTGTCGAAGCGGACTTCGAACTCGACCTGCTGGCCATATTGCTTCTCGACCATCTTCATCGGCACCTTGCCGGGGCGGAAGCCGGACATCTTCACGGTCTTCGACAGACGGACCAGGCGTTCCTGGGTTTCCTTCTGCACTTCGGCCTTGGGGATAGCCAGGGTTACCTTGCGGTCCAGCTTGCCGAGGTTTTCAATGTTCGACATGGTCGTCAATCCAATCCAGAAATGTTGTGGTCAGCGCAAGCATTTGCGCCCTACTGTTTGCGCCTGTCTGCGCGCCGCTCGCCTGGCCGCGACCAGCACTTGCGGAAAAGCCCCGCGCAGACGGAAAACGCGGATTATCGCACGATTTTCTTTGGGTTCCGGCAGTTTTTACCCTATGCGGTCCTGATCCGGCTCCGGACGCGGGACTGCCGCATCGGTCAGTTGACCGTGGCGCAGCGCCCGCAGCAGCAGGCGGGCGGGGTCGATGGCATCGGCCAGGTCGGACTCCAGCGGCAACGGCTCGCCGTCCACCTGGCTGGCAATCAGTTCCGCGCCCAGCGTTGCCCATGTGAGGCCGCGCGACGCATATGCAAGTGCCGTATAAAGACCCGGCATCCGGGGCAGATCGCGGAGGTGTGCCCCACGCAGGCCACCCACCTGCGCCATCGCCAACACTTGTGCCGCATCGGGCATGGCCCCAATGAGCGGCAGGCGATTGTGAGTGACCGTGCGCACGCCCACATAGCCGTGCAGGGTCTTGGGATCGATGGCCTCGATGGCGGCAGCCTGCGCCGGCAGCAGCGACGCCAGCCGCGCAAGGTTTTCAGCATGGACCGAAGCACTCTGCACGAGCGGGCCTTCGTCATCCTCATAGCTGGAGCCGAAGCGCGTACCGCCGCTCTCATCACGCGGCAGCAGATACCCGTTTCCCGTCACCACGCAGTCGGGCCAGCTACCCGCCGCGACGGCCTGGGCGGCATCGAAATCTGTCAATTGCCCGCGGACGCGGCGCAGCGCCAGGAACTCGTTGGATACCAGCCGCTCGGCCTCGTGCGCATTGGCGAGCACCAGCACGGGAGCGCTGGCCAGCACGTTGCCCGAGGCATCCCGTGCCACCCATTGGCCTTCCACATGTGCGATCGCCGCGACGCGGTGGCCGAAGTGCGCGTCAACCGCCTCGCCGGCCTGCGCCAGTTGCGCCCGGCAGATATCGGGGGGCGCGACCCAGCCCCCGCGTGGAAACCACAGACCACCGCGCGGCACGGCGGCGCCATGGCGCGCGGCCGCCTCTTCGGCAGTCATCCAACGCACGAACGACTCGGGAAAACCCAGCGTGGCCAGCGCCGCGTTCTGCACGGCGCAGTCGGCCTCGTCCTCGCCAATCTGCAGCACGCCGCAGCCATGCCAGCCTACGGGGTGGCCTGCTGTTTCAAGGGCCTCCCAAGCGCGCAACGCATGCAGGTTTCCAGCCCGCGACAAGCGCGACAACTGGCTGTCATCAGGAGACATGTGCGCATGCATGGCCGCAGCACGGTGGCCCGAGGTCTGTCGCGACGGACCCTCGTGAGCATCGAAGAGCGAGATTCGCCAACCGCGTGCGGCAAGCCGTTCGGTCACCGCGCAGCCGGCCAGACCGGCACCGATCACGATGGCATGGCGGTCCGGCCACTGCGCGGCATCGGGCGGCGCATGACGGCGCACCTTCCAGGCAGGCGCAAAGCGCGCCGTGATCATCTCAGTTCCGCTATCGACCTCGAAGCCCATGGACCGCAGCCCTCCCACCACGTCGAGGGTGGCTGGCGTCGCCAGCGTGGCGCCCTTGCGGGCGAGTCGCGCCAGGCCGCGCAGGATCGCATCGACGTTCGTTTCATCGCTGAAGGTGTCGTCCAGATAGAACGCATCGGCGCCGAGCGCCAGCTTGGACAGCATCGCCTCCACATTGCCGAACGCCAGCGTCAGCACAACGGCCCCGCCTTCAAACGTAAGGCGATGCAGGCCCGGCAATGCATCGGGCCGTGCCCGCTCCAGTGCCTCGGTCAAGGGCGCGAGGGCATCCTCGTCGACATGCCACGCAGAGAGATCACGCGGCGAGGCGTCGATGGCCACAAAGTGAAGGCGGCCACACCGTTGCGGATCGCGCCGCCACGCTTCCCATGTGGCGAGGAAGTTCAGGCCTTGTCCGAAGCCGGTCTCGACCACAACGAACTGGTCACGTCCCGACCAATTTCCGGGCAATCCGTTGCCGCCCAGGAATACGCGTTGTGCTCGCGCAAGCGGCGTCTCGTCATCGACGGAATGAGGGGCGGGAGGTGCGATATCGCGCGGCATGGTGAGGATGGATACGACCGGAAATGGCGGCGGATGGTAGCATAGCGCCCTCCTCGCAAACCGCCCGGCAGGCCTCGTGTGGCCGCTGTCTGGCGATCGTTTGCGTGCCGTCATTTCCCCCTGCCATGCTCAGCTATCGTCACGCCTTCCATGCCGGCAACCATGCCGATGTCCTCAAGCACGCCGTTGTGGTTCAGTTGCTGGACTACCTCACGCAAAAGGACAAGCCGTTCTGGTACGTCGACACCCATGCAGGCGCCGGCCTGTATGCGCTCGATCATGCCTACGCCCAGAAGAAGTCCGAGTTCGAGACCGGCATTGGCCCGCTGTGGCGCGCAGCGCAAGGTGGTAACGAACTGCCGGAGATGCTGGAAGCCTACCTGGAGCAGGTGCGCGAATTGAATCGTGATGGAACCCTGAAGCACTATCCGGGGTCCCCGTGGCTGGCCTGGCAGATGCTGCGCGAACCGGATCGTCTGCGCCTGTTCGAGTTGCACAGCACCGAGATCCAGGTACTGCGCGACAACTTTCGGGGCGCAGGCCGCAAGGTCATGCTCTATGACGGCGACGGCTTCAACGGCATCAAGGCCATCCTGCCTCCGCCGCCGCGCCGCGCGCTGGTACTCATCGACCCATCGTATGAGGACAAGCAGGACTATGCGCGCACGCTCGACACGCTAAAAGCCGGCCTGGAGCGCTTTGCCACGGGCATGTATGCGATCTGGTATCCCCAGGTGCAGCGCCGCGAATCGATGCAGTTGCCCGCGCAACTCGAACGCCTGCCGCTGAAAAGCTGGCTGCACGTGACGCTCACCGTGAAACATCCCGTGGAGGGGGGGCTGGGCCTGCACGGCAGCGGCATGTTCGTCGTCAATCCGCCGTGGACACTCCACGCCGCACTTGAGGAAGCGATGCCCAAGCTCGTGGAATTGCTGGGCCAGGACGGCGGCGCGGCATTCACGCTCGAATCGCTCGAAAACTGAGCATCATGCCCACGCCGATGCCCACCGCATCGGCGCACAGATCGAGCCAAGACGCTTCGCGATATCCGGTCATGGACTGGAGCCACTCGATCAATACCCCATAGACGATCAGCCCTCCTGCCACTCGCCAAAGGCGACCGGGCCATGCCCGCGCGGCCAGCCACGTGAGTACGCTGAAAGCCAGGACATGATTCGACTTGTCCCACCCGGTGGTAGGTTCGGGCATGCCGGGCGGCAACAAGGAAAGCGCCAGCACGGCCACCGAGCAAACGGTGAACAGTACGCGGCACTGAAAAAGCGTGAGACGGCGCATCCAGAAGTCCATGGCGAGAGACAAGCGCCATCGTACACGCCACTGTCACCACGTTGCGTGGGACAAAGCCAGACGATACAGGCGATTCTCAGGACAAGATTCTGAGATTGACGCAAAGAAACGCTTTAGCCAAGCAGTGTGCGAACTGCCTGAGAACTAGCGGAATTTGGCCGATGATTGGCGGACTATGGAATGGATGGTGACGTGTAGATATTTCGTCACAAAAAAGATGGTTGGTGCGAGGGAGGGGACTCGAACCCCTACACCATTGCTGGCGTCAGGACCTAAACCTGGTGCGTCTACCAATTTCGCCACCCTCGCGGTCCTTGGAAACGGCTTCGGAAAACAAAAAAGGCGGCTGGAGCTGCCCGCCTTTTCTTGCTTGTGGCGCATGGCGCGCCGGAAGCCGGTCCGTGCCGCTGGCGTGACTGCAGCCTGCGGCGTAATGAGGATGCGGATTGTATCGTAAGGCGAACAGGGAATCCAGCCCCCTGCCCGCCCATTGATCTTCGCTTACTTCCGCGCCCGGATAAACGCCATCACCAGCACCGTTGCACACGCTTCCAGTGCGGCCACGAAATACAGCCCCGATGAGAGCTGGCCGGTGGTGCTCTTGAACCAGCCGATGGTGTAAGGCGCCACGAAGCCGGCCAGGTTGCCGATCGAGTTAATCAGGGCGATGCCGCCCGCTGCTGCGGTGCCGGTCAGGAAGGCCGAGGGCAACGACCAGAAGACCGGGAACGCAGCCAGGATGCCGATGGAGGCGATGGTTAGTGCCACCAGGGCCAGCACGGCGCTGTGCAGCCAGAAGCCGGTCAGGGTCAGGCCCACTGCGGCGATCAGGGTTGCGATGGCGCAGTGCATGCGGCGCTCGCCGGTGCGGTCCGAGTGGATGCCGTTGAGCACCATGGCGATGGTGCCGGCCACGAACGGGATGGCTGAGATCAGGCCGATCTGCAGGTTGCCGTGTACGCCCAGCTCCTTGATGATCGACGGCGACCAGAACGCGATGGTGGCGTTGCCGCTGACCACGCAGAAATAAATCGCGGCGCAGATCCATACGCGCGAGTTGGCAAACGCGTCCTTCAGGTGTGCATGCTTGGACGGGTCGCGGGCTTCGGCGTCCACGTCGCTGGTAACGATGGCCTGTTCGCGGGCGCTGAGCCACTTCGCATTGACGGGCTTCTCGGGCAGGAAGGCGAGCACGGCAAAGCCAGCCAGCACCGACGGGATGCCCTCGATCACGAACAGCCATTGCCAGTTGGCCAGGCCATCCACGCCATCCATCACGCTCATGATGAAACCGGCGAGCGGGCCGCCGACCACGCCGGCGATGGCGAACGAGGTCATGAACAGGCCGTTGATGCGCGCACGGCGGGCGGCCGGGAACCAGTAGGTCAGGTACAGGACCACGCCCGGGAAGAAGCCCGCTTCGAAGATGCCGAGCATGAAGCGCAGCGTGTAGAACTGCATCGGCGTCTTCACGAAGATCATCGCCATCGACGCCAGACCCCAGAGGATGGTGATCCGCGCCAGTGTCTTGCGCGCGCCGATCTTCTCCAGCAGCAGGTTGCTCGGCACTTCGAACAGAAAGTAGCCAATGAAGAAAATCCCTGCGCCCAGACCGTACACCGCCTCGCTGAACTGCAGATCCTGCAGCATCTGCAGCTTGGCGAAGCCCACGTTGACGCGGTCGATCCACGCCAGGATGAACAGGAAGACGAGGAACGGGATCAGGCGCACGGTGATCTTGCGGTACGCCTCGCTGCGTTGCTGGGCCAGTTCCGCAGGCGGCAGGCTGTCCAGGGCGCCAGGGGCGCCGGTCATCACGGAAGACATCGGTGACTACTCCTTGGATGTGGTGGGCGGGGCCTCGCTACGTTGGCGAGGCCCTCTCGCAATGCGCTGTGCTGGCGCTGGCGACGGGCAGCAGAATCCCTGCCCGGTCCGGTTGCATCAGCAACCGGGTATCGGGAATCAAAAAAACTTCGGCGAAAACTTCAGCGAGAAATCAGGCCGGCATCAGCCCAATGCAGACTCGATCGCAGCGGATACCTGCAGCACGCGGGCATCGCTGTCGCGCAGGCCGCACACACCAAGCCCCATCCCTTCGCCCATCGGCAGCGAGCTGGCGCAACCGTCGAGGAAGTTGATGACGCTGGCGTTGCGCAGCACCAGGCCGTTGATCGCGAAGAAGTCCTCGTCGCGCGCAATGGCGTCGAGGCGCGGCGCACGCACGGCCACGCTGGGCATCAGCCACGCATCGGCATCGCGCAGCAGTTCGGCGGCGCGTTGCTGCATGGCGCGGCGTTCGGCCAGCAGGACGATGTAGTCGGCAGCGGTCAGCTTCTCGCCACGGCGAATACGCTGCGCCACGCGCTGGTCGTACTGGTCGCCCTTGGTCTGCAGCAACTCACGGTGCCAGGCCCACGCTTCCGCCGCAGTCAGGCCACCTGCCGCGTTGATCTCCGGCAAGCGACGCAATTCGGCAAAGCTGAACTCGACGATCTGCGCGCCTTGCGCCGAGAGCCGGGCCAGCGTGGCCTCAAATGCCTGCCCCACCTCCGCGTCCATGCCATCGAGCACGAAATCGCGGGTCACATACAGGCGCAAGCCGCGCAGCGCTGCGGGACGGGTGTCGAGTGTTTCGCCGCTAAGCACGGCGTCCACGGCCGCGCAGCACGCTACCGAGCGCGCCAGCGGGCCGGCGGAGTCGAGTGAGGTCGAGAGCGGCACGGCGCCGTCGAGCGGCACACGGCTGGCCGTCGGCTTGAAGCCGGTGAGGCCGCAGAATGCCGAGGGGATGCGAATCGAGCCGCCGGTATCGGTGCCGAGTGCGGCCACGGCCATCTGCTCCGCCACGCTCACGGCGCCGCCCGATGTGGAACCGCCGCTGAGGCGCTCCGGGTCGAACGGCGACCGCGGCGTACCGTAGTGCGGATTGAAACCCAGCCCCGAGAACGCAAACTCGCTCATGTTCGTGCGGCCAATCAGCACGGCGCCTGCGGCACGCAGACGCGCCACGGCAGGTGCGTCGGCCTGCGCGGGCGCATTGCCTTCCAGCGCCTTCGAACCCGCGCGCGTCACCTGTCCGCGCACATCGAACAAATCCTTGATCGATACGGGCAGGCCGGCAAGTGGCGAAGACACATTGCCGGCCGCGCGGGCCTGATCTGCGGCACGGGCCTGGGCCAGCGCGCCATTGGCGTCCACGCTCAGGAACGCTGCACCGCCAGCTTTCTGATGGCGGTCGATATTCGCCAGCGCGGCCTCGGTCAGCGCGACACTGGTGGTACGGCCTGCTGCCAATGCGGCGGCGAGTTCGGCAATGGTCGGGGCTGTCATCGTCATCCTCTGTTCCTCAATCTTGTCTGGTCAGGCTACAGCAAGCGTTTCCACGCGATAGGTATGACGCAGCGTACGGTTCCGCACCGGATCGTGCAACGCCACTTCAAACGATTCGCCGTGACCCATCTCGCCGATCACAGCCTGCGTGCCGCAGAACATGGCCGTGCCGGGCGGCAATTGCGCCTCGCCAGTCAGGCGCTGGATCAGATCGCGCGGGTCCAGCAGGCGCGTGACCTTGCCTTCCTGATACAGATTGCGCTGGCCGTCGCGTACACGCCAGCAGCGCATTTCCAGCACGTCCCAGTGATCCGCCACCTCATCGAAACGCCACACGTCGCGGCCCATCGGCTTGGCGCACATCTGCTTGGAGACGGTCACGTCATAGGCTTCCACCTTGCGATCGGTGTGGTCGGAGCCGATGCCGATATACAGCGCGTCCTTGCCCTGCAGCAGCACGAATTCGGTCTCGCCCGAGGAATCATCGCGCGGTACTTCAAGCACATCGTCGGTGGTCAGAAGCTGCGCGGCCAGCGGATAGAACGTGGGCACGGTGGCGGGCGGCTTCACGCCAATGGCGGCCAGTTCGTCGATGTGATGCTGCACGGCGTCGCGGTCGCGGCCGGTCCAGCCAGCGATGATCAGTCGTTCGATGTCGAGGGCGAGTGCGCCCCCGCCGGCTACCTGAAGTTGCAGTGTCGGCATGTCTACTACCTTGTTACGGAGGGGAAAAGTTCGGTCAGAGTGTCCGGATGATGTTCTTCCGGAATTCGTCGATGTGTTCGCGGATGGATTCGCGCACGGCCGGAATGTCGCGGCGCTCAAGGGCGTCCACGATCTCCAGATGCTCCTGGTACACGTTCTCCAGATGCTGCGGATCGGAGAGCGACAGGAACCAGAAGCGCGCCTGCTTCTCATGCAGGCCGCGCAGCAGTTCGGCCAGTACGCGGTTGCGCGATGCGGCCGACATGGCGGTGTGGAATTTCAAATCGAGCGAGGCCAGTGCCGGGATGTCGCGCCGGGCAATCAGGTCCGGCGAGCGATCCACGATATCGCGCATCGCCTTGAAATCGCTGTCGTGGCCGCGCTCGCAGGCCAGCGTGGCGCACAGCACCTCGTTGGTGGCGCGGACCTCGATCATGTCGAGCACCTCGTTCAGCGACAGCGGCGTGACCAGCACACCCTTGCGCGGCAGGATCGATACCAGCCCTTCCACTTCCAGCCGATGCAGCGCCTGATGCACGGGCGTACGACCCAGGCCGATCAACGCCGCAACCTGCGCTTCGATCAGCGGCTCGCCGGGACGGAATTCGCACGCGATGATGCGACGCTTGATCTCGGTGTAAGCCTGCTCACGCATGGCCGCGCCGCTTTGGGCGGGGGTCAGCGCAGCGGGAGCAGGTTCGGAGGCACCGACCAGTCGGATGGGATTCACCATAGGTTGTGGAATCTTGAAGCTGATGCATTTGAAGTTGCAGTGATACTAGTGTGATATTTCACAGAGCACAACCCGAATTGGGTTAGGGTAAACACGATGCAAGGACATGAAATTCGTGGGGTGGCGTATCATCAACCACTCGCTACGAATCGATAACCGATTTGTGAATATCTTGGTGCAATATGCAGCCATCGTGGTGCAGCGGGTCACGACGATGGTGCCAAGGTCCCAATCCATGAATGACACCGACAGCGAACGCCCTGACCCGCTGTTCAACCAATCGCTCGAAAAAGGTCTCGAAGCGCTGCGTGCTTTCAGCGCCGTGCATCGCACGCTGACGCTGGCCGAACTGGCCGGGCTCACGGGCATGACCAAGAGTTCCGCGCAGCGCACGGTCCATACGCTTGAACGGCTCGGCTACATCGACAAGCATCCCCAGACCCGCCGCTTTCGGCTGACACCAAAGGTAATGGAGATCGGCTTCAACTATCTGGCGGCCGATTCCCTGATTCCGATTGCCAGCCCTTATCTTTCCCAGCTTGCGAATACCAGCGGCGAAACAGCCAACCTGACCGAGCCGGTGGGGCTGGACATGGTTTATGTGGCGCAACTCATGACCGCCAAGCACATGCCCGTGCTGACGCCCGTGGGCATGCGGATTCCGATGTACTGCACGAGTTCCGGGCGCGCGTATCTCAGCAAGTTGCCGGACGAACAGGTGCGCGCGATGCTGGAAGCGTCCACGCGCGCGCCCCGCACGCCAGCCACGCTGATCGATGTGGATGCGATCTTCGCGCAGGTGGTGGCGTGCCGCAGCCTGGGATATGCGTGCAATGAGGAAGAGTTGTTTCTCGGGGATATGGGCGTGGGCGCGCCGATCGTGAACAGTCGGGGCGAGGCGGTGGGCGCCGTGCATGTATCGCCGCCAGCGAGCCGGTGGACGATGGCTGAGGCGCAGAGGAAACTGGGGCCGCTGGTGATCGAGTGTGCGTGGGCGATTTCGCGGTCGATCGGGCATTGATCGCGTGCCTCTACCACTGGTTTTCTCCCCTCTCCCGCATGCGGGAGAGGGGCTGGGGGAGAGGGCTGGAGGCTCTGCTTGCCAACGCTGTCGCAATTTGCACCGCTGGCCCTCTCCCCCGCCCCTCTCCCTGAGGGAGAGGGGAGAAAACCACAGGGCATAGCCATCGATATCGCTATCCCGCATGCTCCAACATCGCCACCAGCAACACATTCGCTCCGGCCTCGATATGCTCCGGTAGCGCGTCTTCCAGTTCGTTGTGGCTGATGCCGTCCTTGCACGGCACGAAGATCATGCCGGTGGGCGCGCGCTGGGCTACGTACACGGCGTCATGGCCGGCGCCGCTGACCACGTCCATGTGCGGCAGGCCCAGTTGCGCAGCAGCGCGGCGCACGCTATCCACGCAGGCCGGCGCGAAGATGCAGGGTTCGAACTTCACCACCTGCCGAATCTCGACAGTCACACCGGCCACGTCCGCGATGCCACCGAACGCCGCGTGCATCGCCGCATCCATGCGGTCCAGCCCTTCCTGCGCGAGATTACGGAAATCGACCGAGAAATCGACGCGCCCCGGAATGACGTTGCGCGAATTCGGCGTGACCTCGACAAAGCCCACCGTACCGCGACCATGCGGCGCCTCGTCACGCGCGATGCGGTTGACGGCCTCGATCATGCGGGCCGAGGCCAGCAGCGCGTCGTGACGCAATGCGAGTGGCGTGGGACCGGCGTGCGCATCCTGGCCGATCACGGTCACGTCGTACCACTGCTGGCCCAGCGCGCCGGACACCACGCCAATCGGCAGCCCCGCCGCCTCCAGTACCGGACCCTGTTCGATATGGGCCTCGAAATACGCCGCGTACATGCCGCCAGGCACCTCGCCCGCGCGCTGCGTGCCGAGGTAGTCGATTGATCTCAGCGCATCGCCCACGCTGATGCCGTCGCGGTCCTGCTGGGCGCGCGCATCCTCGGCATCGAACACGCCCGCGAAGACGCCCGAACCCATCATCACCGGCGTGAAGCGCGTGCCCTCCTCGTTCGTCCAGAACGCCACCTCCAGCGGTGCGCGTGTGGCAATGCCGAGGTCATCGAGCGTGCGCATGACCTCCAACCCCGCCAGCACGCCAAAGTTGCCGTCGAACTTGCCGCCAGAGGGCTGGGTGTCGATATGGCTGCCCGTGGCCACGGCCGGTGCATCGGGGTCGGTACCGGCACGACGCGCGAAGACATTGCCGATCTCGTCCACGCGGACGTCGAGCCCGGCATCGCGGCACCACTGCACCACGAGATCCCGCCCCTTGCGGTCTTCATCGGTCAGCGCGATGCGGCACACGCCACCCTTCGGCGTGGCGCCGATCGCGCCAAGGTCCATGAGCGATTGCCACAGTCGGGCGCCATTGATGCGGGGAGTGAATTGCGAATCCATGTCTTGGTTGTCTGCAGTGGGTGAGCGTAGGAGGTGCACCGCTTCAGCAAGATCCAGACCACGCCGCATGGATGAGCGAAGCCGTTTGCGATGGTGCATGGCTACTGGCACATCACTTGCTAGATCGAACGCAGCACCCGTCACCACCCCATCCGCACCATCGGACGTTCATCCCATCCATCAGGAGCCATGCCTGTGACCCACCCCACGTCTTCCCGCGCGAAAGGTTTCTCCACCACGATCCGTTGCGTCTCTACCGCCGTCGCACTCTCGCTACTCGCCCTGCCCGGCATCGCGATGGCCGAGAAAACACTGCGCATCGGCATGACCGCCGCCGATATCCCCCGCACCCTCGGCCAGCCCGACCAGGGCTTCGAAGGCAACCGCTTTACCGGCATTCCGATGTACGACGCGCTCACGCAGTGGGATCTCTCGAAGAGCAACGGACCGAGCCTGCTGATTCCTGATCTCGCCACCGAATGGAAGGTCGACGACAAGGACAAGACGAAGTGGGTGTTCAAGCTGCGTCCCGGCGTGAAGTTCCACGATGGCTCCGCCTTCAATGCAGACGCCGTGGTCTGGAACGTCAACAAGGTGCTCGACAAGACCGCCAAGCAATTCGATGCCAGCCAGGTGGGCGTGACCGCCTCGCGCATGCCCACGCTGCGCAGTGCGAAGAAGATCGACGACCTGACCGTGGAACTGGTTACGTCCGAGCCGGATTCGTTCATGCCATACAACGTGTCGAACCTGTTCATGGCCTCGCCCACGCAATGGGAGAAGAAGTTCGCGTCCGTGCCGGCCTCCGTCACCGATGCTGCCGAGCGCAGCAAGCAGGCATGGGTGGCCTTTGCTGCCGATGCCTCCGGCACGGGTCCGTTCAAGATGACGCGCTTCGTGCCGCGCGAGCGTCTGGAACTGGCGAAGAATGCGTCGTACTGGGATGCGAAGCGCGTGCCGAAGATCGACAAAGTGGTGATGCTGCCGATGCCTGAAGCCAACGCGCGCACCGCCGCGCTGCTGTCCGGCCAGGTCGACTGGATCGAAGCACCGGCACCCGACGCCGTCGCGCAGATCAAGAGCCGCGGCTTCGAGGTCTACGCCAACGCGCAGCCGCATATGTGGCCGTGGCAGCTCTCCTTCGCACCGAACTCGCCGTGGCTCGACAAGCGCGTGCGCCAGGCCGCCAACCTCTGCGTGAATCGCTCTGGTCTGAAGACGCTGCTGGGTGGCTACATGGCGGAGGCCAAGGGCATTGTCGAAGCTGGAAACCCGTGGTGGGGCAATCCGAAGTTCGACATCAAGTACGACCCCGCCGCCGCCCGCAAGCTGATGACCGAGGCAGGTTTCTCGGCCGCCAAGCCGGTGAAGGTCAAGGTGCAGGTCTCGGCATCGGGATCGGGCCAGATGCAGCCGTTGCCGATGAACGAGTACGTGCAACAGAACCTGAAGGAGTGCTTCTTCGACGTGGACTTCGATGTCGTCGAATGGAACACGCTGTTCACGAACTGGCGCATCGGCGCCAAGGACGCCAGTGCTCACGGCGCCAATGCCATCAACGTGAGCTTTGCCGCGATGGACCCGTTCTTCGCCATGGTCCGTTTCGTCAGCACCAAGACGCAGCCACCGGTCTCGAACAACTGGGGCTTCTTTGGCAACGCCGAGTTCGACAAGCTGATCGAGACCGCACGCACCTCCTTTGGTGAAAAAGACCGCGACGCTGCACTGGCCAAGCTGCATGCGCGCATCGTCGAGGAATCGCCGTTCGTGCTGATCGCCCATGACGTGGGCCCGCGCGCAATCTCGAAGAAGGTGAAGGGCGTGGTGCAGCCGCAAAGCTGGTTTATCGATATCGCGACGATGTCGATGGATTGAGGCGGGGTTGTCATCTCCCGCTGGTTTGCCCCCCTCTCCCGTGCAACGGGAGAGGGGCTGGGGGAGAGGGCATGTCGTTCTGCTTGCCGACATATCGCATGTTTGAACCGCTGGCCCTCTCCCCTACCCCTCTCCCGCAAGCGGGAGAGGGGAACCGAGTTCAAACAATATTGGTTCACCCCACAGCCGGCCACCGCCCATGACTTACCTGCTCCGCCGCATCATGTATGCGTTGCCGATCCTGCTTGGGGTCGCCCTGCTCTGCTTCTCGCTGGTCCACATTGCGCCCGGCGATCCACTGGTCTCGGTGCTGCCGCCGGATGCCTCTGAAGAACTGCGCCTGCAACTGACTGCGCTGTACGGCTTCGACAAGCCCTTCCTCGAACAATTCATCCACTGGCTGGTGCGCGCGCTGCACGGCGACCTGGGTACATCGATCGCCACGAACCGGCCCGTGATGGCCGAAGTGTCGAAGGCAGTGATCAACTCGATTCGTCTCGCCACGGTAGCTACGTTGATCGGCTTCACGTTTGGCTGCCTGTTCGGTTTTGTCGCGGGCTATATGCGCGATTCGGTGTCCGACCGCGTCGCCTCATTCATCTCGGTGCTCGGCGTCAGCATCCCCCACTACTGGCTGGGCATGGTGCTGGTGATCGCCTTCTCGGTGGTGCTGGGCTGGCTGCCCGCAACCGGCGCAGGCCCCGGCGGCTCGGGCGACTGGACGTGGGACTGGGAGCATATCCAGTACCTGATCCTGCCGGCCGTCACGATGTCCGTGATCCCCATGGGCATCGTTGCCCGCACCATCCGCGCCCTGGTCGCTGAAATTCTCTCTAACGAATTCATCGTCGGGCTACGCGCGCGCGGGCTATCCGACATCGCCGTGTTCCGCCATGTGGTCAAGAACGTGGCACCCACGGCGCTGTCCGTGATGGGTCTGCAACTCGGCTACCTGCTGGGCGGCTCGATCCTTATCGAGACGGTGTTCTCGTGGCCCGGTACGGGCTTCCTGCTGAACGCAGCGATCTTTCAGCGCGATTTTCCGCTACTGCAAGGCACGATCCTGATCCTGGCCGTGTTCTTCGTGATGCTCAACCTCGTGGTCGACGCGCTGCAGACGCTGTTCGATCCGCGCATCCAACGCAACTAAGGAGGCACCGCCATGGAAATGACGCTGAACAAGGGCGTGGCCGCGCTGCCGGTGGAGCGCTCGCCGGGTTACTGGAGCACGGTCGGTCGCCGACTGCTGCGCAACAAGCTCGCGATGTTTGCCGCACTGATTCTGCTGGCACTGATCGTGATGGCAATCTTCGCCCCTGCATTGATGCCGGCGGATCCGTACGCCTCGTCGATCCTGAAGCGGCTCAAGCCCATCGGCTTCGAAGGCTATCCGCTCGGCACCGACGAACTGGGCCGCGACATGCTGTCGCGCCTGATGCTTGGCGGACGGCTGTCGCTGTTCATGGGCATCACGCCGGTGCTGCTGGCCTTTGTGATTGGCAGCGCCATCGGCATCGTGGCGGGCTACGCGGGTGGCTGGACCAACACCGTGATCATGCGACTGACCGATGTGCTGTACGCCTTCCCCTCCGTGCTGCTGGCGATTGCGCTGTCGGGCACGCTGGGCGCGGGCGTGGGTAACGCACTGCTGTCGCTGACCATCGTCTTCATTCCGCAGATCGTGCGCGTGGCGGAGAGCGTGACCACGCAGGTGCGCAATCGCGAATTCGTCGATGCCGCACGCGCATCCGGCGCGTCGTCGCTGACCATCGTGCGCGCGCATGTACTCAACAATGTGCTCGGCCCGATCTTCGTCTACGCGACGAGCTTGATTTCCGTGTCGATGATCCTCGCATCGGGGCTGTCCTTCCTCGGCCTCGGCGTGAAGCCGCCCGAACCCGAATGGGGCCTGATGCTGAACACGCTGCGCACGGCCATCTACACGCAGCCGTGGGTCGCGGCCCTGCCCGGCGCGATGATTTTCCTGACGTCGATCTCGTTCAACCTGCTGGCCGACGGCATCCGCTCGGCCATGGAAATCAAGGAGTGAACATGACCGATACGCTTGCTCCCCTGCCCGCCGCACCCGCCATCGACATCGGCGGCCCGGCACAACCACTGGTCATCGCGCGCGACCTCGTCAAGCATTTCCCGCTGAAATCACCCGTGCCGCTGCGCAAGGGCGGCGTAGTACGCGCCGTCGATGGTGTCAGCTTCGATGTACTGAAAGGCGAGACGCTTGGCGTGGTGGGTGAATCCGGCTGCGGCAAGTCCACCACCGCACGCCTGCTGATGCAACTGACTCCACATGATCGCGGCGAGCTGATCTTCGACGCACAGGGTGTGGGCTCTGCACAGTTGCCGCTGAAGGCTTACCGCAGCCAGGTGCAGATGGTGTTCCAGGACAGCTACTCATCGCTGAACCCGCGCCTGACCATCGAGGAATCGATTGCCTTCACGCCGCGCGTCCATGGTGTGCCAGCAAAGGAAGCCACCGAGCGGGCGCGCTATCTGCTGGAGCGCGTGGGGCTGGAGCCGAAGCGCTTTGCCGGTAGGTATCCGCACGAACTCTCGGGCGGCCAGCGTCAGCGCGTGAACATTGCGCGGGCGCTGTCGCTGCGGCCCCGGCTGGTGATTCTTGACGAAGCGGTCTCGGCGCTCGACAAATCGGTCGAGGCCCAGGTGCTGAACCTGCTGCTCGATCTGAAGGCCGAGTTCGACCTGACCTACGTCTTCATCAGCCACGATCTCAACGTGATCCGCTATCTGTGCGATCGCGTGATGGTGATGTATCTCGGCAAGGTCGTGGAGATTGGCGATACGGAATCCGTCTACGCCAATCCCGCGCATCCGTACACACGCGCGTTGCTGGCGTCGATGCCGTCGATGGACCCCGACCACCGCACGCTGGCCGCGCCACTGGCTGGCGATCCCCCCAATCCGATCGATCCGCCACCCGGATGCAGTTTTCATCCGCGTTGCGCCCGCGCCGAGCCGGTTTGCGAGCGCCGCACGCCGACGCTGTCCGACGCGCTGGCCGGCCATCCGGTGTCCTGCCTGATGGCGATGCCCGATGGCGGCCACTCGCTGCCGCTGCGCCGCATGACGCCCGGCCTGCACGCGGCCACGCCTTGACCACGCGGAGAACCATCATGTCTCAAGACCCCACTGCTTCCGCATCCGCCGTCTCCGTCCGCGATCTGCATGTCACGTTCTCGGGCGGCGGCAAGACCATCCGCGCCGTCAACGGCGTATCGCTCGATGTCGCCCCCGGCGAAGCCGTCGCACTGATTGGCGAATCCGGTTCCGGCAAGAGCGTGACGCTGCGCGCGATGATGCGCCTGCATCCGCCGCGTCGTACCAGGATGACCGGTCAGATTCGTGTCGACAATCAAGACGTGCTCGCGCTCGACAAACGCGCGCTGGCCCGCCTGCGCGGCGGCACCGTGGCGATGGTGTTCCAGGAGCCGCTGCTCGCGCTCGATCCGGTTTATACGGTAGGCCAGCAGATCATCGAATGCATCCGCACGCATCGCAAGGTGTCGAAGACCGAAGCCCAGGCGCTGGCGCTCAAGGCGCTCGAAGCCGTGCGCATCCCAAGTCCGGAGCGACGGCTCGCGGCCTATCCGCATGAAATGTCAGGCGGTATGCGGCAACGCGCCATGATCGCCCTCGCACTGTCCGCACAGCCGAAGATCCTGCTGGCCGATGAGCCGACCACGGCGCTCGATGCCACCGTGCAGATCCAGGTGTTAATCCTGCTGCGGGAACTCCAGCGCGAGTTGGGGCTGTCGATCGTATTTGTCACGCACGATATCGGCGCCGCCGTGGAGATCGCCGATCGCGTGGCCGTGATGTATGGCGGGCGCATTGTCGAGGAAGGCCCGATCCGCACGCTGCTGCGCGACGCACGCCACCCGTACACCATCGCACTATTGCAAAGCCGCCAGCACGGCATGGACCGTGGCCAGCGCCTGCAGACCATCGGCGGCGCGCCGCCCGATCTCGCCGCGCTGCCGCCGGGCTGCACGTTTGCGCCGCGCTGCGCGCATGCTCGCGCGGAATGTATGGCCGATGTGCCGCGCGCGGTCTCGCTCGGCAACGGCCACCGCGTGAGCTGCACGCTGGTCGAGGCGCCCGCCGTCAGCGAATGCGCTGCCTGACTCCACTTTTTTCCGTCTTATCGCCACAAGGACCACCCGACACCATGAGCCTGGCCACCCATCCCGCCCGCGCCTTCCTGCCCTACCCCGATGTCGATGTGCCAAACAGTGCGACCGGCCCCCTGCAAGGTCTGACCTTCGCGGTGAAGGATCTGTTCGATGTTGCCGGCTATCCCACTGGCGGCGGCAATCCGCATGTACTGGCCCGCTCGGGTATCAAGACCTCTACCGCACCAACGGTCCAGAAGCTGCTCGATGCGGGCGCCACGTTCGTCGGCAAGGTGCATACCGATGAACTCGCGTTCTCGATGAACGGCCAGAACTATCACTACGGCGGCCCCTACAACGGTGCGGCGCCGGATCGCATCACGGGGGGCTCGTCGTCTGGATCGGCCTCGGCGGTATCGAACCGGCTGGCTGATTTCGCGCTCGGCACCGACACAGGCGGCTCGGTGCGGGCACCGGCCAGCCACTGCGGACTGTTCGGCATCCGTCCCACGCATGGCCGCATCTCGCTGGAACAGGTCATGCCGCTGTGCGAATCGCTCGATACCTGCGGATTCTTCGCGCGAGACATCGCCACGTTTGCCCGCGTGGCAGATGTGTTGCTCGGTGCCGATGGCGATCCGCTGCCCGCCAAACCCAAGCTGCTGCTCGCCTCCGACCTGTTCGAACTGCCCACCCCTGAAGCGCGCGCGGCATTGGCGCCAACCGTGGCGCGGATCGAAGCGGTGTTTGGCAAGGCTGTGCCCGTCGATGTGGCCGACCGTCCGCTGTCGGACCTGTACTGGGCGTTCCGCTATGTGCAGGGATGGGAAGCGTGGCAGGCCGATGGCGCGCTGATCGAGAACTACGGCTTGCAACTCGGCCCGGATGTGGCGGGCCGTTTCGCCTTCAGCAAGGGCGTGACACAGGCCCAGTTCACGCACTCGACCACGGTCCGCAACGAGTTCATCGTTCATCTGGGCCGATTGCTCGGTCACGACAGCATCCTCGTGCTGCCCACGATGCCCGACATTGCACCGCTGCGCTCCGCGCCGATGGAATCCCTCGAAGACTACCGCACCGCTGCTGCGCATACGCTGTGCCTGACGCCGCTGTCGGGGTTCCCGCAACTGAGCCTGCCACTGTCCGGCCGCGATGGCGCACCGCTGGGGATTTCGCTGATCGGTCCGAAGGGGAGTGACAGGAGCTTGATTGCGGTGGCGGAGGTGTTGATGACGGCGTTGGTGTGAGTTAGGGTTCCGCAATGCCATCTGTTTCCTCCCCTCTCCCGCATCGCGGGAGAGGGGCCGGGGGAGAGGCCATCGAGGCTCTGCTTGCCGACCTGTCGCAATTTGAACCGCTTGCCCTCTCCCCCGCCCCTCTCCCACAAGTGGGAGAGGGGAGCAAACCGAACGGGATAACCAACAATATGACCAAACTTCGCATCACCACCCCCACGCACACCTTCATCGCCGAGACCCACCCGGACGCGCCCGAAACCGTGGCCGCTTTCATGAAGCTGCTGCCCTATCGGCAGAAACTGATTCACGTGCGCTGGAGTGGTGAAGGCTGCTGGATTCCGCTTGGCGAGTTCAAACTTGGCGTGGGCTTCGAAAACCACACCAGCCACCCGTCCGTGGGCGACATCCTGTTCTACCCGGGCGGCTACAGCGAGACCGAGATCATCCTGGCCTATGGCAGTTGCTGCTTCGCCAGCAAGATGGGGCAACTGGCCGGCAACCACTTCCTGACCATCGTGGAAGGCAAGGAGAACCTGCGCGCCCTCGGCACCAAGGTGCTGTGGGAAGGCGCGCAGGATGTGGTCTTCGAGCTGGCGGAATAAGGGGAGTCAGGCGCGGCGTCAGCCCGCCAGCACACCCTGGTCGCTCCGATTGCCATCTGGCGGTGCAACCCGGAACCACGCGGCATAGAGCGCCGGCAGGAACAACAGTGTCAACAGCGTGGCCACGATCAGGCCGCCCATGATGGCGGCCGCCATCGGCCCCCAGAACACGGACCGCGCCAGCGGAATCATGGCCAGTACCGCCGTCGCTGCCGTCAACAGGATCGGCCGGCAACGACGCACGGCCGATTCCACGATGGCCTCCCAGGCCGGCAGGCCGGCAGCGATATCCTGCTCGATCTGATCCACCAGGATCACGGAGTTCCGGATGATCATGCCCAGCAGCGCGGTAATGCCGAGCTGCGCGACAAACCCCATCGGCGCACGCAGCAGCAACAGCGCGGCGGCAGCCCCGATGAGGCCCAGCGGGCCGGTCAGGAACACCATCACCGAACGCGAGAAGCTGTGCATCTGCAGCATCAGCAGCGTGAAGATCAGGAAAATGCAAAGCGGTAGCTGCGCGGCAATCGACGCTCCAGCCTTGCCGCTTTCCTCATCGGCTCCGGCAATCGTGATGCGATAGCCGGCGGGCAGAGACGCGCGGATCGGATCGAGCTTCGGATTGATCTGCGCGGTCACGGTCGGGCCCTGGATGCCTTCGACGATATCGGACTGCACCGTAATGCCGAAGTCGCGGTTCTCACGCCAGATCACGCCGGGCTCCGAGCGCAGCGTGACGCGGGCCACCTGCGTCAACGGCACGGCCCGGCCGCTGCTGGTGGGCACCAGCACGTTGTTGAGATCCGACATTGCATCGCGTTCTTCGCGCGGCGTGCGCATGATGATGTCGATCAGCTTGTCCGCATCGCGGTACTGCCCCACCGGCACGCCAGTGAGCACGGCCTGCGTGGCACGCGCCACGGCATTGGTCGTCACCCCGAGCCCGCGCGCCTTGTCCTGGTCGAGTTCGAGCCGCAGCATCTTGACGTTCTCGTTCCAGTTGTCGTTCACGCCAACCGTTTTCGGATTGTCGGCCATCACGGCCGCGACCTGATCTGCCACCTTTCGCACAACGGCGGCGTCCGGGCCGATCACGCGGAACTGCACCGGATACTGCACGGGCGGCCCGTTCGGCAACAGCTTCACCCGGCCGCGCAACTGCGGGAACTCGGTAGCGATCACGCGTTCGACGCGACGGCGCAAGGGATCGCGCTTCTCCACCGTCACCGGCATCACGATCACCTGTGCCACGTTCGACTGCGGGAAGATCTGGTCCAGCGGCAGGTAGAAGCGCGGCGAGCCGTTGGCCACGAACGTGGTGATGCTGTCCACATCCTCGTCGCGGCGCATCGCCTCCTCGAATCGCTTGGCAACGGTCTCCATCTCCCTGTAGCTGGTGCCTTCCGGCATCCACAGTTCCACCATGAGTTCGGGACGGCTCGAATCGGGGAAGAACTGCGTTTCGATAAATTTGAACGCGAACAGCCCCAGCGCGAACATCGCCAGCGTAATCACGATCACAGACTTGCGCCACGTGACACACCAATGCACGAGCTTGCGGAAGCCCTTGTAGAACGGCGTGTCGAAGACCTCGTGATGGCCACCGTCCGCGGTCCGCGTCTTCAGCAGCAGATAGCCGAGATACGGCGTGAAATACACCGCCGCCAGCCAAGACAGCATCAGCGCCATCGCCGTGACCGCGAAGATCGCAAAGGTGTATTCGCCCACTGTGGACTTGGCCAGCCCCACCGGCAGGAAGCCCGCCGCCGTGATCAGCGTGCCGGTCAGCATCGGCATGGCCGTGGAGGTGTAGGCAAACGTGGCCGCCTCCATCTTGGAGAAGCCTTCTTCCAGCTTGCGGACCATCATTTCCACGGCGATGATCGCATCATCCACCAGCAGGCCGAGCGCAATGATCAGCGCCCCCAGCGATATCTTGTGCAAGCCGATGCCGAAGATGTTCATGAACAGGAACGTCACGGCGAGCACCAGCGGGATGGTCAGCGCCACCACCAGTCCGGGGCGCACGTCGATCCGCAACGGCCGGGTATGCAGCCCCAGCGAAACAAAGCTGACACCCAGCACGATGACCACGGCCTCGATCAGCACGTGCACGAACTCGCCCACGCTACGCTGAACCGCCTTGGGCTGGTCCTGCACCTGCTCCATCTCGATGCCCATCGGCAACTGGCCCCGCAGCCGATCGGTCACGCGGCGCAGTTCCTTGCCCAGCGCGATGATGTCGCCGCCCTTCTCCATCGAGATGCCCAGCCCGATCACGTCCTTACCGTTGTACCGCATGCGGCTGACGGGCGGATCGACATAGCCGCGATAGACGTTGGCGATATCGCCTAGCCGGATGTTGGCAATACCGTTCGGACCGCGCAGCACCAGATTCTTCAGGTCCTCCACATCTCCCAGTTGGCCCGTGACACGGACCTGCAGGTTATCGGTGGGCGTGACCAGCACCCCGCTGCCGGTGGGGTTGTTCTGCTCGGCAATCTGGTTGGCAATGGCATTGATATCGAGGCCAAGCTGCGCAAAGCGCGTCTGGTTGAACTCGATATAGAGCTTCTCGTCCTGCAGTCCGATCAGCGCGACCTTGGCCACGGCGGGAATGCGTAGCAGATCCTGGCGCACCAGGTCGGCGTACTCGCGCAGCTCCTTGTAGTTGAAGCCATCTGCGCTCAACGCATAGATGGAGCCATAGACATCGCCGAATTCATCGTTGAAGAATGGCCCGCGCACACCCTGCGGCAGCGTCTGCTGGATATCGCCGATCTTCTTGCGAACCGTGTACCAGATCTGCGCAGTGTCCTTGGCCGGTGCGTTGTCGGCCAGTTGAAAGATCACCGTGGTTTCGCCCGGCTTGGAGAAGCTACGGATCTTGTCCGCGTACGGCACTTCCTGCAGTTGCCGCTCGATCTTGTCCGTGACCTGCACGGCGATCTGCTCGGCCGTGGCGCCGGGCCAGTACGCCTGCACCACCATCACGCGGAACGTGAACGGTGGGTCTTCGTCCTGACCCAGTTGGAAGAACGCGATCAGGCCGCCGATCAGCAGCACGACCAGCAGATAGCGCGTCAGCGGCTGGTGCTCCAGCGCCCAGCGCGACAGATTGAAGCGGGAATGTTCCATGGGCCGGCCTCAGCCCAGATGACGATCGAGGGCGCTGATGCGCACGCCCGGGTTCGACGCCGGCTGGGCCGGCGTGACAGCCTGCATCGGCTTGACGCGCTGCCCGGTCTTGAGCAAATGCACGCCGGCGGTGACGATGGTCTGGCCCGGTGCCAGGCCCTGCCGGATCTCGATCAGGTTGCCCTGCGCCTCGCCCAGCGTGACGGGCACGGGTTTCACCGTGCCGCTACCACCCTCGCCCGGGGTATAGATCCAGACCTGATTGCTGCCCTTCTGCTGGAGCAGTGCCGTCAAGGGAATCCGGATCGCCGCGTTCTCGCCTGTGCGAGTGAATTGCACGACAGCCGTCATGCCGATGCGCAGGTCGGGCGGGGGATTCGGAATCGTCACGCGCGTGGGATAGGTACGCGTGACCGGATCGGCCGCCGCGGAAATCTCGCGTACGCGCCCAGGCAACGCCCGGCCGGGTTCCGACCAGGTGTGGACCGTGACATCCGAGACGCCGCGCAGCATATCGACCTGATCCTCGGGCAGGCCGATGGCCACTTCCTTCTCGGCCGTCTGGGCCACCCGGACCACGGACTGCCCCGGCGACACTACCTGGCCCACTTCCGCGTCGATGGCCGTCACCACGCCATCGGCATCGGCCGTCAGCACGGCGTAGCCGGTCTGGTTCGACTGATTGCGCAGGTTGGCCTGCGCCTGTTCCAGCCGCGACGCGGCCGAGTCATAGGTAGCTTGGCGGCGGGTCAGTTCTGCCGAACTGATGAAGTTGCGCGCAGCCAGCTCCTTGTAGCGCTTGAGATCGGAAGCCGACAGGTCTCGGTCGGTCTTGGCGGCGTCATATTGCGCACGGGCGCCCGATTCGGCCAGTGCCAGATCGGTAGGGTCGAGCCGCGCCAACGGCTGTCCCTTACGCACCGTGGCGCCCACATCCACCAGACGCGCGGCGATCTTGCCGCCCACGCGGAAGCCGAGCCGGGATTCGATGCGGGGACGGACATCGCCAGAAAACTCGAAAGCAGTCTTGCCGGCCGTAGGGCTCAGTTGCATCAGTCGAACCGGACGGACCGGTGCTTCCCCTTCCGCCTTCTTCCCGCAACCGGACAAGCCCAGCACCAGCACCAGACCTGTCAGGCCGGCGCCGACGGTGCGCATGCGGCGCCCCCACGCCGAGGCAGTGCCACGCGGCACCTTGCAATCCTGGGTTTCATCGGCCGCGACTTCCGGCCTGGCAAATGGCACTGGCATGGACAAGCGTCTTTGATAGAGAGGTGGAGCGAACGTCGGGAATTTCTGGCGCGGCCGACCGGCCGTGGGGGTCTCGTCAACGCCTCTTCCGGGCGTCTTGCCAATGCCGCGCCATCTGGGCGGACACTTACTAACTGGCCGGTCAGTAATATAGCCATCCGGCTCGAGTGCGTCAAACGGCGGATGACAAATGGCGCGCTGACGCGACGAAAAGTCGCGGAGCGGGCGTCACCTGCAACATCGGGGAGCGGACGCCGATGTTACAATTCGCGGCCTCGGCGCCCCTACGTCGCCCGCCTCCCCACCCGCCTTACCAGAAAGAGATTGGCGTGACGCCCGATCAGTATTGCCAGGACAAAGCCGCGAAAAGCGGTTCGAGCTTTTATTACAGTTGCCTGCTGCTTTCCCCCGAGCGCCGGCGTGCCCTGACCGCCTTGCAGGCGTGGCGCCTGGAGCTCGATGCCATCGTTCACGAGAATCATGATGCCGGCGTGGCCCTGCAGCGACTGGACTGGTGGCGCGCCGAACTACGCCGCCTGTATGACGGCAAGGGCGCCCATCCGGTGAGCCTCGCCCTGCAGCCGTTCCTGGCCCAGTTGCCCGTGGCCGAGATGACCCAGGCACTCGACGGCACCGAGATGGATCTGGCGCAATCGCGCTATATAGACGAATCCGCGCTGGCTAAGTACAGCCGCGCCGTGGGCGGCACGTTCGGCAAGCTGGCGGCACGGCTGCTGGGCTGCACTGATCCGCAGACGCTGGCCGCTGCCGAGAAGATCGGCCTGTCGCAACTCCGCATCCGCATCATTCGCGAAATGGGCCGCGACGCGCGCCAGGGCCGGATCTACGTGCCGGTGGACACATTGCAGCGCTTCGAGGTGCCAGCCGCCGACATCATGCAATCGCGGTACTCGCCCCAATTCGCGGTGATGATGCGCGACCAGGCGGCGCAGGCCCGGACGCTGTATCGCGAAGCGCTCGACACCCTGCCGCGTGCCGATCGCCGCGCGTTGCGCGCACCGCTGGCGCTGGCAGCCATCCACCACGCGCTGCTCGATGAAATCGAGGCAGGCGAGTTCCAGGTACTCACGCAACGCACCGCGCTCACGCCGATGCGCAAGCTCTGGCTGGCGTGGAAGACCTGGCTCCGGAACGGCTGAAGCAACACCCCCCATTCAGTAGTCACCAGAAAGCAATCATGACCTCCGCCCAGCCCTCCCTCGGCCAGTCGATCCTGGACCGCGCCGACCTCCTCGCCCAGCATTCCGACATGGAAGGTGGGCTGACCTGCGCCTTCCTGACGCCCGCGCACGCTCAGGCGCAAGCGCAACTGGTTCGCTGGATGGAAGAGGCAGGAATGAGTGTGCGCATTGACGCCATCGGCAATGTGATCGGCCGGTATGCCGCCGATCCCGCCGAGGCGGATCCCAAGGTGCTGATGACCGGCTCGCATTTCGATACGGTGCGCAACGGTGGTCGCTACGACGGCCGGCTGGGCATCCTGCTACCGATCGCAGTTGTGGGGGCGCTGCGAGACGCGGGCATCCGCCTGCCCTACCACTTCGAAGTTATAGCGTTCGCCGAGGAAGAAGGGCTGCGCTTCAAGACCAGCTTCCTGGCCAGCAGCGTGCTGGCCGGACGCTTCGACCCGGCACTGCTGGACCGCGTGGACGCCGATGGCATCACGATGGGCGCCGCATTGGCGGCAGCCGGATTCCCGGGCAGTGGCTCGATCGATGCGCTGCGCGCCGCAGCGGTAGATCCCGCCACACTGGCAGGCTTTGTCGAAGTGCATATCGAACAGGGGCCGGTACTGCTGCACCGCGGCCTGCCGCTGGGTATCGTGACGCAGATCGCCGGCAGCAGCCGCTTCCAGGTGCGGGTGGAGGGCCTGGCCAGCCATGCCGGCACCACGCCGATGGACATGCGCCGCGATGCGGCCACGGGCGCGGCGGAGATGATCCTGCTGGTGGAAGAACGCTGCGGGCGGGTGCCTACGCTAGTCGGGACGGTGGGCCAGTTGCAGGTGCCCGATGGCTCCAGCAACGTGATTCCGGCCGCCTGCACGTTTTCCATGGACATCCGCGCGGGCGAGGATGGCATCCGGGAAGCCGCCATCGCCGACATTGTGGCGGGGATCGAGAAGATTGCCGCGCGCCGCGCCCTGCAGGTAAGTGTGGAACGCGTGACGCCGGTCAACAACGCGCCATGCGCGCGCTGGCTGATGGATCAATTTGCGGCTGTACTGAAAAAGCGGGGACTGGAGACGTTCGAACTGCCCTCGGGTGCGGGTCACGACGCGATGATGATGCAGCGGATCACCGACGTGGCCATGCTCTTTGTGCGTTGCGGCAACGGGGGCATCAGCCACAACCCGCTGGAAACCATCACCGAGGACGATGCCAGGCAGGCGGCGGAAGTCTTTGTAGACTTCCTGCGGCATTTCCGGCCGAAGGGCGGATAATGGCTTCGCAAGGAAGGCGGCGGCATCAACCGCCGCGGTACATTTCCTTGCTGTAGTCGTAGAGATTCTTGCGCAGCGTCTTGCGCTCGTCGGGCGAGAGGTTCTGATGGCCGCCGCGCTGGCTTTGGCGGGCGGCACGCTCGGCCATGTCGCGCTCGGTTTCGGCGCGGTCGTTACGGCGCGGGGGCGAGGGCTGGCGGTTGCGGTCAGGCTGTGGCGCACTGCCCTGTGCCCCAGGCGGCTGGCTGCGCGGATGGAGCAGATGTGCCATCCCTGCCGACTGCGCATGGGCCGGCGCGGATGCCATTGCCAGTAGCAGGGTCATGCCGACAAGCCATCCCGATGGCGCGCGGGTAGCGCGACGCAGGGTTTGCCCGTGCCGGTTTTGCTTCACTTTCATTGGATAATGGCGGTTTTCGACAGTGCCTCCGGACTAGTCCTCCGGACCCTCCGTTTGCCGGCATCCGCATTGCCCTTGTTTGCAGCAGGCAGCGTGCCAGTGCCGGAAACGCGGGAAGCGAAATACCCGTGGTGACCATGTTTTCTCGGGCCATGCAGGACGGCCTCTGACAACGGTTTGCGGAGTGTAATTGCACAGAAGGTGCATGCCGCCATACCACGGGGTAAAGTATGTAACGTTTTGTTAAGCCATTTTGAGCGAAAGCGATAATCGCTAAGATACCGCCATGGAAAATACCAGCCACAAGATTCTCGTCGTGGATGACGACCCGCGCCTGCGCGACCTGCTCCGCCGCTACCTTGGCGAGCAGGGCTTCACGGTTCTCGTAGCGGAAAACGCCACGGCCATGAACAAGCTCTGGCTGCGCGAACGGTTTGACCTGCTGGTGCTTGACCTGATGATGCCGGGCGAGGATGGCCTCTCGATCTGCCGTCGCCTGCGCGGCGCCAACGACCAGACACCGATCATCATGCTCACCGCCAAGGGCGAGGATGTGGATCGCATCGTCGGCCTCGAAATGGGCGCTGACGACTACCTGCCCAAGCCTTTCAACCCCCGTGAACTGATTGCGCGCATCCACGCGGTGCTGCGCCGCAAGGGGCCGGCCGAAGTGCCGGGCGCTCCGTCGGAGACGCCGGAAACGTTCGCCTTTGGCGATTTCGTGCTGAACCTGGCCACGCGCACGCTGACCAAGAACGACGAGGAAATCACGCTCACCACGGGCGAGTTCTCGGTGCTCAAGGTCTTCGCCCGCCATCCCCGCCAGCCGCTCTCGCGCGAAAAGCTCATGGAAATGGCACGCGGCCGAGAATACGAGGTATTCGACCGCAGCCTGGACGTGCAGATCTCCCGCCTGCGCAAGCTGATCGAGCCGGACCCGAGCAACCCGCGCTTCATCCAGACGGTCTGGGGCCTCGGCTACGTCTTCATCCCCGATGGCGTGAAGTAAAGCCGGTCCGCACAGCAGCATCGTGTCGACCGCTCTCGGCCGTACCGCAACGCGGTTCTTCGGTTCGCTATTCTGGCGAACCTTCATGCTGATCGCCCTGTTGCTGGCGATCTCGCTGGGTATCTGGTTCCAGAGCTACCGGCTCTTCGAACGCGCACCGCGCGCCCAGCAGATCGCCATGCAGGTGGTCAGCGTGGTCAAGCTCACGCGCGCCGCCCTGCTCTACTCCGACCCCGCGCGGCGCCGGTTCCTTCTGCTCGACCTCGTCCAGAACGAAGGCATCAAGGTCTATCCGCGAGAAAAGGACGACGACTTCGCCGCGCCCAAGGCCAACCCGTTCCTCACCCAGTTGGTACAGCAGGAGATTCGCAGCCGCCTGGGCGAAGACACGGTACTCGCCACCACGGTCAACGACATTCCCGGCGTTTGGGTCAGCTTCGAGATCGAGGGCGACGATTACTGGGTGGCCATCAGCCCCGAGCGTTTCGAGCGCGTACCGGGCATCCAGTGGCTATGGTGGAGTATTGCCGCGCTGCTGCTATCGATTATCGGCGCCGCATTCATCACGGCGCGCGTCAACTATCCGCTCAAGCGGCTGACCAATGCCGCCAAGCTGATCGGCACGGGTGGCGATCCACCGCCGCTGCGCGAGCAAGGCGCCAGCGAAGTGGCCCAGGCCAACCGCAGCTTCAACCAGATGGTGCGCGACCTGCGCCAGCTCGACGACGACCGCGTGGTCATGCTCGCTGGTATTTCCCACGACCTGCGCACGCCGCTCACGCGTCTGCGCCTGGAAACCGAGATGTCGCCTGTGGATGCCACCACGCGCGACGCGATGATTGCCGACATCGAACAGATGGACGCCATCATCGGTCAGTTCCTGAACTATGCCCGACCGGGCCAGGAGGTGGTGGAGCCGGTGGATCTCTCCGCGCTGGTGCAGGAATCGGTGGGCGTCTATGCCGCGCACGACGATGTGCGCGTGCACGTGCGGTCCAACGGTCCGGTCATGGCCGTGGCCAATCGCATGGAAATCCAGCGCATTCTGGACAACCTTGTGGAGAACGCCCGCCGCTATGCCAAGGACGAGGAAACGGGCATGGCCGAAGTGGAAATCACTACCAGCCTGGACGACAAGGACGCTGTGCTGACGGTGGCCGACACCGGCCCCGGCGTACCCCACGAGCAGCTTTCGCTGCTGACCCGACCGTTCTACCGGCTCGACAGCGCCCGTAGCGAAGCCAAGGGCGCTGGCCTTGGCATGTCGATCGTGAACCGCATCCTGCAGCGCAACGGCGGACGCCTGGTGCTGGCCAACCGCCAGGCACCGAAGAGCGGACTCGTAGTCAGCGCCATGTTCCGCCGCGCCTGACGTCGCTTCCGGACGACACGGCTTTGCCGATTCGCGCCACGTCCTTCGCATTGACAGGTTTTCTTCAGCTACTGATATCGGATTGAAAGGCTGCTGACAGCCGAATGACAGCGCCGACGCGCACACTGGCTGAACAATCGACTACAGGCACCCGCCCCACGGGACGCCAGACCGAGAGACAGCCATGTCCAGCACTCCCAGCACACCGACCTCCCAACACGGGTTTCGCACCGTGTTCAGTGTTGTCAGCGGCAACTTCCTCGAAATGTACGACTTCATGGTGTACGGCTTCTACGCCGCTGCCATCGCCCGTACGTTCTTCCCCTCCGGCAATGAATTCGCGTCGCTGATGCTGTCGCTCGCCACCTTCGGCGCGGGCTTCCTGATGCGCCCGCTCGGCGCCATCGTGCTGGGCGCATACATCGACCATCACGGGCGCCGCAAGGGCCTGATCGTCACGCTGGTGCTGATGGCGCTCGGCACGCTGCTGATTGCGCTGGTGCCCGGCTATGCGTCGATCGGCGTGGCGGCGCCGCTGCTGGTGCTGTTCGGCCGGCTGTTGCAGGGCTTCTCGGCAGGCGTGGAACTGGGCGGCGTCTCGGTCTACCTGTCCGAGATCGCCAAACCCGGCCAGAAAGGTTTCTACGTGGCATGGCAGTCAGCCAGCCAGCAGGTAGCCGTGATCTTCGCCGGGCTGCTCGGCGTGATCCTGCATGCCACGCTGGCACCGGCGCAGATGGACGACTGGGGCTGGCGCGTGCCGTTCCTGATCGGCTGCCTGATCGTGCCGTTCCTGTTCATGATCCGCCGCTCGCTGGAGGAAACCGAGGCGTTCCGCACACGCAAGCATCGGCCGTCCACCCGCGAGATCTACCGCTCGATGCTCGACAACTGGGGCATCATCGTCGCCGGCTGCATGATGGTGGTGATGACCACGGTCTCGTTCTACATGATCACCGCCTACACGCCCACCTTCGGCAAGACCGTGCTCAAGCTCGATGACGTGGACAACCTGATCGTCACGATGTGCGTCGGGCTGTCGAACTTCATCTGGCTGCCGCTGATGGGCGCCGTGTCCGACCGCGTGGGCCGCAAGCCGCTGCTCGTGGTGTTCACCATCGCCACGCTGCTGACCGCGTACCCCGCCGTATCGTGGCTGGTAGCGGAGCCATCATTCGGCCGCCTGTTGATGGTGGAACTGTGGCTGTCGTTCCTGTACGCGAGCTATAACGGCGCGATGGTCGTGACGTTGGCCGAGGTGATGCCGGCAGCCGTACGGACCACCGGCTTCTCGCTGGCGTATAGCCTGGCCACCGCGCTGTTTGGCGGCTTCACGCCGGCCATCTCCACCTATCTGATCCACGCAACGGGCAACAAGGCCGCGCCGGGCCTGTGGCTCACATTCGCGGCAGTGTGCGGCCTGGTAGCCACGCTGATCATCTTTCGTGCGCAGCGCGAGCAGGCAGCGCTGCGTACGGCCTGACAGCCGATACGTGCGCTGTCACGACACTGTCCGTCCATGCGTGGCATACTGCGGCTTCGCTGTTTGCTGCACTGCGGCAGTCGAGATTGCCTATCGCGGCCTTTGAGATTTTCAATTGGCTCCGGCAGTGTCTGACGGCGCATAATCACAGATTGTTGCGATTGCTTCCGTGTATCGGGTGATGCCCGTGAACACGGTGGCGTGTCGCTCGCCTCACTCTCTTCAAACCGTATCAGGAGAAGTCCATGAAGACCGTTGGTCAAAAGCTCGAAGCGTTCCAGATCGTTGGCGTGAAGCCTGGTTTCAACAACCACGAGGAAAACGGCCAGTCGGCTTTCGAAGACATCACCGAGAAGTCGTTCGAAGGCAAGTGGAAGGTGATCTACTTCTACCCGAAGGATTTCACGTTCGTGTGCCCGACCGAAATCGTGGCCTTCGCCAAGCTGAACGGCGACTTCGCAGATCGTGACGCGATCGTCCTGGGCGGCTCGACCGACAACGAGTTCGTGAAGCTGGCATGGCGCCGTGAACACAAGGACCTGAACAAGCTGGACCAATGGCAATTCGCCGACGTGACCGGCTCGCTGGTTGACCAGCTGGGCGTGCGTGACGTGGCTGCCGGTGTTGCCCTGCGCGCCACCTTCATCGTCGATCCGGACAACGTCATCCAGCACGTTTCGGTGAACAACCTGAACGTCGGCCGTAACCCGGAAGAAGTCCTGCGTATCCTGGACGGTCTGCAAACGGACGAACTGTGCCCGTGCAACCGTGCTGTGGGCGGCGCCACGCTGTAATTGGCCCTGCCTGCCCGTCGCCGCAAGGCGATTCGGCACCTCGCGTGGAGGGGCGATGCGCCCTTCCACGCCGAAACCCGCTATGTGCGGGTTTTTTGAGCCCTCGTCGATAGGAGAAATAAATGGAATTCCTCAGCACGATCAAAAATCTTATTCCCGACTACGCCAAGGACATCCGTCTGAACGTGGACGGTACGATCGCGCGCTCATCGCTGGAAGGCAACGATGCCGTGGCCGTGGCACTGGCTGCCGCGTTCGCCGCCAAGAGCAAGGTGATCGTCGACGTGATTCGCAACGCCAACGTGCTGTCTCCCGAGGAAGTCACCGCCACCCAGACCGCATCGGCGCTGATGGGCATGAACAACCTCTGGTATCCGTACGTCGAGATGGCCGAAGACCCCGATCTGGCCAGCCAGCCGGCTGGCCTGCGCATGAACGCATACGCCACGCACGGCGGCGTGGACAAGCGACGTTTCGAGATGTACGCGCTGGCCGCGTCGATCATCGGCAAGTGCCATTTTTGCGTGAAGTCGCACTACCACCTGCTGAAGAACGAGCAAGGCATGAGCGCCCAGCAGTTGCGTGACGTGGGCCGCATTGCCGCCGTGATCGGCGCCGCAGCCAATGTGATCGCAGCCGAGTAAGCCGCCCATCGCGCGGCTCCCGGCGATCCTGAACCGGCCGGCATCGAACGATGCCTGGCCGGTTTTTTATTGGCGGATGGATGTTCTCTGACACGGTCTCGCGCCAATGAGGCGGTGCATTTGTGCTGCGGTCGGCCTACAATCCAGCCAAGGTCACGAACATCGCAGTCGCCATGAGCTCCTTGCCTTCGCACACTTCGCCGCGCTTCCGTTTCCGGCTGGCCGCGGTGTATGACTGGGGCGATATCGCTGCCGTCACGCAACAAGCCTACGGTCAATATGAACTTGGCATCATGGAAGATTGCCGGGCATCATTCCAGCGCGGCATGCATTCCGTACTGGCGGCCAAGGACAATCCGGACATGGAATGGTGGGTGGCGGAAACCGATCACGGCATCAGTGGCGCCGTGCTGTTTTGTCATCCAGGGGCCACGGTGCCCGCGCTCGATGACAGCACGATCACGCTGACGCAGCCCGAGGCGCGGCTGCTTTCGGTCAGCCCGCAGGCGCGCGGGATGGGACTTGGCAAGCGATTGATGCAGATCTGCATCCAGCGCGCCCGTGACATCGGCGCGCATTCGCTGGTCTGCCGCGCCATGCCCGAGATGGACTCCGCCATCAGACTCTGCGAACAGATGGGCTTCCAGAAACGTACGGAGGCCGGTGCACGCCATGGAGCCATGGCGCGCCTCATCGACTACGTCTACACGATCACGCCAGAAGAAGCACCGATGCCTTCGCCACCGCCCCTCTGAGGTGTTGCCCGGGACTCAGTCCTGGGTGTCTGCCGGGCGGCGATAGATCAGCACCGCCGCCTGCGCGACGATGCCTTCCTCCTTCCCCTCGAACCCGAGCTTCTCGTTCGTCTTGGCCTTCACGTTGCAATGCGTGACCGGCAGGCCGAGATCCTCGGCCAGGTTCGCCACCATGCCCTGGATGTGCGGCGCGAGCTTCGGCTTCTGCGCAATCACGGTGGCATCGACATTGCCGATCTCGAATCCCGCTGCGCGTACGCGGCGCGCGGCTTCGCGAAGCAGCACCCGACTGTCGGCCCCGGCAAAATTGGGATCGGTATCCGGAAAATGCCGGCCGATATCGCCCAGCGCGGCGGCACCGAACAGCGCGTCCGTCACGGCATGCAGCAACGCATCGGCATCTGAGTGGCCCAGCAGGCCGCGATCATGGGGGATATCCACGCCGCCCAGGATCAGCTTGCGCCCCGGAACCAGCGCGTGCACATCGTAGCCCTGCCCTACACGGAAATCGAACGGATTCAAAACGGCTCCTTCTGGATTCAGGAAAATATCAGGACGCCGACGGCGCGGCGCCCGCGCGCAGCAGTACGTCTGCCAACGCGAAGTCTTCGGGATACGTGACCTTGAAATTGCGCAGCGACCCATTCACCAGTCGCGGACGCAGGCCCAGCCGCTCGATGGCGCTGGCCTCATCGGTGACCACGGCGCCAGCAGCCATCGCATCCTCCAAGGCATGACGCAGTACGCCGATGCGGAACATCTGAGGCGTCTGCGCCTGCCACAGGCCATCGCGTGGCACGGTCGCGCCAATCCGCGCGGCGGTCGGCACACCCTGCTCTGCCCGCTTGAGCGTATCGGGCACGGGCACCGCCAGGATGCCGCCGATCGGCTCGCTGGCCGCATCGTCGGATTCCACGGCGCGGACCAGCGTATCGATCATCGCCGGCGTCAGGCCCGGTCGTGCCGCATCGTGGACCAGCACCCAGTCGGTGTCTGACGCGCCCAGTGTCTGGAGGTGATGGAGGCCCGCCAATACCGAGGCATGGCGTGAATCGCCACCCACGAAAGCCGTATCGAAACGCAGCCCCGCAAACGCCTGTGCGCCAAAGCGGGACTCCAGTGGCATGTCGTCGGGTGCCAGTACCAGGGCCGTGGCGCTGATCGCTTCACAAGCCGAGAACGCCGCCAGCGCGAACCAGAGCATCGGCCGCCCGGCCACGGTCTGGTACTGCTTCTGCACGGTGCCTCCGGCGCGGCTGCCGGTACCGGCACAGGGAATCAGGGCGAATCGACGATCGGACACAGGTTCTGCGGGTGGATGATAGGAAGCCCGGCTGCAAGCCGGCCGGACCGCATTCTATAATACGGCCCTTGTTCGCCGCCATGGCCTCCGGGCCGTGGCGGCATCGCCAACACCCCTGCCCGCGCGTGCCCCAAGCATCGCCGGCGGGGTGGCGTCGTTTTTGCATCCTTGCTACCCATGCCTGACACATTGCCCGACTTTCCTTCCGCCGCCCTGCCGCTGGTCAAGCCGGGCATGCGCCATGCCGTAGCAGGACTGCCCGGCGCCTCCGACGCCCTCGTGGTGGCCGCTTACGCGCGCCAGCATCGTGGCAGCGTGCCAATGGTGGCCGTGGTCTGCGCCAATGCCATGGATGCGCAACGGCTGGCCGACGAGATTGCGTGGTTCGCGCCGGAACTGCGCGTCCGACTGCTACCTGACTGGGAAACGCTGCCGTACGACAGCTTCTCGCCGCACCAGGATCTCGTTTCCGAGCGGCTGGCAACGCTGCACGACATCCAGACCGGCCAGTGCGATGTCATGATCGTGCCGGCCTCCACAGCGCTGTATCGACTGGCGCCGCCGTCGTTCCTTGCGGCGTACACGTTCTTCTTCAAGCAAGGCGAGCGGCTCGATGAAGCCGCGCTCAAGGCCCAGTTCACACTGGCCGGCTACGAGCATGTCAGTGCGGTGATGCGCCCAGGCGAGTACAGCGTGCGCGGCGGACTCATCGATCTCTATCCGATGGGTTCGGCGCTGCCATACCGGATCGACCTGTTCGGCGAGGAAATCGAAACCATCCGCGCGTTCGATCCGGATACGCAGCGCAGTCTCTACCCGGTCAAGGAAGTCAGGCTGTTGCCCGGTCGCGAGTTTCCGCTCGACGAGGCCGCGCGCACGGCGTTCCGAGGCCGCTGGCGAGAAGTTTTCGAAGGCGACCCCACCAAGTCGCCCATCTACAAGGACATTGGCAACGGCGTGCCGTCCGCCGGTATCGAGTACTACCTTCCGCTGTTCTTCGAACAAAGCGCATCGTTGTTCGAGTACCTGCCGCAGGGCACGCAACTGGCGTTCGCGGGCAATGTCGACGAAGCCATTCGGCGCTTCTGGGCCGACACCATGCAGCGCTACACTTTCATGCGCCACGACCGCGAACGGCCGCTGTTGCCGCCCGCGGACCTCTTCCTGTCCGAGGAACAGTTCTTCGTCGGCGCAAAGCCGCTGGCGCGGCTGGTGCTGCAGCGCGAACCGGCACCTGCCGAAGCCACGCCCTTCGCAGCGGGTCTGCCCGACGTCTCGGTGAATCGCCGCGCCGAGGACCCTCTCGTCAATCTGGAAGCCCTGCTGCTGAACAAGACCACGCGCGTGCTGATGTGCGCGGACTCCGCTGGCCGGCGCGAAACACTGCTGCAGTTCTTCGCCGAAAGCGGCCTGCGCCCGATGATCGTCGAGGATTTCGCGGCGTTCCTGGCAGGGGAATCGCATTTCTCGATTGCCGTGGCACCACTGCAGAGCGGCTTCGCGCTGCCCTCTGCATCGCTCGCCTTCGTAACCGAGAACGAGCTCTACGCGGGCACCACGCGCCGTGCCGGACGTCGCAAGCAGGAACAGGCCAGTACCGTCGACGCCATGGTTCGTGATCTGGCCGAGCTCAAGATCGGCGACCCCGTGGTACATAGCGAGCACGGCATCGGCCGCTACCAGGGGCTGGTCACGCTTGACATGGGCCAGGGCGACGAGGAGTTCCTGCACCTCGATTACGACCGCGCCAGCAAGCTCTACGTGCCCGTGCATCAACTGCACGTGATTTCGCGCTACTCGGGCGCCGATCCGGAAACCGCGCCGCTGCATTCGCTCGGTACAGGCCAGTGGGACAAGGCCAAGCGCCGCGCCGCGCAGCAGATCCGGGACACCGCCGCCGAACTGCTGAACCTCTACGCGCGCCGCGCGCTGCGCGAAGGCTTTGCCTTCCCGTTGCAGCCGAAGGACTACGAGACTTTCGCCGAGAGCTTCGGCTTCGAGGAAACACCGGATCAGGCTGCAGCGATCTCGGCAGTCATCGCCGACATGACCTCGGGCAAGCCGATGGACCGTCTGGTCTGCGGCGATGTGGGCTTCGGCAAGACCGAAGTGGCTCTGCGCGCCGCATTCGTGGCCGTGCTCGGCGGCAAGCAGGTGGCGATGCTGGCGCCCACCACGCTGCTGGCCGAGCAGCATTTCCAGACGCTGTCAGACCGCTTCGCCGAATGGCCGGTGCGCATCGTGGAACTGTCGCGCTTCAAGACGAAGAAGGAAATCGACGCGGCCATCAAGCAGATCAACGACGGCACCGTCGATATCGTGATCGGCACGCACAAGCTGCTGTCCGATCAGGTGAAGTTCCAGCGCCTGGGTCTGGTCATCATCGACGAGGAACACCGCTTCGGGGTACGCCAGAAAGAAGCGCTGAAGACGCTGCGTGCCGAGGTAGATGTGCTGACGCTGACCGCCACGCCAATCCCGCGCACGCTGGGCATGGCGCTGGAAGGGCTGCGCGATTTTTCGGTCATCGCAACGGCGCCGCAAAAGCGGCTGGCCATCAAGACGTTCGTGCGACGCGAGGAAGACGGCGTGATTCGCGAGGCTATCCTGCGGGAGCTCAAGCGCGGCGGACAAGTCTACTTCCTGCACAACGAGGTGGAGACCATCGAGAACAAGCGCGCCCGGTTGGCCGAACTGGTGCCCGAGGCGCGCATCGCCGTGGCGCACGGCCAGATGCACGAACGCGAACTCGAACGCGTGATGCGAGATTTCGTGGCACGCCGCGACAACATCCTGCTCTGCACGACGATTATCGAAACCGGTATCGACGTGCCGACGGCCAACACGATCCTGATCCACCGCGCCGACAAGTTCGGCCTGGCGCAGTTGCACCAGTTGCGCGGACGCGTGGGCCGCAGCCATCACCAGGCCTACGCGTATCTGCTCGTGCACGACCCCGAGGGGCTGACCAAGCAGGCGCAGCGCCGGCTCGAAGCCATCCAGCAGATGGAGGAACTGGGTGCGGGCTTCTATCTGGCCATGCACGACCTGGAGATTCGCGGTGCGGGCGAAGTACTTGGCGACAAGCAATCGGGCGAGATCCACGAGATCGGCTTCCAGCTTTACACGGACATGCTCAACGCCGCCGTGAAATCCCTCAAGGCCGGCAAGGAACCGGATCTGATGGCGCCACTGGCGGCCACTACCGAGATCAACCTCGGCACGCCGGCCCTGCTGCCGAACGATTACTGCGCCGATGTGCATGAACGCCTGTCGCTCTACAAGCGTCTGGCCAACTGCGAAACCGGCGAGCGCGTGGACGATATTCAGGAAGAACTGATCGACCGTTTCGGCCGTCTGCCCGCGCAGGCGCAGGCACTGATCGAAACGCACCGGCTGCGCATAGCCGCTGCGCCGCTGGGCGTGCGCAAGATCGACGCGGGCGAGGCCACGGTCAGCATGCAGTTCGTGCCGAACCCGCCCATCGACGCCATCAAGATCATCGAACTTGTGCAGAAGAACCGGCACATCAAGCTGGCCGGACAGGACAAGCTGCGTATCGAGGCCAAGATGGAAGACGTGGCCGCCCGCGCGCAGACGATCAAGCACACGCTGCGGCAGTTGGCCTGACTGACGCGCCGGGTGTAGGATCTCATCCTTGACGAATCAACGTTTTCTCACGACACATCGCCCCATGCCAACCACTCAAGACACCATCGCCGCCCAAGACACCCCGCCGCGCGGCAGCGCGCTCGACTGGACCCAGCGGCTGGTGTCGTTCGATACCACCTCTCGCCATTCCAACCTTGGCCTGATCGAATCGGTACGTGACCATTTCCTGGCCAAGGGACTGCGCCCGCATCTGAGCTATAACCCGCAGGGCGACAAGGCCAACCTGTTTGTGACCGTCCCCGCTGCGAATGGCGCCACCGATGGCGGGATCGTGCTGTCGGGCCATACCGACGTGGTGCCCGTGGACGGCCAGAACTGGTCCACCGACCCGTTCAAGCCTGTGATCCGCGACGGCAAGCTGTATGGCCGCGGCACCTGCGACATGAAAGGCTTCATCGGCACAAGCCTGTCGCTGCTGCCGACCATTCTCGAAGCCAAGCTGCGCGAGCCGGTTCACTATGCGCTGTCGTTCGACGAGGAAATCGGATGCATGGGTGCGCCGTACCTGCTGGCCGAACTGCGCGATCGCGGCGTGCGACCCTCGGGCTGCATCGTGGGCGAGCCGACGAGCATGCGCACGATCGTCGCGCACAAGGGCATCAACGCGTACCGCTGCTGCGTGAAAGGCCAGGCCGCGCATTCCTCGCTCACGCCCAAGGGGGTCAACGCCATCGAATACGCCGCGCGGCTGATCTGCTATATCCGCGACATCGCTGACGAGTTCAAGGCCAATGGCCCCTACGACCGCGCCTTCGACGTGCCTTTCACCACGGCATCGACCGGCACGATCCAGGGCGGCATCGCGCTGAACACGATTCCGGCCGAATGTGAGTTCGTGTTCGAGTTCCGCAACCTGCCGGGTGTCGATCCCGAAGCCATCCTCGCGCGCATCCAGGGCTATGTTGCCGATGTGCTGGTGCCGAAGATGCAGGCCGAGCATGTGGACGCCAGCATGGCCATCAGCAAGATTGCCGCCGCGCCGTCGCTCGATGCGGCCGAATCTGACGCCATCACGCAACTCGTGCGCGCGCTGACCGCTGACCGCGAAACCAACAAGGTGGCGTACGGCACCGAAGCCGGCCTGTTCCAGCGCGCCGGCATCCCGGCCGTGGTGTGCGGCCCCGGCGATATCCAGCAAGCGCACAAGCCGGACGAGTTCGTCGCGCTCGACCAGCTGGCTGACTGCGAGACCTTCCTGCACAAGGTAGTGGACAGCCTGCGGGTGGCCTGAGTTTTCCATCCCGTGCTACCGGGCGCCACGCGTTGGCGCCCGGGTACAATATCGCCCTTTCGCATCGCCCCTTTTCCTTCCTGTTGTCATGCCCCTGATTCTCCAGAGCCTGTCCCCGCTGTCCGCAGCCGATCTCGATGCCGTGCGCGCGGCTGCCCATGCCTCGGCCTTCGTGATGCGTGCCGAAAACGTGGCGGCTGCCGATGACTGCGATCCGCTGACCCCGGCACTGCGCGTGGCGCTCGACGAAATTTGCGGCGTCCGTGGCATCGACTGGGCCGTGGTGCCGGCGGGGCGCAAGCTGTCGGACTTCCGGCTCGTGGCCATGGACATGGACTCGACGCTGATCACCATCGAGTGCATCGACGAAATCGCCGATTTCTGCGGACTGAAGGCCGAAGTGTCAGCGATCACCGAAGCGGCGATGCGGGGCGAGATCACCGACTTCAACGAGAGCCTGCGCCGCCGTGTGGCCCTGCTGAAGGGCCTCGACGCCAGCGTGCTCGACCGCGTGTACGAAGAACGACTACGCCTGTCGCCGGGTGCCGAGAACATGCTCCAGACGATCCAGGCACTGGGCCTGCGCACGCTACTGGTGTCCGGGGGGTTCGTCCACTTCACCGACCAGCTCAAGCCGCGCCTGAAACTCGACTTCACCCGAGCCAACACGCTGGAGATCGTGGATGGCAAGCTGACCGGCAACGTGGTGGGCGAGATCGTCAATGCGGACGTAAAGGCACGTACCGTGCGCGAGGTGTGCGAGCAGATCGGCGCCGAACCGTCGCAGGCCATCGTCATGGGCGACGGTTCGAACGACCTCAAGATGATGGCAGTAGCGGGCCTGTCCGTGGCCTTCCGCGCCAAACCCGTTGTGCGCGAACAGGCCAGTGTGGCGTTCAATCATGTGGGGCTGGACGGGCTGCTGAACCTCTTCCCGCACTGATTCCCGTTTCAAGGCGTGCCTTGCGTCACCTGCAAGGCACCCGCTCCCTCGCTTTCCCTCCCCACTCCCCCCTCTTGCCACACCTCCGGGCGTTTCCCGCATTACATTTTCGTCATTGGCGCTGACGCGACCAAATCCACGAGATCGCAACATAACGCCTTGATTTCCTTGTGGAATCAAATGCGAATGATTATTATTGTTCGCCTCCCTACATCGTCGTTTCCCGACTGCACAACGCATGCAAGCGTTAGCTATATTCCTATCCCTGGCCGCCGCGGCGTGCCTGTACCTCGCCGCGCCAAATCAACTGCTGGTTGTCGATGCCGAGGGTAAAGGTCGCTCGCCGCTGTCCTCCCGACTGCTCTGCTGGATCGGTGTTGCACTCGCCGTGGCCGGCACCTGGGTCATGAGCGTGCCCGAGGGCTGGGCCGTCGCCATTGCCGCCACCCTCGTGGTCATGACGTGCTTCCTGTCCTTCTGGCCGTTCATTGGCACCTGGCTCCATCACAACCGGGCGGACGACGAACCGTCAGAGGTCTCGAAAGAAGGGAGCGCATCATGATCGGCACCAAATGGCTTGCCGGCACGCTGTTGGGCCTGCCCCTGGCCATCGCGCTGTGCACACTCGGCATCTTGTGGCTGCCCGGCGGCTGGGAAGGTGGCGTGGTCCTTGCCATCATGCTCAGCTTCGTCCTATGGGTGGCCATCATCAGCCTGAGCCTGCTGTTCGAGACGAGCCTTCGCGCCTGGCTGTGGCTGGTGGGCGGGAATCTGGTCTGTTACGGCATCCTCGTGGCATTGCGGCTGCTGCACGCGATGCCCCCTGCCTCGGCGCTCTCCGCCGTCACCGGTTCATGAGGCGATACACATGAAAGCCAATACCCTCCGCGTGTTCAACACGCTGCATACCTGGGTCGGCCTGATGGCCGGCTGGGCGCTGTTCATCGCGTTCTTCGCAGGCGCGATCACCGTCTTCCACCACGAACTGCACGTCTGGCAGAATCCGGACCGCCTGGAAGGCAAGCATGCCGCCGAGGTCCATGTCGAGGGCCCCGCCATCGATGCCTTCGTGCAGAAGCTGATCGCTGTTCACCCTGACGCCGCAAACAGCGTCTACGTGGGCCTGCCCAGCCATGAGGAACCGGACTTCAACGCCTACTGGCAGGACAAGGCCGGTGAATGGCACACGATGAACGGCGAGCGCCTGAACGGCGACAAGGCAGCGCAGAACAGCACGTCGCTCGATCACGTCACGGGGGAACTCTCTGCCTTCCTGAACGCCCTGCACTACTCGCTGGGCCTGGGCCTGAACGGCACGTATTTCATGGGGATCATCTCCATCCTGTACGGGCTGGCGCTGGTGTCGGGCGTCATCCTGCATCTGCCGCGACTCAAGAAAGACCTGTTCGCGGTGCGTCCGGGCCGCAACCTGAAGCGGTTCTGGATGGATTCGCACAATGTGATCGGCCTGTTCAGCCTGCCGTTCCACCTGATCTTTGCCATCACTGGCGCGATGTTCTGCCTGTCGCTGGTCATGGTCATGGTGTTCAATGTGCTGACCTTCGACGGCAAGCTGTTCGAGACGATTCCGCGCGTCACGAGTGGCACGTCCGAAGTGTCCGCATCGGGTCGTCCATCACCCACGATGCCCTCGGCGCAGTTGCTCGCCATCGCACGCGAGCACGGCGGCGAACACTTCACGCCGACCGCGATCCGGTTCCAGCGCTATGGCGATGCGAATGCCGTGGCCGACGTGCGCGGCGAGAGCGCCCGTGCACTGGGCAATGGCGGGTCCGTGGGCATCCACGCGGCAGCCAACGAACCCAACGCCGGCAAACTGATCGCCAACCAAACGGCTAGCGGACGCGACACCAACCACATGGTCTATAGCGCGATGTTCGCGTTGCACTACGGCACCTACGGCGACATGGCCGTGCGCATCGTCTACCTGATCGCGGGCCTGGCGGGTGCCTTCCTGTTCTACTCCGGCAACCTGCTCTGGATCGAAACCCGACGCAAGGCGCGCCAGGCCGAGCAGCCACGCGTACACAAGCTGCTGGCGCAGGCCACAGTGGGCGTCTGCATTGGCACCTGCATCGGCGTGGCGCTGTGCTTCCCGGCCGCGTTGCTGTGGCCAGAGCGTGCCGTGAGCTATGTGTTCTGGCCGGTCTTCGGCGTGGCGGTGGCTTGGGCGCTGGTCCGGCCGCCGATCCGTGCAGCGGTCGAGCTGCTGTACGTGGCCGCCCTTGCCACGCTGACCGTGCCCCTGGCGGACCTGATCCTGGCCGGAGACAATCTGTTCTCGGCCGCGCTCCAGGGTCGTTGGGTCATTGCTGGCTTCGACATCGCCGCCATCGCCATGGCAGTCGGGTATGTCGCGCTGGCACGTGCCACACAACGCCGTGCGCAGAATGGTCCGGTTGAATCGGTCTGGGCGCCACCCGGCGCCGCCGCTCAGGCCGCGCCGCAAGCCACGATGCGCAAGGCCGACGCCTCCTGATTGCAGGTGTCGACGCCTCAAACAAAAAGCCCCGCCATCACTGGCGGGGCTTTTTGTTGAGCGGTTCGCGGCAGCACTCAGCGCAACTGTGCTTCCATGGCTTGCTTGATGTCCCCGATCAGATCGCGCGTATCCTCGAGGCCAATGTAGAAGCGCACCAGTTCGCCAGCGTTCTCCCAATCGGCGGGTGGCCATGTTCCCACCGGCCGCATGGTGTCGACGTGATACGGCACCGCAAGGCTGTGCGCCCCACCCCACGACCAGCCGATGGCGAACAGCTTCAGCGCTTCGACAAAGGCATCGACCTGTTCTCGCGCGTAGCGGCTGTGCAGAATGATCGAGAACAGACCGCTGGCGCCGGAAAAGTCCCGCAGCCACTCGGCATGGCCGGGGCAATCTGGCAGCGCAGGGTGCAGTACGCGCGAGACCTCGGGTCGCTGCTTGAGCCATTCGGCGATTTCCCGTGCCGCGCGGTCGTGGGCGGCCAGCCGGACCGGCATGCTGGACAGGCCACGCAGCACCAGGAAGCAGTCATCCGCCGACACGCCCCAGCCCATGATCATGCGCGTGCGCTTGAGTCGGTCGTGAAGCATGTCGTCACGCGTGATCACCGCGCCCATCAGCACATCGCTGCCGCCGGACTGGTACTTGGTCAACGCCTGCACCGAGATATCGATGCCCTTGTCGAACGGCTTGAAATACACGCCCGCCGACCAGGTATTGTCGATTGCCGTCACCACGCCGCGTGCCCGTGCTGCGGCCACAATCGCCTCGGAATCGGGCACCTCCATCGTCACGGACCCAGGCGCCTCCATCCAGATCAGCTTGGTATTCGGCTGGATCAGCGCCGCAATGCGCGCTCCGATGGATGGATGGTAGTAACGCACTGTCACGCCAAACTCCCGTGCCAGCCACTCGCCATGATCGCGGTTGGGACCATAGACGTTGTCCGGCACCAGCACATCGTCACCCGCCTTTACCAGCGCAAAGTAAACCAGTGATATCGCCCCCATACCCGACGGCAGCAGCAGCGTCTGGCTGCCACCCTCGATCTGCGCCAACTGCTGGCACAGCGCCTCGCTGGTGGGCGTGGCGTGCAATCCATAGCGCCAATAGGTCTTGCTGCGGTCGCCATAGGCGCGCAGTTCGGCGAGATTGCGGAAAACGATGGTGGAGCCGCGATACGTCGGCGTCGAGAACGATTCGAAGCCCGGCGCGATGTCGAGGTCGGGTTGGACTGCGGTGGTCTGGGTATAGCGGGACGGATGGCGGGGCGAGTCGGAAGCAGACACGGCGCGTTTCCTCGGAAGTCTGGACAGGCGTTCGAGCTTACCAGCAATCAGAAATCCGTCCACCCCTGCGCCGCAACCGCCGCTTGGGGATAGGAAAAACTAGCGCGACTTGCCCGTCGAGATCGACGATTTCGGCGGTGGCGGCGCGTAGGTCACACCACTGCTGGGTTGCATGTCGAACGGTGGAATAACGAGGAACCCGCCAAACGGCCGGATGAAGAATGGCAGGACGATGGCCGGGTTGTAGGGATCGGTCCACGTTCCGCGCACGGCACCGTTACGGTCAATCTGGCCGTCCCAGTTGCCGGAGACACGCGTACCGTCGTCGGACTCTTCCATCAGGAAGTTGCCGTTATCCCACTCGCCGGACAACAGCCGGACGCCCTTGCCATCGCCCACCGAGTATTCGCCCTGCAGGCTGTCCCGGGTATCGGACTTCGGCGCCACGCGCATGCGCACCGGCTTGTCGCCAAGCGTGCCCACGTAGACGGGATATTGGGAATACTCGGCACGCGGCGCCAGCACAGTGGCTGCACCGGTGGAGAGCGTTGTTCCGCGCCGGGACTCCCCGGCGCGAATCGCATCATTGATACCAAAGGAGCCGCCCTGCCCCCCCGCCGTCGACAAACTATCGCCAGCCGCCGAGGCGGCCATCGGTGCCGCCAACATCGCGGCCATCGAACATGCGCAAAACGCGTGTAAAGCTGAAGAAAAGCGGGGCAAGGCGGACTTCCTTGGGATGGGGGCTGCCGTGACTTTAAACGCGCTCGAAGATCGCGGCAATCCCCTGGCCGCCGCCGATGCACATCGTCACCAGCGCATAGCGGCCTTGCACGCGCTGCAGTTCGTGAAGCGCCTTCACCGTAATCAGCGCGCCCGTGGCACCGATAGGATGGCCCAGCGAAATGCCCGAACCGTTGGGGTTGACCTTGGCCGGATCGAGTCCCAGCGCCTTCGTCACGGCACAGGCTTGCGCGGCAAACGCTTCGTTGGCCTCGATCACGTCGAGATCCTTGACCGACAGCCCTGCGCGCTCCAGTGCGATCTTTGTTGCCGGAACCGGGCCGATGCCCATCGTCTTGGGATCGACACCTGCATGGCCGTACGACACCAGGCGCGCCAGCGGCTTCAGGCCGCGGCGCTCCGCCTCGGCACGCTCCATCAGCACCACTGCAGCAGCGGCATCGTTCAGACCCGATGCATTGCCCGCCGTGACCGTGCCGTTCTCCTTGACGAAGACCGGCTTGAGCTTGGTCATGTCATCGATGGTCGCATCGTGGCGCACGTGCTCGTCGGTATCGAAGACGACATCGCCCTTGCGGCTCTTCAGCGTGACGGGAACGATCTGGCCCTTGAAATGGCCGGCCTTGATGGCAGCCGACGCGCGGCGATGCGATTCCAACGCTGCCTCGTCCTGCTGCTGGCGCGAGATGTCGTATTCCTTGGCAACGTTCTCTGCGGTCACACCCATGTGGATCGCGTGGAAGGGGTCGTGCAGCGCGCCGAGCATCATGTCGATCAGCTTGGCATCGCCCATGCGCGAACCCCAGCGGGCCATCGGTGCGAGGTACGGCGCGCGGCTCATGCTTTCCGCACCGCCACCGATGGCGACATCGGCATCGCCAAGCAGAATGGTCTGGGCAGCACTGACAATCGCCTGCAGGCCAGATCCGCACAGGCGGTTGACCGTCAGCGCCGGGGCATTGATCGACACCCCGCCGTTCACGGCGGCCACGCGCCCCAGGTACATGTCTTTCGGCTCGGTCTGAATGACGTTGCCGAACACCACATGCCCGACGTCGTCGCCGGACACCTTGGCGCGGGCCAGCGCTTCGCGCACGACCAACGCACCGAGGTCAGTCGGGGCCAGATCCTTGAGGCTGCCGCCAAAGGTACCAATCGCGGTGCGCACACCGCTGACAACCACCACTTCACGCGTCATGTCTTGTCTCCATGCGAAATGTTGCGGCGCACAGTATAGACCGCGGAGCGAAAAAGTGAACGACCGTACTTTTACCTAATGGCAGCAGGCCCCGGTATCCGGAAGCCTGTCCTCAGGCGATCTCGCCCCACAGGTCATGACCGTCGGCGCCGGTAATTTTCACGTTGACGAACTCGCCCGCCTTGTAGCGCTGCGACGGCTTGGCGGCCGGATCGATATAGACCAGGCCGTCAATCTCGGGGGCATCAGCAGAAGAACGGCCGATACCGCCATCCTGATTGATTTCATCGACCAGTACGCGAAGCGTTTGTCCGACCTTGCGTTGCAAGCGGCGTGCCGAAACTTCCTCCGCAACTTCCATGAAACGCGCACGACGCTCTTCCCGCACCTCATCGGGTAGCGCACCCGGCAGATCATTGGCCGTGGCACCGTCGACCGGGGAATAGGCGAAGCAGCCCACACGATCCAGCTCGGCTTCCGCAATGAAGTCCAGCAGCGTCTGGAACTCTTGTTCCGTTTCGCCCGGGAAACCCGCGATGAACGTGCTGCGGATAGTCAGGTCCGGACAGATCGCACGCCAGGCACGAATCCGGTCCAACGTCTTCTCCGCATTCGCCGGACGCTTCATACGCTTGAGCACGTCCGGATGTGCGTGCTGGAGCGGTACATCGAGGTACGGCAGCACATTACCCTGGTTCATCAGGGGAATGATCTCGTCCACGTGCGGATACGGGTACACATAGTGCAGGCGCACCCACGCGCCATACTGGCTGGCGAGTTCGCCGAGCGCCGCGACCAGTTCCGTCATGCGCGTCTTCAGCGGGCGACCTGCCCAAAAACCGGTTCGGTACTTCACGTCCACGCCATAGGCACTGGTGTCCTGCGAAATCACGAGCAGTTCCTTGACACCGGCCTTGAACAGGTTTTCCGCCTCAAGCATGACCTCGGCCACCGGGCGCGATACCAGATCCCCGCGCATGGACGGGATGATGCAGAACGAGCAGCGATGGTTGCAGCCTTCCGAAATCTTCAGGTATGCGTAGTGCTTGGGCGTGAGCTTGATGCCGGCAGCCGGCACCAGGTCAGTGAAAGGGTCATGCGGTTTCGGCAAGTGCGTGTGAACTGCCTGCATGACCTCGCCCAGCGCGTGGGGACCCGTCACGGCGAGCACCTTGGGATGCACCGAGGTCACGATGTCTTGTCCGGCGGCATCCTTCTTCGCCCCCAGGCAGCCGGTCACGATGACCTTGCCGTTCTCGTTCAGCGCCTCGCCAATGGCATCCAGGCTCTCCTGCACCGCCTCGTCGATGAAGCCGCAAGTGTTGACCACCACAAGGTCGGCGCCGTCATAGGTGCCGCTGATCGCGTAACCTTCGGCGCGCAGTTGCGTGATGATCTGCTCGGAATCGACCAGTGCCTTGGGGCATCCAAGTGACACAAAGCCGACTTTCGGCGCAGGAGTGGACAAAATGTTTTCAGACGACATGGGGCACCGCGTATGTGGGGATTGGGCACGTCCTACCGTCCCCGGTGGCGCGCCGCTGGCTTAAGGGCATCCGGCGAGCCTGCCGGGCGCCGCAATTGCCATGAAAGGCGGAGATTTTACCTTGATCGGGCCGCCTTGGCGTGAGGTTCGGAAGGAGCCGGCCCGGCTGGCTGGAAACGCGTCCTGGTTATAGACCCAGAAGGCCGGTCAACCGATCCATCACGACGTCTCCGCCGATGGCGTATCCGAGCATGGCTCCACCTCCCGAGGTGAACCAAATCACCTTGTTGACACGGTCCCGCAAGGCAAGTATCCGGCCTTCGTTACTCTTGATCTGGGCGGACAGGTTATCTTCCAGACGATCACAACGGGCCTCGGTCTTGTCCTCGCATTTCTGGATGCGATCACCGAGGTCCGTTGCCACGCGATCGATGCGAATTTCGAGGTCGCCCCTACTCTCCCGGATCTGCCTACCAAGGTCCGTTCGCACATGCTCGATCTTGTTTTCCGTCGCATCGATGCGGGTGTGCAGATCCACTTCCATCCTGTCGACGCGCGTCTCGAACTTGTCGAATCGCGTTGCAAGCTGTTCGATTGCCGCCAACACCCTGGACTCCGAGGCGTCGATCCGGTCGAGCAGGTATGCATGACCAGCGGACATACGCGTATCAAGCGTCGACAAACGTGTATCGAACGTCGACATACGCGAGTCGAGCGTCGAGATTTGCCCGGCAAGCCGCCCCTCCACCTCGCGCAAATCATTGCGCACTCCCACCTCCACCGCATCGAGCTGACGCTCCCCGCGCTCGACGCGCGCTTCAAGCGCCTGCTGCGAAGCCTTCACCTCGCCTACCTCGCGCTGGATGCACGTCAGTTGGGTGTAGATGCCACCGGCGAATTCGACGAGCCGGGTCAAGCCGGTTGGATCGGCGGGTTCAGGCGCCATGCGCCAGAGATTCGCGCTGTCAGACATAAGTTACCCTCCGGACCAGACCGGATGGCATGCAAGGCGGGATACGCTTGGAAAAAGCCATCGTGCAGTGAAAGCAGGATTGTTATCGGGTCGCCCAGTGCTCAGGGCGTTGGCCGATTGGAGCACATGGCGGCTCCCCAAATCCTTGCTCTGCAATCAATAGCGGAGAAAAAAGGCTAAAAGACGCACATCGGACACGCATTCACAAAAATGCGTGGCAAGCCAACAACTCAAAACGACCCTGCATTGCACAGGGCCGTCGCGGCGTGCGTTCGTGAGGCTACTTCTTGTCCTGCTGGTTGAACGGGAACGTGCCGAACATGTTCTTGGCCTGGCTCTGCATCTGTTCCTGCATCTGCACGAAGAGGTTTTTGCTCTGCTCGATGTAGTTGCTCATCATGCCCTGCATCATCGGACCCTGCAGGTTCATGAACTGCGACCACATGTCGGGGCTGAATGCCTCGCCCGAGTACAGACCCTTCGAGTTCTCGGCCAGCTTGCCCTGAATGTCGATGAATGCCTGGATGTTCTTTTCGAGGTAGGTGCCCATCATGCCCTGCATCGCGTGGCCGTAGAAACGGATGATCTGCGAAAGCATGGCGCTAGAGAACATCGGCACACCGCCGGTTTCCTCTTCCAGGATGATTTGCAGCAGGATGCTGCGTGTCAGCTCCTCGCCGCTCTTGGCGTCGACGACCTTGAAGTCCTCGGTATCCATGACCAGCTGCTTCACATCAGCGAGCGTGATGTAGGTGCTGGTTTGCGTATCGTAGAGCCGGCGATTGGGGTATTTCTTGATCAGTCGCTCTGCGCCTTTTTTGGTCGTGGCCATCGGTGCTCTATCCTTTTGTCGTCGCTGGTGCCGTGGGTCGGCACCGCTGCTGCGCCTTGACTCGCGCTGCTGCACCGCATGCAGTGCAGTGCGCAATGGAGCGCGTCTTCCCCGCCGAGAAACACGCTGCAGGCGCGCAAGAAACAACCGGACCAGACCCATGTGGACCGCGCCACTTTGGTGCCGGTTGCGCCATTGCCCTGATTCTATGCTCAAGAAAGCACTATGGAAAGCTGGCCGCGTTTAAGGAAAACCCGCAGCATTTGATTGTCTAGCCCCCAAAAGCAAACCGTCCGCATGCCAGCGACATGCGGACGGTGATGCGAAATACCAGGGCATCTCGGTGCAGCACTCAATGGTTTGTGCAGCGCGCCAGATGCGCCGCATCAACGGCAACCTCCGTGACGGCCTGCCGCCCCTTGCGGGCAACGCACCGTCGCAGAGGGCCGCCTCGACCATCAGCCCATGTGCAGGCCGCCGTTCAGGGAGAAGTCCGCACCCGTGGAGAAACCGGACTCTTCCGAAGCCAGCCAGGCGCAGATCGATGCGATTTCAGCCGGCTCGCCCAGGCGCTTCACCGGGATCGTGCCGACGATCTTGTCCAGCACATCCTGACGGATCGACTTCACCATGTCCGTGGCGATATAGCCCGGCGACACGGTATTGACCGTCACGCCCTTCGTGGCCATTTCCTGCGCCAGGGCCATCGTGAAGCCGTGCAGGCCGGCCTTGGCTGTCGAATAGTTGGTCTGGCCGAACTGCCCCTTCTGGCCGTTCACCGACGAGATGTTGATCACGCGGCCGAAGCCACGATCCGCCATGCCATCGATGACCTGCTTGGTCACGTTGAACAGCGACGTCAGGTTGGTGTCGATCACCGCATCCCAATCGGCACGCGTCATCTTGCGGAACACCACATCGCGCGTGATGCCGGCGTTGTTGACCAGAATGTCGACCTCACCCACCTCGGCCTTCACTTTCTCGAAAGCCGCCTTGGTCGAATCCCAGTCCGCCACGTTGCCTTCGGACGCCACGAACTCGAAACCGAGCGCGCGTTGTTGTTCGAGCCACTTCTCGCGACGCGGCGAGTTCGGGCCGCAGCCCGCCACCACCTTATAGCCCTCTTTTGCCAGGCGTTGGCAAATCGCGGTTCCGATGCCACCCATGCCGCCGGTCACGTATGCAATGCGCTGAGTCATATCCACTCCTAGTTGGCTCGATCGGTTCGTTGTTGTCGAAACTTTTCGGTCGTTGTTGTCAATGCCGGCGGCGGTTCCTCGGTACGTACCGCCGGCATACCCCTCATGCACGTCTAGCCAATGCTTTTGTTATGTATTGCAGTTCAACGTTCGACTGCCAGCGCCACGCCCATGCCACCGCCGATGCACAGCGAGGCCAGGCCCTTCTTGGCGTCGCGGCGCTTCATCTCGTGCAGCAGCGTCACCAGGATGCGGCAGCCGGATGCGCCGATCGGGTGGCCGATGGCAATCGCGCCACCGTTCACATTGATCTTCGACTGGTCCCAGCCCATTTCCTTGTGCACCGCCAGCGCCTGCGCCGCAAATGCCTCGTTGATTTCCATCAGGTCGAGATCCTGCACGCCCCAGCCCGCACGCGACAGGCAGCGTCGGCTGGCCGGCACCGGGCCCATGCCCATCACGGCCGGGTCCACGCCGGCATTGGCGTACGCCTTGATCGTCGCCAGCGGCGTCAGGCCAAGTTCCTTGGCCTTGGCGGCCGACATCACCACCACGGCGGCAGCGCCGTCGTTGAGGCCGGAGGCATTTGCGGCCGTCACCGTGCCCGCCTTGTCGAACGCCGGCTTCAGGCCCGACATGCTATCCAGCGTGGCGCCCTGACGCACGAACTCATCGGTCTTGAACGCCACCGGATCGCCCTTACGCTGCGGAATCATCACCGGCACGATTTCCTCGTCGAATTTGCCGGCCTTCTGAGCCGCTTCGGCCTTGTTCTGCGAACCGACTGCGAACTCGTCCTGCGCTTCGCGCGTGATGCCATATTCCTTGGCCACGTTTTCGGCGGTGATGCCCATGTGGTACTTGTTGTACACGTCCCATAGGCCATCGACGATCATCGTGTCGACGAGCTTGGCATCACCCATGCGGAAGCCGTCGCGCGAGCCCGGCAGCACGTGCGGGGCCGCGCTCATGTTCTCCATGCCACCCGCCACGACGATCTCTGCCTCGCCGGCGATGATGGCATTGGCGGCCAGCATCACGGCTTTCAGGCCCGAGCCGCACACCTTGTTGATGGTCATGGCCGGCACCATGTCCGGCAGGCCGGCTGCGCGCGACGCCTGGCGGGCCGGGTTCTGGCCCGAGCCGGCCGTCAGCACCTGGCCCATGATCACTTCGCTCACCTGGTCGGGCTTGACGCCTGCGCGCTCCAGCGCGGCCTTTATCACGAGTGCGCCCAGCTCCGGTGCGGGGATCTTGGCCAGGGAGCCACCGAATTTGCCTACGGCGGTGCGAGCTGCGGAAACAATGACGATGTCGGTCATGTGAGGTCCTTTCGAGAAAACGAATCGCGGATCGGTTCGAAACGGGGCCGGCGGCTCATCCGCCGCCCCGGCAAAATCAGGCGCGCTGCTTGACGTAGCGTCCCGGTGCAGGCTCGATCGCCTTGTAGTGGGCGTTGCCGTAGGTATCAGGCGCCGCACGCTTCTGGCCGGCCTGCTTGCCGAGCCATGCCATCCAGTCCGGCCACCAGCTACCCGGATGTTCCTCCGCGCCAGCCAGCCATTCATGGGCCGAAACGGGCAGCGTATCACTGGTCCAGTGACTACGCTTCTTCTTGGCTGGCGGGTTGATGACGCCGGCAATGTGCCCAGAGGCGCCCAGCACGAAGCGCAGCTTGTTTTTCAGCAGTGCGGTGGAAGCATACGCAGCCGACCACGGCACGATATGGTCCTCGCGCGAGCCGTAGATATACGTCGGCACGTCGATGGCACCCAGGTCCACCGGGGCATTGCAGACGGTCAGCTTGCCCGGCACCTTCAATTCGTCCTGCAGGTAGGTATGGCGGAGGTACCAGCAATACCAGGGTCCGGGCAGGTTGGTGGCGTCGCCGTTCCAGAACAGCAGATCGAAGGGCACAGGCGTGTTGCCCTTCAGGTAGTTGTCGACCACGTAGTTCCAGACCAAATCGTTCGGACGCAGGAACGAGAACGTGTTCGCCAGTTCCACTCCCCGCAGCAGACCGCACGGCGCACCCGATGCGCCGCCCAGCGTAGCCTCGCGCAGTTGCACATGCGATTCATCGACAAAGACGTCGAGGATGCCGGTGTCGGCAAAGTCGAGTAGCGTGGTGAGCAGGGTCAGGCTGGCTGCGGGCCGCTCGCCGCGTGCCGCCAGCACGGCAAGCGCCGTGGAAATGATGGTGCCACCCACGCAGAACCCGAGCACGTTGATCTTGTCGAGACCGCTGATGTCGCGCGCCACCTCGATCGCGCGGATGGCTGCATGCTCGATGTAGTCGTCCCAGGTCCGCTCGGCCATCGAGGCATCGGGGTTCCGCCACGACACCAGGAACACCGTGTGCCCCTGCTCCACCGCGTGCCGCACCAGCGAGCTTTCGGGCTGCAGGTCAAGGATGTAGTACTTGTTGATGCACGGCGGCACCAGCAGCAGCGGCCGCGCGTAGACCTTGTCGGTCAGCGGCTTGAACTGCAGCAACTGGAAGTATTCGTTCTCGTAGACGACAGCGCCTTCGGTTACGGCAACATTGCGGCCCACCTCGAAGGCGGTCTCATCGGTCTGCGAAATCTTGCCGCGCCCCAGATCTTCCAGCATGTTACGCACGCCGTTGCGCAGCGATTCGCCGCCGGACTCGATCAGGCGCTGCTGGGCATCCGGATTGGTCGCCAGGAAGTTGGCCGGCGACATCGCATCGACCCACTGCGAAACCGCAAAGCGGATGCGTTGGCGCACCTTGGGATCGGCTTCCACAGCATCGGCAAGCTCGGTCATGGCGCGCGCCGTGAGCAGGTAGAACGCGGCCGTGTAGCGATATGCCGCGTTGTTGCGCCATGCATCGCTGGCAAAGCGGCGATCGGACAGGCGCTGGCTCGCAGCACCGGCTTGCCCGGCCTGCGGCGAACCGTTCGGCACCATCGCCCCGGCCCCCATTTCACGCCAGAGTTCGGTGAAGTCCTTCAGATAGCGTTCCTGGATGCTGGCCAGCTGCGTGGGCGCGATCTTCACCGCACCATTGGCACCATTGCCCTGGAGAGCCTGGAACGCCTTGGCGAATGCATCGCCGCCCGGAAAGCTGCCGGGAAAACCGTTCGGAAGACCATTCGGGAAGCCACCGGGGAATGCACCGGCCATGCCGGCCGGAAAACCAGGCGGCATCATGCCGCTGGTTTCGGGTGCCCACTGACGGGACCACTCCAGCCAGGCGGCTGGGTCAAATGGCCCCGGCGCAAATTGAAACGGTTGGGACTTGTCTTCCTTTCCGGAAGCTGCCGCACCTTTGCCGGTCGCCATGATGTATTCGTCTCTCTGCCGTCGTGATGGTTGACGGGCACGGGGTAACTGTCTCCCGACCCGCCCCGGAATCCGGGATGCGTTCGCGGGCCGCCTGAGCGGCTCGCCACTTACGCTATGCTTGCCGGCGAAACCCTGATACTTCCTCGGTTCCGATACATTTGAAGGCATTGTTGCCTTGCAATGTAGAGGCTGTCAATGCGGAATTCCGCATTCCCATGCGGGCGCCGTGGAAGTGATGTCCGACCTACCGGACGGTAATCCCCAGGCGGGTTACCGGGTTCCGGAACCCTCCTACCAGAGAGAGATGAACGGCTGATGTATATCGTGGCAATTGGCTGGTTGTATGTGGCGCTGATGATGGCCATCACGGAGACAAACGTGGTGGCCGGTGTGGCCACGTTCCTGTGCTACGGGCTGGCGCCCGTCTCGCTGGTGATGTACATCCTGGGCACGCCGGGCAGGCGGCAGCGGCGACGCGCACGGGAAGAAGCGGAAGCCCGCGCGGCGGTGGACGCGGCGGAAACCCGGCAGGCTCCGGCGACGCCGACAACCCGGGGAACTTCGAACGCGCCGTCTTCTGCCGTGCGGGACGGCGACGCCTAGGCTTCCAGCCAGACCATCGTGGCCATGCGACCCGTAGTGCGGTCGCGGCGATAGGAGTAGAAGCGGTCTGCGTCGGTTACCGTGCAGGTATCGCCGCCAAAGACCTGCGTGCAGCCAGCTCGCGCCAGGCGTATGCGTGCCAGCGCGTAGAGGTCGGCCATGTACTTGCCCTGCCCCACCGCGACGAATGCCGCATCGACTTCGGCCTGTTCGTGTTGGAACGCGCGATCGAGGAATGCCGCGCGGACTTCCGCGCCCACTTCGAACGCATCGGGGCCGATCGCAGGCCCCAGCCACGCCAGCCATTGTGGCATGCCGCCCGCGCGCTGCGCCATGCGCGACAGCGTGGCCTCGATCACGCCATCGCACAGACCTCGCCAGCCGGCATGCGCCGCGCCGACGACAGTACCCGCCGTATCGCAAAGCAGCACGGGCAGGCAATCGGCAGTCATGATCGCGCAAACGTCGCCCGGCCGCCCCGAAATGCTGGCATCGGCTTGCTGGATCTCGCTGCCGGCATCGCCATGCTCTGCCGTGGCCACGCCACAGCCATGCACCTGTTCCAACCAGAGCGGCATGGCGGGCAGGCTGCGGGCCAGCCGCGCACGGTTGGCCGCAACGGCGCACGGATCGTCGCCGACATGAGTGCCAAGATTCAGCCCGCCCGTCGAGCCATCGGCCAGCCCATAGGCGCCGCGACTGACACCGCCCTGACGCGTGGTAGACAGCGCGCGCACATTTGCCGGGGCCGGCCAGTCCGGGACGAGCCACGAAGTCGAAATAGCTGTCGATTCAGTCGTCATCGGCCTCGCCTTCGTACCACGTGCCTTCGTCGTCGTAATCGTCGTAGTCATCGTCCTGTTCCGCGTGCCCCTCAAAGTCGAGCGCGGCAATCAGCGCCTGCAGGTCCTCGGGTGGCTGGGTTTCCCAGGAGATCTTGCGACCCGTGGCCGGATGCACGAGTCCAAGCTTGTAGGCATGCAGCGCCTGGCGCGTATACGGCACCGGCAGCGGCACCCGGATTGCCTGACGCTGACCGCGCTGGGTGGCCTTGTAGTAGACCGGATCGCCCACGAGCGGATGACCAATGGACTCGAAATGCACGCGAATCTGGTGCGTGCGGCCCGTTTCAAGTTGGCACATCACCATCGACACGTGCGACCGGCCCAGCGGCACGGTGCCGAGCGTCTTGAAATGCGTACGCGAAGGCTTGCCGCTGTTCGTGTAGACGATGGCCATGCGGGTCCGCTCGCGCGGATCGCGGGCAATCGGTGCGTCGATGGTGCCTTCCTCGGGCGTTTCGCCCCACACCAGCGCGAGATAGGTCCGCTTGACCGTACGCGCAGCCAGTTGGCGCACCAGATCGGTCTGCGCGGTCAGCGTGCGGGCCACCACCATCAGGCCGGATGTCTCCTTGTCCAGCCGATGCACGATACCGGCGCGCGGCAGCCGTGCCGCGTGCGGATCGCGATACAGCAGGCCATTGAGCACCGTGCCGCTCCAGTTTCCTGCAGCAGGATGCACCACCAGACCGGGCGGCTTGTCGATGACCAGCAGCGTATCGTCCTCGTAGACCACGTTGAGCGGCACATCCTCGGCCGTGAAAGCCGTGGATTCGGGTGCCGCCTGCGGGCGGATCTCGATCTGCTGCCCCATCTGCATCGATGCCTTGGCGCGGCTCGGTTCTCCGTCCACGCGCACGGCGCCCTCTTCGATCCATTGCTGGATGCGGCTGCGGGAGAACTCGCTGAAGTGGCGTGCGAGCAATTTATCGAGCCGTTCGCCGTGATCGGCACTGCCGACTTCCATGAACTGGGGCACGAGATCGGGGGCGGCAGGCGCTGCCACGAGCACGTCGTCCTGCAACTCCCCACCTTCGTCGAGGACCTCGAATGGGTCGTTCAAGTCCCCATTGACGGGGGCTGCGGCCTCCCTGGATTCGACCTGACTGTCCAGACCGGTTTCGGCGCTGGGGCTTCGGCTATAATGCTTGGCGGTATTTTTCTTCATCCGGAACAGGTTGCCCATGCAATTGCAGAGCATGAAACGCGCGGATTGGCGCGCGAAAATTGGAGCGGTTTTGCTCGCAGGCGGCTGCGTCATGCTGTCGGCATGCGGCCTGCTTGGAGACCAGCCTGACGAAACAGCCAGCTGGTCGGCTAACAAATTATATTCGGAAGCCAAGGATGCCCTCGACGGCGGCGACTATACGCGTGCCGTGAAGCTCTATGAAAAGCTCGAGGGCCGCTATCCGTTTGGCCGTTACGCGCAGCAGGCACAGATCGACACTGCCTATGCCAGCTACAAGGATGGCGAGACCGCTGCCGCGCTGGCAGCCGTGGACCGGTTCATCCAGTTGCACCCGAGCCATCCGAATATCGATTACGCCTACTACCTCAAGGGCCTGATCAATTTCAACGACAACCTGGGCTGGCTGGGCCGCTTCTCGGGCCAGGATCTCAGCGAGCGCGACCCCAAGGCCGCCCGCGCTGCCTACGATGCGTTCCAGATCCTGATCACGCGCTACCCTGACAGCAAGTACACGCCCGATGCCACGCAGCGGATGCAGTACATCGTCAACTCGCTGGCCCAGCACGAAGTGCATGCGGCACGCTACTACTACCGTCGCGGCGCCTACCTCGCCGCAGTCAATCGCGCGCAGCAGGCGCTGAAAGACTATGACGGTGCTCCGGCCAACGAGGAAGCGCTCTACATCATGGTGCGCTCGTACGACGCGCTTGGCATGAAGGATCTGCGCGACGACACCGCACGGGTGATGGAACGCAACTACCCGAACAGCGACTTCATCAAGTACGGTGCGCGCAAGAAGGACAAGGCGTGGTGGGAAGTCTTCTGATCTGGAAGCACTGACCATGCAGCATTGACTGCCTGAAAACAAAACACCCCGAACGCCGGTCACTGGCTTCGGGGTGTTTTGTTTTGCGGGGCCGTCTGCGCATCGGCCTCAGGCATTACTCAGGCATCGGCGTCGCTGGTCTCAGGCCCTCCCGCTCCTTCGACCGTCTTGCCGTTCAGCCCTTCCAGGAAGCGGATCACCGTCTCGGCCTCACGCGTACGCGTGAACGGCGGCAGGCTCTGCCAGATCTGGCGACCGTAGGGTTTTTCCACCAGCCGTGTATCGCAGATCATCAGCACGCCGCGATCGGACTCCGACCGGATCAGGCGTCCAGCGCCCTGCTTCAGCGTGATGACCGCATGCGGCAACTGATGCACGGCAAACGGACTCAAACCCTTCTTCTGCAGCACCTCCATGCGCGCCGCGAGGACGGGATCATCGGGCGGCGCGAATGGCAGCTTGTCGATGATGACCAGTGAGAGCGCTTCGCCGCGCACGTCCACGCCTTCCCAGAAACTCTGGCTGCCCACCAATACGGCATTGCCGAGTTGGCGGAAGCGGTCCAGCAGTTCCGTGCGGCTCGCCTGGCCCTGGACGAGCAGCGGCAGATTCAGACCCTTCTCGGCAAACAGGTCGTAAAGCATGTCCGACGCCTTCTGCACCGCGCGCAGCGTGGTGCAGAGCAGGAACGTGCGACCTCCGGCCGCCTCGATCAGCGGCAGCGCCTTCTCCACGACGGCTTCCGTAAACTGCGGGGAATTCGGCGCCGGCATCTCGCGCGGCACGTAGAGCAGGCCCTGCTTCGCGTAGTCGAAGGGGCTAGGCAACGTCAACGAGCGGTCCTTGTCGAGTCCGAGCTGCGCGGCGTAGTGCGTGAAATTGCCCTTGACCGATAGCGTGGCCGACGTGAATACCCATGCGCGCGGATGCCCGGCGCGCTGGCGCGAGAAGATCGGCGCAATCGAAAGCGGTGTGCGATGCAGTTGCACCGTGTGCGAGAACACCTCTACCCAACGCACGGTTTCCGGGCCCAGTGACATCGGCTCGGGCGCTGCAGCCGTCTCGGCACCATCCGCACCTTCTTCCGCCACGGCGGGTGTCGGGGTGACACTCACGCGGTCATCGCGCCATGCCGCCAGTCGCTGCGCCAGTTCCACGGCGCGGCGATGGCACTGCTCAAGCGTTTCGGCACGCTCGGCCTGCGACTCCAGCGCCTCGACAAAATCGGACAAGGCAGTGTCCAGCGCATCGAGCGTTTCATTGAAGGGTTCGCGCATGCGTGGATCGGCCTCGATCTGACCCAGCGCCAGCCGCATGTTCTCCTTGCTGAACGCCAGCCGCAGGTCGCGCGCGGCGCGTTCGAGCGGCGCACCCAGGGCCACCCAGTCCACGGCATCGCGTGCATGGGACAGCCCTTCGGCCACGGTATCGCGCGCCAGTTCAAGCAACTGGCTCGTGGACAGCGTCTCGCCGAAGAACAGCGTGGCCGTTTCCGGCAACTGGTGGGCTTCGTCGAAGATCACGGTATTGGCGGCGGGCAGCAGCTCGGCCATGCCGGTATCGCGCAGCACCACATCGGCAAAGAACAGGTGGTGGTTGACCACCACCACGTCCGCCTGCTGGGCCTCCTTGCGCGCCCGCATCACAAAGCATTCCTTGTACTGCGGGCATTCGCTGCCCAGGCAGTTGTCGCGCGTGGACGTGACCATTTGCCAGACGGGCGCGTTTTCGGGCACGGCAGCCAGTTCGGCCTTGTCACCGGTCGCGGTGGTCTTGGCGAACTTCGCGATGTCGCGCAACCATGCCGCATCCTGCTTGGATGCCAACCGGCCATTGGCCTGCGCGCGCTCCAGGTGGTAGTGGCACAGGTAGTTGGCACGGCCCTTGAGCAGCGCGATCGATATCGGCACGTTCAGTGCATGACGCACCGTCGGGATATCGCGCAGATAAAGCTGGTCTTGCAGGTTCTTTGTGCCCGTGGACAGGATGACCTTGCCGCCCCACAGCATCGCCGGTACGAGGTAGGCAAAGGTCTTGCCGGTGCCGGTGCCGGCTTCGACGATGACCGTATCGTTCTGCGAAATGGCATCCGCCACCGCCTCGGCCATCTTCTGCTGCGAGGCCCGTGGACGATAGCCGGGAATGGCCGTCGCCAGCGTGCCGGTCTCCGCGAACATCGTCGACAGTTGCGACTTCTGCAAGGCCACCTGGCTGGCAGAAGCCACCGCTACCGCTTCGCCGATGGATTCGGGAGGCTCGGCGGGTTCGGGCGTGTCGGCGGCTGGATCACCGGGCAGGTCTGCGGCGTCGGAGAGGAGATCGGGCTGGGGCAAGATGTTTGGGTGGGGTTTTCTTTTGGGCGGGCTCGCCTGATGCGAACGGGCCGGGCACTGCTACCGGGGTCAGGCCGGTACGTCCGGTTCCACGTGCAGTTGCAGCAGCGTGATGGCGTCCTTGAGCTTGAGCCGGCGCTTCTTGAGCCGACGCAACTGCAGTTCGTCATGCGCGGGATCGGATGACAGTCGGTCGATCAGGAAATCCAGATCGCGGTGTTCGATCTGTAATTCAATGATCTGCCGTTCCAGGGTGTTCAGATGTTCATCCATGATGCCTTCCTGCTGCACTGCGGCGGCGGATGCCACCGCAAAGGGCGCGCCGAATCAGAAGCCGAACGGACTCGGACTCTTCCCGCTGCCCTGCCCTTCCTTCTGCTTTTCCTCGGCCTTGGCCCGGCGTTCATCCAGATCCTTCTGGCGCTGCACCGCGTCCTGCTGCTTCTGCTCGTAGGCCTTGACGTTTTCTTGTCGCTGACGCGCCTGCTCGGCCCCCTTCTGACGGGCTTCCTCGATGCGGGCGTCGCGCTCGCCCTGCTTCTGCTGGTACGCCGCCGCGTTGGCAGCGCGCTCAGGCGCCTGCGCATTGGCCTGCGCATCGCGCGCCGCCTGCTCCTGCTGCTTGCGGTCGAACGCGTCGCGGCTGGCCTGTTCGTTGGCCGCGCGGCCCGGCTGGCCCGCTTCGTACTCGGCGCGGCGGATAGCCTGGTTGCGGTCGCGCTGGGCGGCCCGGAAGGCCCGCTCGGCATCGCCCACCTCAAGATCCTTGGCGCGCAGCACCTGTAACTCCGCGCGCTGCTGATCCTTGGCCTTGTCGATGCAGTTGTTGGTCAGGAACTTGCTGTAGCACTCGCGCTCGGCCACCGCAAAACGGTACTTGGCCCATGCGCGCGAATCGTCGATGGCGCGGCGCTCGGCCTGGAAGTCGCGCGGCGTGCCCGGATCGGCCGGAATAGCCGGATTGGCAGCCGCCGCGGATGGGGCCGACGCCTGCGCCTGCGCAGCATGCGGCGCGACGGCCAGCAGTGCGGCCAGAGCGAAGGCGGAAACAGTAAGGGAAAGCGGGAGAGCCATGACGGCCGCTTGGGGCTTGACGATCATGGCGCGATTCTAGCATCCGGGGCCACATCGGGCCCCCGCGCGAAGCGTTACGAAGTGAGCCCGGGACCATGGCCGCGCGCATCGTGCCGAATTGCGGGTGTAAAAGGTGTCTCTCCGTCACCGGAACGGTCCTGCGCTTGTGGCACAATGCCCCGCTTTCGACTGACCGTTTTCTCGATGTCCAAGCTGCCTGCTGCCGTCCTGCAAAAGATTGTGTCGCTGATCGCGGCCGAACTATCCGTGCAACCCCGCCAGGTGGCGGCTGCCATCGACCTGTTGGACGAAGGCGCCACGGTCCCCTTTATCGCCCGCTACCGCAAGGAAGTCACAGGAAACCTGGACGACACCCATCTGCGGAATCTCGAAGAGCGCCTGCTCTACCTGCGCGATATGGAAGACCGCCGCGCCACGATCCTGGCCTCCATCGAGGAACAGGGCAAGATGACCGATGCACTGCGCACGGCCATCGAAGCTGCCGAGACCAAGCAGACGCTCGAAGACCTCTACCTCCCCTACAAGCCCAAGCGCCGCACGCGTGCGCAGATCGCCCGCGAATGCGGTCTGGAGCCACTGGCGCAAGCGCTGCTGGCCGATCCCACGCTCGACCCGCAAGCCGAAGCCGCCAAGTTCGTCAACGGCAACCCGACCGCCGATGGTGGCGTGCCCGACGTGAAGGCTGCGCTCGATGGCGCGCGCGACATCCTCTCCGAACAATTTGGCGAAACCGCCGAATTGCTCGGTAAACTGCGCGAGCACCTCTGGAACAACGGCGTAGTGGCCTCGTCCGTCATGGAAGGCAAGGAAACCGCCGAGGAAGAGAAGTTCCGCGATTACTACCAGTACAGCGAGACCATTCGCACCGTGCCGTCGCACCGTGCACTGGCCCTGTTCCGCGGACGCAATGCGGGCGTGCTGCTGATCAAGCTCGGCCTGGGCGAGGAACAGGACGCGATGGTGCCGCATCCGTGCGAAGGCATGATCGCGCGCCATGTCGGCATCGAGAACCGTAACCGTCCGGCGGACAAGTGGCTGGCCGATGTGTGCCGCTGGTGCTGGCGCGTGAAGGTGCAGCCGCACATCGAGACCGAACTGCTGACGCAACTGCGCGAGACCGCTGAAGCCGAGGCCATCAAGGTTTTCGGTCGCAACCTGCACGAACTGCTGCTGGCCGCACCGGCGGGTCCGAAGTCTGTGATGGGTATCGATCCGGGCATCCGCACCGGCTGCAAGATCGCCGTGGTCGATCACACCGGCAAGCTGCTGGAAACAGCTACGATCTATCCGCACGAGCCGCGCCGCGACTGGAATGGCTCGCTGGCTGTGATGGCTCGCCTTGCCAAGCAGCACAACGTGGCACTGTGCTCGATCGGCAACGGCACCGCCAGCCGCGAAACCGACAAGCTTGTGCAGGACCTGATGAAGAACCTGCCCGATCTTAAGCTGACCAAGATCGTGGTCAGCGAGGCTGGTGCCTCGGTGTACTCCGCATCGGAACTGGCTGCCAAGGAGTTCCCGGAACTGGACGTGTCGCTACGTGGCGCGGTGTCGATCGCCCGCCGCCTGCAGGACCCGCTGGCGGAACTGGTCAAGATCGATCCGAAGTCGATTGGCGTGGGCCAGTATCAGCACGATGTGAACCAGCGCGAATTGGCCCGCGCGCTCGACGCCGTGGTGGAAGACTGCGTGAATGCGGTGGGCGTGGACGTGAATACGGCCTCGGCGCCGCTGCTGGCGCGGGTATCGGGACTGAATTCGGTGCTGGCGCGCAACATCGTCGATTTCCGCGATGCCAACGGCGCCTTCGCGAATCGCGATGCGCTGAAGAACGTGCCACGCCTGGGCGACAAGACGTTCGAACAGGCCGCTGGCTTCCTGCGCATCAACACCGGCGACAATCCGCTGGACCGCTCGTCGGTTCACCCGGAAGCCTATCCGGTGGTGCAGAAGATTCTGGAACACATCAAGAAGGGCTTGTCCGACGTGATGGGTAACCGCGACGCACTGCGCGGCGTATCCGCCCAGCAGTTTGCCGATGACAAGTTCGGCCTGCCCACCGTGCGCGACATCCTGACAGAACTCGAAAAGCCGGGCCGCGACCCGCGCCCCGAGTTCAAGACCGCGACCTTCCAGGAAGGCGTGGAAGACGTGAAGGACCTGCAGCCGGGCATGATCCTGGAAGGCGTGGTCACCAACGTGGCCGCCTTCGGCGCGTTCGTCGATATCGGCGTACACCAGGACGGGCTGGTCCACATCTCGGCGCTGTCGACGAAGTTCGTCAAGGATGCGCATGAAGTGGTCAAGGCCGGCCAGATCGTCAAGGTCAAGGTGATGGAAGTGGACGTCAAGCGCAACCGGATCGGCCTGACCATGCGCCTGGACGACGAACCGGGCCAGACGGCTGCGCGCGTTGGCGGTGGTGGCGATCGCGGCAATGATCGCGGCCAGCGTAGCGGCGGTGGCAATCGCAATGCTGGCGGCGGTCAGCGTCAACCGGAAACGCAAGGTGCGATGGCGGCTGCGTTTGCGAAGTTGAAGCGGTAAGCGATTCGCATCCCACTGGTGTGCTCCCCTCTCCCGCGTTGCGGGAGAGGGGCTGGGGGAGAGGGCAAGCAGTGAAAATTTCCGCTTGGTCGGCAAGCAGAGCCTCCGGCCCTCTCCCCTAACCCCTCTCCCGCGCGCGGGAGAGGGGAACAGTCCTCAGAAAATAAAAACGCCTCGCAGCTGCGAGGCGTTTTTTATTGCATCACGTACCTCAAATCTCCACCTTGGTCCCCAACTCCACCACCCGGTTGGTCGGGATCGAGAAGAAGTCCGAGGGCTTGGCGCCGTTCTGATGCATCCAGGCGAACAGGCTCTCGCGCCACATCGACATACCCGGCAGCTTGGATGGGATCACCGATTCCCGGGCGATGAAGAACGAGGTCTCCATCAGTTCGAACTGCATGTTGAGCTTGCGCTGCGCAAGGTCCAGCACGCGTTGCACGTCGGGGGTTTCCTTGAAGCCATATTCGGAATTCAGGATGAACACGCCGCCGCCGAGATCCTTGCAGCTCAGGCGCTGGTCATCGTCGACATAGGGAATGTCGCGCGTTACGAAGCACAGGAACACCACGCGCTCATGCAGCACGCGATTGTGCTTCAGGTTGTGCAGCAGCGACACCGGCACCGATTCGGTATTGCCCGTCAGGAACACGGCGGTGCCCTCCACCCGATGCGGCGGGTGGGCCAGCAGGCCGGCGATGAACGGTTCGAGCGGAATGCCATCCTCGAGGCTGCGGGCGCGCAGCAGCTTGCGGCCGTTGTGCCAGGTCATCAGCAGGAAGAACGCCGTGGAGCCCATCAGCAGTGGGAACCAGCCGCCCTCTGCCACCTTGAGCAGGTTGGCCGAGAAGAACGACAGGTCGACGATCAGGAATACTGCGCCGAGTGCCACCACCAGCACGCGGTTCCACTTCCAGAACCGGCGCATCACGATGACGGCCAGGAACGTGGTAATCAGCATCGTCGTGGTCACGGCAATGCCGTATGCCGCAGCCAGATTCTCGGACTTCTTGAACGACAGCACCACGCAGATCACCAGCACCAGCAGCGCCCAGTTGATCACCGGCAGATAGATCTGGCCGATCTCCGCCGCCGACGTGTACTGGATACGCATGCGAGGCAGGAATCCAAGCTGGATGGCCTGGCTCGTCAGCGAGAACGCGCCGGAAATCACTGCCTGCGACGCGATGACGGTGGCCGCCGTGGCCAGCAGCACCATCGGCAGTTGCAGCAGGTCAGGCACCATCAGGAAAAACGGATTGGCGATGGCCGCGGGGTTGCCCAGCAGCATGGCGCCCTGGCCGAAATAGTTCAGCATCAGGCACGGCATCACCATCACGAACCAGCCGTAACGGATCGGCCGGGCACCGAAGTGGCCCATGTCGATATAGAGCGCCTCGGCCCCGGTCAGCACCAGGAACACGCTGCCCAGCACGATGAACGCCTGCAGCGAATGATCCAGGAGGAACGAAATCCCGTACCACGGGTTGATCGCCTTGAGGATCTCGGGCGATTGCATCAGGTTGTACACACCCAGCGCACCAAGCGCCAGGAACCACGCCACCATGATCGGGCCAAAGAACTTGCCCACGGCGGCCGTGCCGTGGCGCTGGATGAAGAACAGCACGCACAGGATGGACAGGGTGATCGGGATCACGAAGTGCGACAGCCCCGGTGCGGCGATCTCCAGGCCCTCCACGGCCGACAGCACCGAGATAGCCGGCGTGATGACCGCGTCGCCATAGAACATGCAGGCGCCGAAGATGGCCGACATCATGATGATCTTGGCCATACGCGAACGGGGGGCCGCCGTGCGCAGCGCCAGCGCCATGAGCGCCAACACCCCGCCTTCGCCGTTGTTGTCGGCGCGCATCACGAACAGCACGTACTTGATGGACACCACGACGATCATTGCCCAGAACAGCAGCGAGATGATGCCGAGCACGGCTTCGGGACTGAACGGAATGCCGTGGTCCTTGCTGAAGCATTCCTTGAGGGCGTAGAGCGGGCTAGTGCCGATGTCGCCGAAGACGACGCCGATCGCGCCGATCATCAGGGCACGCGTGCTCGGACTTTCGACGAAGTAGTGACTGGTTGTGGACTGGGTGGTCATGGATTTGGGTCAGGTGGACCGGCTCGCGGCCTCCGCACGCCAAAGTGACTTGGCGGGCACAGTTTCTCTCTCGCAAGCGGTTCCGGTCCCCGATGGGGCGTGTTGGCCTTCTCAGTTTCTATTGCGTTGCACAAACGCGCGCATTCTAGAGGAAGTGCCGTAGGACGACCACTGTTGTAATTCCCAGCACAGCCGCACGATCGATCAAGGATGGGAAAGAAGGCTCGCCGGGTCAAGCTCGGCACGCGCTCGAACCGTGGGACATCACACCGTGCCGCCGTTGCGAGAGCACGACAGACATGGATCAAGCTCCACTTTTAGTAATGTGATGGTTTCAAACGCCCGTCTTCGCGATGTCAGACGCCAAGGTATCGATCCAGCGCAGCCGGCGCAGCGGCCAACTCGGCGGCTGGGCCCGCCATGGCGACGAGCCCTTTCTCCAGCACCACCACGCGCTCGGCATGGGCCAGGACGGCCCGATAGTTGCGATCCACAACGATCGATGCAATCCCGGTGGCACGCACCGTGGCAATCACGTTCCAGATCTCGTGGACGATCTTCGGTGCCAGGCCCTCGGTGGCCTCGTCGAGGATCAGGCAATCCGGGTTCGTCATCAGCGCGCGACCAATCGACAACATCTGCTGTTCGCCGCCGGATAGCTGCTGCCCGCCGTGCGAGAGGCGCTCCTTGAGCCGGGGGAACAGGTCGAGCACGCGCGACTCGTCCCAGTCGCGGCGCCCGTTGCAGCCCGGTCGCGCCGCCATCAGCAGGTTCTCGCGCACGCTCAGGTTCGGAAAAATTCCGCGCCCTTCCGGCACATAGGCCACGCCGAGCCGAGCTACCTCATGCGGCCGGGCACGCGACATATCGCGTCCGGCCACCCGGATCGCGCCCTCGCGCTCGCGGACGTGGCCGAGGATGGTGCGCAGCAGTGTGCTTTTGCCCATCCCGTTACGACCCAGCAGGCCCACGGTCTCGCCAGCCCCAACGCGGAAGTCGACGCCGCGCAGCACGTGGCTGGAGCCATACCAGGCGTTGACGCCAGCAATGTCGATGATGTCTGCGGCGCTCATACCGATTCTTCCTCGCCGAGATAAGCCAGTTGCACCTCGCGATTGGCACGGATCGAAGCCGGATCACCCGATGCGATCACGCTGCCGTTGACCATCACCGTGATGCGGTCCGCTACCGCGAACACGGCTTCCATATCGTGCTCGACCAGCAGGATCGCGTGCCCATCGCGCAGGCCGCGCAGGAGATCGAGCATGCGGGCCGATTCCTCGGCACCCATGCCGGCCAGCGGCTCGTCGAGCAGCAACGCCACGGGCTCCGTCGCCAGGCACATCGCCACTTCGAGTTGACGCTTCTGCCCGTGGGCGAGTTCGCTGGCCACGCGATCGGCGTGCTGCACCAGCCCGGCGCGCTCCAGCGCATCGTCGGCCAGGCTGCGGCTGGTACGGCAACCCTGCGCCGGCTCCCAGATCCGCCATGCCCGCTGCGCGCGAGATTGCGCAGCGAGCCTGCAGTTCTCGCGCACGGTCAGCGGCAGGAAGATGTTGTTGCGCTGGTAGCTGCGCCCCACCCCTTGCCGGGCCAGCTTCGGCTGCGGCCAGCCGGTGACATCCTGTCCCTGCAGGTCGAGGCGGCCTTCGCTGGGCGGCAGTTCTCCCGACATCAGGTTGATCAGCGTCGACTTGCCCGCGCCATTGGTGCCGATCACCGCGTGGATCTCGTGCAGGTGAAGCGACAGATCCACCTGGTTCACCGCCGTCAGGCCACCGAAGCGGCGCGTCACCGCATGCGCCTGCATCACTGGTGCGGCGCGATTCGTATTCGAATCCGTGTTCATACGGCCTCCCGGCTGCGTGCAGCGGATTCCGGCGCTTCGCCCTGCTGGCGTTGGCGACGCGGCGAGCGATGGCGCAGCACAGTGGGCACGCTGACCAGTCCGCGTGGCAGCAACGCTACGGCGGCGATGATGAAACCGCCCATCAGCAGTTGCCAGTGTTTGGTCAGCGCGCCGAACCATTCGGCCAGCAGCACGAACGAGAACGCGCCCAGCACCGCGCCGGCCAGGCTGCCCACGCCGCCCAGGATCACCATCAGCATCGCATTGCCCGACTGGTGCCACGAGGCGATCTCCGGATTCACGAAACCGAACTGGATGGCGTAGAGGAAGCCCGCCACACCCGCCAGCATCCCGCCCGCCACGAAGGCGCCGAGCTGGTAGCGATACGTGGCGTATCCCGCTGCGCGCATGCGCTGCTCGTTGTGACGAATGCCAACCAGTGCATGGCCGAACCGCGACCGCAGCAGCAGCGCGAGCACGGCAACTGTCAGCACCAGCGCCGCCAGCACGAGCCAGTAGAACTGCACGGGCTCGTTGACGGTCATCGGCTGCTCGGAGAACAGCCCGAACTCCGGGCGGAAGTAGATATAGGTGCCGTCGCTGCCGCCCGCGATCTTGGTGTCGTGGAACACGAAATACACCATCTGCGCGAAGGCCAGCGTGACCATGATGAAATAGATGCCCCGCGTGCGCAGCACCAGCGCACCCACCACGAGGGCCAGCAGTCCCGACGCGCCCACCGCCCCGAGCAGCAGCAGCCAGCCGTTGCCTGCCCCGCCCTGGGGCGCGAGCATGGCCGTGGCATAGGCGGCCATCGCAAAGTACGCCGCATGACCCAGGCTGACCAGCCCTGTGTATCCGATCAGTAGTTGCAGCGACAACGCGAAGATCGCCATGATCATCACCTTGCTGAGCAGCTCGACGTAGTACTTGTGGCTATCCGCAGTCAGCAGCAGCGGCGCGGCGCAGAGTAACGCTAGCGCGATGACCCAGCCAGCGGCAGCCAGCCATGCGGGACGGCGGACTTCGAGCGGCGGCGGGGTTTCGGTGTTGGTTTGCATTTGAATCCAGCTCGGTTACGCGCTCCCCTCTCCCGCCTGGCGGGAGAGGGGTCGGGGGAGAGGGCCAGCGCCTCGTTCCAGACGAATTGCAATTTGCACCGCCTACCCTCTCACCCTGCCCCTCTCCCGCGTAGCGGGAGAGGGGAGCAAACAATCGGTCATCCTTCGTTCTACCCCGCCTTGAACAACCCCTGCGGCTTCCAGATCAGGATCACCGCCATCAGCAGATACACCAGAACCCCTGCGGCGTCCTGCCAGAAGACCTTGCCAAAGGTATCGACGAAGCCGATCAGCAGCGATGCCACAAGCGCGCCCTTGACCGAGCCGATGCCGCCGATGACCACCACCACGAAGCAGATGATCAGCACCTGCCCGCCCATGCCCGGATAGACCGACGACACAGGCGCCGCAATCATCCCCGCCAGTACGGCCAGCGCCACACCCAGGGCGAACACGAAGCGATACAGCACATTCACATTGACGCCGAGCGACTGCACCATCTCGCGGTTCGAGGCGCCGGCGCGGATCATCATCCCCACGCGGGTGCGGCGAATCACGTAGTACATGGCACCGGCCACCAGCAGGCAGACCGCCGAGATGAAGAGCCGGTAGACCGGATACGTCATGTCGTTGCCGATGGGCAGCGACCCGGCCAGCAGCTCTGGCACGGACACGCCGTGCACATCGTCGCCCACCAGGATGCTTCGCAACTCCTCGAAGACCAGGATCAGGCCATAGGTCATCAGCACCTGCTGCAGGTGGTCGCGGTGGTACAGGTAGCTGAAGAAGGCCCATTCAAGCACGTAGCCGAATGCCACCGCCAGCACGATGCCGAGCGGCAACGCAATGAACAGGTTGCCGGTCAGGCTGGCCAGCGTGAATGCCAGGTAGGCGCCCAGCATGTAGAAGCTGCCATGGGCGAGGTTGATCACGCCCATGATGCCGAAGATCAGGGTCAGCCCGCTGGCCACCAGGAACAGCAGCAAACCGTACTGCACGCTGTTCAGGCATTGAATCAGAAACGAAACGAGGTCCATGCGGGCTTACCGTTGCACCAAAGTCACCAAAGTCACGAAAGACAAAGCAGGAACGATCACAGGCGGCAGCCGCGCGCCGGATCGGCCAGCGCCTTCACCGCCACGGTGCTGACCTTGTTCTCGCGACCATCTACCTTGCGCAAGTAGAAGTCCTGCACCGGGTTATGCGCCTTCGACAACGTGAACGCACCGCGCGGGCTATCCACCTTGGCCGCTTCCATGGCCTTGATGACTTCGGGCTTGCGCGTCATGTCCCCCTTCACCGCGTTGGCGCCAGCCGCCAGCAACTGCGCGGCGTCGAAGCCCTGCACCGCGTAGACATCGGGCTGCAGCTTGTATTGCTTGGCGTAGTCCAGGCGGAAGGCCTTGTCGCGCGGATTGGTCAGGCCATCGGCGTAATGCAGCGTGGTCTCCAGCCCCTGTGCCGCCGCGCCCTGCGCCTCCAGCGTGCCGTCGGTCAGGAAGCCCGAGCCGTACAGCGGAATCTTGTCCTTGAGGCCCGCAGCCTGCCAGTCTTTGACGAACTTGACTGCGCCACCGCCAGCGAAGAATACGAACACGGCGTCAGGCTTCAGCGATGCCACCTCGGTAATCAGCGCCTGGAACTCGACGTTCGGGAACGGTACGCTCAGTTCCTTGACGACCTTGCCGCCCTTGGCTTCGAACGCCTCCTTGAAGCCCTTGACCGACTGCTCGCCCGCCGCGTACTTCCACGTCAGCGTGACCACCTTCTTCATGCCACGCTCGGCCACCACGTGGCCCATTGCGTAGCCGGGCTGCCAGTTCGAGAACGACGAGCGGAAGATGTTCGGGCCGCACAACGGGCCAGTGGCCTCGTCTGCACCGGCATTGGGAATGATCAGCAGCGTGTTGTTTTCCTTGGCGACCTTGACGATGCCCATCTGCACGCCGGAATGCACCGTGCCCACCACCACATCGACCTGATCGCGCTTGATCAGCTTGGTGGCGTTTTCCGGGGCTTTGGCCGGGTCCGATTCATCGTCGACCTTGAAGTACTCCACATCGCGCCCGCCGAGCTTGCCGCCCTGCTGCTGCACATACATCCGGAAACCGTTCTCGATGGCCGTGCCGAGCGCCGCGTAGGTGCCCGTGTAGGGCAGCATGAAACCCACCTTGATCTTGGCGCCCGATGCGGGTGCAGCCGGCGCAGCGGTCTGGGCGACGGCGCCCGTACCGGCCGCGAGCAGCGCCGCGGTGCCGAGCCAAAGGGACAAACGACGAACGCGGGGCGGCCTGCGCGATGCATTGCGATGCATGAAATCTCCTCCTGGTGGTCTGAAGCCCGAGGCACGCCTTGCAGCCCGGAGCGTTGAAACCCGGGAACCGAGAAGCCGGCGGCGCCAATTATTTTAGGATTGAAGTATGTGTGTTTATAAACGCCACGGTGGCCGCCGTCAATGCACCGGTCTGGTCGCGGTGCGGCGAGTGCCCACAGCGCGCGAGTTTAAGCAGCACGGTTTGCGGGGCAAATTGATGGATACCCTCGATCTGCGCCATCGTGCCGTACTCGTCGTCCTCGCCCTGCACGGCCAGCACCGGGCAACGAATACCGTCGAGCAGCGGACGCAGGTCGAAGCGACGAAACGCCGGATCGAGCCAGATATCGTTCCAGCCCCAGAACGCCGAGTCCACATCGTTGTGGTGGCGTGCCAGCCGCGCGCGCAGGTCGGTGGTCAGGTAGGTGTGGCGTGTGGCGGCAATGCTGCGCACGGACAGATCCTCCACCTCGATATGCGGCGCCAGCACCGTGATGCCGTCCACTGCATCGGGGAAGCTGGCCGCGTGGATCAGCGCGATAGACCCGCCATCACTGTGACCAAGCAGCCAGGGCTTGCCATGGCGACGCCCCGGGCCGATGTCGAGCGCCTCGAACAGTGCGGGCAATGCCTCGCGCGCCTGGCGATGCATGAAGTCGACGCCCCACTTTTCGTCGTGTGGCCGGGGCGTGGAACCGCCATAGCCATACCGCGAGAACACCAGTCCACGAAAATCCCCAGCCTCGCACAGCTTGTGCGGGAAGTCGCGCCACATGGCCACGGAGCCCAGCCCCTCATGCAGGAACACCACCAGCGGACGCCGCGCGCGCTCGGGCCGCAGCCACTGGTATTCAATCTCGATCTGCCGCCCGTCAAACGGAATGCGCACCGCTTCACTGCTCATGTCATCACCCTGCCTCGCTGCCCTTCACTTCACGCCGCGCCTCACGCCACCCGTGCTGCGTCCTCACGCTGGCGCAGGCGGAACCGTTGGATCTTGCCAGTGGCCGTCTTCGGCAACTCGGCCACGCATTCGATCTGGCGCGGATACTTGTACGGCGCCAGCTTCGTCTTGACGAACGCCTGCAACTCGCCCGCCATGCCGTCGTGCCATTGCTGTCCGGGGCGCAGTACCACGAATGCCTTTGGTTTGACCAGTTCATCGGCATCGGTCACGCCAATCACGGCGGCTTCCAGCACGGCCGGATGCTGGGCCAGCGCCGCCTCTACCTCGAACGGCGATACGTAGATGCCGCCCACCTTGAGCATGTCGTCGCTGCGGCCCGCGTACGTGTAATAGCCATCCGCATCGCAGACATACTTGTCTCCGCTGCGCGTCCAGGCGCCCTGGAACGTATCGCGGCTCTTGTCACGATTGCACCAGTACATCAGCGCCGCCGATGGCCCCTTGATATAGAGATCGCCGATCTCACCCGCTGCGCAGGGCTGCCCCTGTTCGTCGAGCAACTTCAGCTCGTAGCCGGGCACAGGCTTGCCCGTGGTGCCGTAGCGTACCTCGCCCGGACGGTTCGACAGGAAGATGTGCAGCATCTCCGTGGAGCCGATGCCATCGAGGATGTCGCAGCCGAAATGCGCCAGAAAGCGGTCACCAATGTCGCGCGGCAGCGCCTCGCCGGCCGATGTGCAGACGCGCAGCGCTACGCTGGCCCGCTCGGGCAGGTCTGCGCTGGCAAGCATGCCGGCGAACAAGGTCGGCACCCCGCAGAACACCGTGGGACGATGCGCGGTCAGCCGCTGGAATACCGCTTGCGGCGTGGGCCGCTCGGCCATCAGCACGGTCGTGGCGCCCACCGACATCGGAAAGGTCAGTGCATTGCCCAGTCCGTAGGCAAAGAACAGCTTGGCCGCCGAGAACACCACGTCGTCCTCGCGAATGCCGAGCACCTGGCGTGCGTAGAGATCGGCGGTATGAAAGAGGTTGCCGTGGGTATGCACTGTGCCTTTCGGCCGCCCTGTGGAGCCCGACGAGTAGAGCCAGAACGCGATATCGTCCGGGCCCGTCGCCACGGCCTGTTCGAGAGGCGCGGCGGTGTCCGCCAAGTTCCCCACGGTGGGCAATCCCTCGCCCGGGTCGGTGTGGGGAGCGGCCGCGATGATCTCTGGCGACAGCGCTGCCTTGTCCATGGCGTTGCGCATCATGGGCAGCAGGGGAGCGGACACCACCACGGCGCGCGCGCCGCTGTGCTCCAGCATGTACGCGTAGTCGTCCACGGTAAGCAGTGTGTTGACTGCCACCGGCACCACGCCAGCCAGCAGGCAGCCAAGAAATGCAGTGGGAAAATCGATGGTGTCGAGCGCGCATAACAGCACGCGCTCCTCACGACGAAAACCTGCCTGACGCAGCGCCCCCGCAAAACGCCGGCTGCGCGCATCGAGTTCGGCATAGGTGAGCGCGCCCGCATCATCGATATATGCGGGCTTGCCGCCACGGCCGGCGCGAAGATTGCGCGAGAGCAAGTCGTCGGCGGCGTTGTAGCGCGCAGGAAGCGCCGTCACCGGGGTCGCCTCGGCGGCACTGGAAGTTGGGGGCATGTCTCACTCCTCTGGCCAACCGGGTCATCGAAAGTCCAAATGCGGCCCGTGTGGCTGTCAGCAGTTTGTCTTCTTGTCCGGTCCGCGCATCCGCCGGAGGTTATGCGATGCATTTTATTTCATATCGACTATTATGCAAGCGAGGGTATGCACTATATAACCGAGGGTAGCCGCCGTATAATGCGCGCGCCCCGCTTCACCGCATTACCGAAACGTCTCACACATTTCTTCTGACCGAACCCAGCATGCGCCGAGATCCCGAATCGCTCCTGACGCCAGGCACCAGCGCCGAACCTCGCGCCACGGGCGAGCGCGACCCCTATCTCACGCACCTGGGCGAGCGCATCCGCTCGCTACGCGCGGCGCGCGGCATGTCGCGCAAGGACTTGGCGCGCGGCGCCGATGTCTCGGAACGTTATCTCGCCAATCTGGAGACCGGCACCGGCAATGCGTCGGTGCTGCTGCTGCGCCAGGTGGCCAGCGCACTCGACGTACCCCTGCCCGTGGTACTGGCAGAGGTGGACGGCCATATCGATGGTGCGGGCCAGTCCGGCCATCGCGCCGCCGAGTTCTCCCAACTGGTGCAATGGCTCGCCCAACTGCCAGCCGGCGATCTGGCGCGCGTTCGCGACGCCGCCCGCCACGCGCTTGCCCCGGCGGAATCACGCGATGCACGGCATCGACGCATCGCGCTGATTGGCCTGCGCGGCGCCGGAAAGTCCACGCTGGGGCGCGCACTGGCCGCGGCCGAGGGGATGCCGTTCGTCGAACTCAATGCAGTGATCGAGCGTGAAGCCGGCGCCAGCCTGTCTGAAATCCACTCGCTGTACGGCCAGGCGGCCTATCGTCGCTATGAAAGCCGCGCACTAGATCGCGTGCTGCGCGAGCACGACACCATGGTGCTGGCCGCGCCGGGCAGCCTTGTCTCGGAACCGGCCACATTTAACCTGCTGCTGGCCCGGTGCTTCACGGTTTGGGTACGGACCTCGCCCGAGGAACACATGGCGCGTGTGGTGGCCCAGGGCGACATGCGCCCCATGGAAGGCAACCGCGAGGCCATGGCCGACCTGCGCCGCATCCTGCAGGCCCGCACGCCGCTCTACTCGCGTGCCGACGTATCGCTCGATACCAGCGGTCAGGACGCTTCCACCTCCCTCAAGGCGCTGCAGGCCATGCTGGTACCGGCGCCGCATTGACGCCCTTCGACCCGAGCGGGAAAAGGTAGGGTTCCGGCGGCCTTGCAACGCGCCTGACAGTGCACTATATTTCATGCCAAACGATACGGCACTATAGTGCACCGAAGGAGACATCCCCATGCCGACGGACCTCAACGTCGCCGAACCCGCGCCCTCGCCTGTCACGTTCGAGCGCGATCCTGCGCACTACCTCCACTGGAAGCTCGCGTTTGACGGCCCGGTCGCCACATTGGCGATGGGCGTTGATGAGGAAGGTGGGCTGCGTCCCGGCTACACGCTGAAACTCAATTCCTACGATCTCGGGGTGGACATCGAACTGCACGACGCGCTGCAACGCATCCGCTTCGAGCATCCGGAAGTCCGCACTGTGGTCATCACCAGCGCCCGTGACCGCATCTTCTGCTCGGGCGCCAATATCTTCATGCTTGGGAAATCCAGCCACGCGTGGAAGGTGAACTTCTGCAAGTTCACCAACGAAACACGCAATGGCATCGAGGACGCGAGCCGCCACTCCGGCCTGAAGTTCATCGCCGCCTGCAACGGCACCACGGCTGGTGGCGGCTATGAGTTGGCGCTGGCCTGCGACGAGATCGTGCTCGTGGACGACCGCTCGTCAGCCGTCAGCCTGCCCGAGGTTCCCCTGCTCGCCGTACTGCCCGGCACCGGCGGTCTCACCCGCGTGACGGACAAGCGCCGCGTCCGCCGCGACCACGCCGACATCTTTTGCCTGACCACCGAGGGCGTGCGCGGCCAGCGGGCTCGCGACTGGCGGCTGGTGGACGAGGTGGTCAAGCCAGCGCGATTTGCCGAGCACGTGCGCGAACGTGCGCAGGCACTGGCTGCCCAGAGCGATCGGCCCTCGGACGCTGCTGGCATCACGTTGACGCCGCTCGCACGCAAGGTCGAGGACAACGGCTATCGCTATGACACCGTACACGTCGATGTCGATCCCGACACGCGCCGCGCCACCATCACGGTTGCGGCACCTGCATCGGACCAACCGACCGATCTGCCCGGCCTGCTCGCCGCTGGCGCCCAGTGGTGGCCGCTCAAGATGGCGCGCGAACTCGACGACGCCATCCTCACACTGCGCACGAACCATCTCGACATCGGCATGTGGATTCTGAAGACCGAGGGCGATGCCGCGCAAGTACTGGCCGCCGATGCACTGATGGATGCCCACGCCAGCCACTGGTTCGTGCGCGAGACCATCGGCATGTTGCGCCGTACGCTGGCGCGGCTCGACGTGTCGTCGCGCAGCCTGTTCGCACTTGTCGAGCCGGGCTCGTGCTTTGCCGGGACGCTGCTGGAATTGGCGCTCGCAGCGGATCGCACCTACATGCTGCTGTTGCCCGACGCTCAAGATGAGACGCCCTGCCTCCACGTTCACTCGGCAAACTTCAGCCGATATCCGATGCCGAATGGCCTCACGCGGCTCGCAGCGCGCTTCTACGAGGATGCATCCGACATCGCCGCTGTGCGCGAAGCGGTGGGACAACCACTCGACGCCGATCAAGCCGAGCAATTGGGACTCGTCACGGCAGCGCTCGACGACATCGACTGGGACGATGAAATTCGCATCGCGCTCGAAGAACGCGCAAGCCTCTCGCCCGATGCATTGACCGGGCTGGAAGCCAACCTCCGCTTTGGCGGCAAGGAGACGATGGAAACCCGTATCTTCGGCCGCCTGACCGCGTGGCAGAACTGGATTTTCAATCGCCCCAATGCCGTGGGCGAACAGGGCGCGCTCAAGGTTTTCGGCACGGGCAACAAGCCGCGCTTCGACTGGGACCGGGTCTGACCCCTCCCCTGCCAAACCCATTCATATAAGAGGAGACCCCATGAACATCGACTACAGCCAGAAGATTCCGAACAACGTCAATCTGGCCGGGGACCGCACGCTGCAACGCGCGCTGGAACACTGGCAGCCGGCGTTCCTCGACTGGTGGCAGGACATGGGTCCCGATGGCTCCCACGGCTACGATGTCTACCTGCGCACGGCCGTATCGGTCGATCCTTCCGGCTGGGCGCATTTCGATCACGTGAAGATGCCCGACTATCGCTGGGGCATCTTCCTCCAACCGGCCGATGCCGAGCGCCGCATCCACTTTGGCGAGCACAAGGGCGAAGCGGCCTGGCAGGAAGTACCCGGCGAACATCGTGCCAACCTGCGCCGCATCATCGTCACGCAGGGCGACACCGAGCCGGCCTCGGTGGAGCAGCAGCGTCACCTGGGCCTGACAGCGCCATCGCTGTACGACTTGCGCAACCTGTTCCAGGTGAACGTGGAGGAAGGCCGCCACCTTTGGGCGATGGTCTACCTGCTGCACCGGCACTTCGGCCGCGATGGCCGCGAGGAAGCCGAAGCGCTGCTGGGCCGACGCTCCGGCGACGAGGACAACCCGCGCATCCTGGGGGCCTTCAACGAGCGCACGCCGGACTGGCTGGCCTTCTTCATGTTCACGTATTTCACGGACCGCGACGGCAAGTTCCAGCTTTGCGCGCTGGCCGAATCGGGTTTCGATCCGCTGGCCCGCACCACCCGCTTCATGCTGACAGAGGAAGCGCATCACATGTTCGTGGGCGAGTCCGGGGTGTCACGCGTGATCCAGCGCACCTGCGAGGTGATGCGCGAGCGCGATATCCGCGATCCCGCCGATGTGCGCGCGGCTGGCGTGATCGATCTGGAAACCATTCAGCGCTACCTGAACTTCCACTACAGCGTGACCATCGACCTGTTCGGCGCTGACCAGTCGTCGAACGCGGCCACCTTCTATAGTGCCGGCCTAAAGGGCCGCTTCGAGGAAGGCAAGCGCGCCGACGACCACGTGCTCAAGAGCGATGTCTACCGCATTCTCGAAGTCAAGGATGGCCGGCTCGGCGAACGCGAGGTGCCGATGCTGAACGCGCTGAACGAGGTGCTGCGCGACGACTACATCAAGGATTCGATGGGCGGCGTGGCGCGCTGGAACAAGGTGATCGAGAAAGCCGGCATCGACTTCCGCCTGACCGTGCCGCACAAGGCATTCAACCGCAAGATCGGTACGCTGGCCAACCTGCACGTGTCGCCCGCTGGCGAGGTCATTAGCGAGGCCGAATGGAACGCGAACGAAGACAAGTGGCTGGCCACGGAAGCAGACCGCCGCTTCGTGGCGTCACTGATGGGCCGCGTGGTAGCCCCGGGCAAGTTTGCCAACTGGATCGCACCGCCGGCCATCGGCATCAACCGGCAACCCGTGGATTTCGAATACGTGCGCTTCAACTGACTCCGATCCAACCCGACACGAACTTCGACTCACCATGGGCGCCGCCGACCTCATCAAGCAACACCTGATCGATCCGGAAATCTGCATTCGCTGCAACACGTGCGAAGACACCTGCCCGATCGACGCCATCACGCACGACGACCGCAACTACGTGGTCAAGGCCGATGTCTGCAACGCGTGCGGTGCCTGCCTCTCGCCCTGCCCCACGGGCGCCATTGATAACTGGCGCACGGTGCATAAGGCCGATGCCTATCCCATCGACGCGCAGTTGCTGTGGGATGAGCTGCCCGCAGAGGTGCCGCCCGAAGTTTCTGCTACCGCTATCGCCATCGATGCCGCACCCGATGGTCCTGGGGCAGTGGACACCCCCGTTCAGCAGGTGGAAACCAGCCGCCACACCTCGGCCCGCGCGCCGTGGTCGGCCGCGCACCCCTATGTCAATCTCCACGGCCTGCGCACGCCTGCCACCGCGACGGTGGCAGGCAACTACCGGCTGACCGAGGCCGATGCATCGAGCGACATCCATCACATCGTGCTCGACTTCGGCAGTCAGTTCTTTCCGATCCTGGAGGGTCAGGCCATCGGCATCGTGCCGCCTGGTGTGGATGCGTCCGGCAAGCCGCACTACATCCGCATGTATTCGGTCGCCAGCCCGCGCGATGGCGAGCGCCCCGGCTACAACAACCTCGCCCTGACCGTGAAACGCGTGGATGTCGATCACGATGGCAATCCGGTGCGAGGCGTGGCGTCGAGCTTCCTTTGCGACCTGAACAAAGGCGACACGGTGCAGGTGGTCGGGCCGTTCGGCAGCACGTTCCTGATGCCGAACCATCGCGAGGCCAGCATCATGATGATCTGCACCGGCACGGGTTCTGCACCGATGCGCGCGATGACCGAGCGCATGCGTCGCAACATGGAGCATTTCGCCGGCCGGCGGCTGCTGTTCTTCGGCGCGCGAAATCGCCGGGAGCTGCCGTACTTCGGCCCATTGCTGAAGCTGCCGAAGGACTTCCTCGATATCCACTTCGCATTCTCGCGCGACGCCGACGTACCCCGCCGCTACGTGCAGGACGCCATCCGCGAGGCGTCGGCCAGCGTGGCCGCCCTGCTGGCCGACCCGCATGGTCACATCTATATCTGCGGACTCAAAGGCATGGAGGAAGGCGTGCTGCAGGCATTCGCCGATGTCTGTGCGAGTGCGGGGCACGCGTGGTCCGATATCGAGACGGCGTTGCGCGCCGAGGGACGCCTCCACATCGAAACCTATTAAGGGTTGCCCCTAGCGCGCTCGCCCGGAAATCCGCCTTCCCTTCTGAAACCTGCTACCTATAATGTTTCTCAAGAAACAGGAGCAGAGCGATGCAATCGAGGCAGATTCCGGAGACCGAACCCGGCGGCAGCCCCGACCCCGGCGTGACGCTGACCAAGGCCGTCATGCGGGCGGCCGGCTTCCTGGGCATCAGCCAGGCTATCGTGGCCAGCGTGCTGGGCATCAGTACCGCATCGGTGTCTCGCATGGCCTCAGGCGGCTATGTACTCGATACGCATCGCAAGGAATGGGAATTCGGCGTCCTGTTTGTGCGCCTGTTTCGCTCGCTCGACGCCATCCTGGGCCATGATGAACAAGCCCGTCTCTGGCTCACCCATGACAACCTCGCCCTCGGCGGCAAGCCGCTCGAACTGATCCGTACCACCGAAGGTCTCGTCCGTGTCGTTCACTACCTGGACGCCACCCGTGGTCGCATCTGAGCGCAAGCCATTCGCGCTCACACTGTGGCGGGCTGTGGAAGCCCAGCATGTGGTCTCGACCATGCCCCTCGTCGACACACTGGAAGAACAGGCTGTCCTCGAAGCCGTGCTCGACGCCGGCAAACCGGCGATCCCTCCCGACGCCCGTCACCTGCACTACCTGATGTTCACCCCGTTCCGTTATCCACCCACGGCGTGGGGATCGCGCTTTCGCGGCGGCCCGGACCCCGGCGTGTTCTATGGCGCCCAGACCGTCCGCACGGCTTGCGCGGAACTGGGCTACTGGCGCTGGAGCTTCCTGATGGACTGCCCCGACCTGCCTCGCATCGACGCTCGTGCGCAGACGCTGTTCCAGGTAGGTGTGCGCACGGACGGCATTGCGTTGACCGCCCCTCCTTTCGACCAGGCGTCGGAAAGCTGGTTGGACCCGAACGATTACACCGCGTGCCAGGCACTGGCCCAATCGGCTCGGGATGCCCGCATCGGCCTGATCCTCTACACAGCCGTGCGCGATCCCGAGCCTGGCATCTGCGGCGCGGTGCTGACGCCCAAGGCATTCGACCCACCCCAACCGCTGGCCACCACCACATGGATGCTGACGGTCCGCCGCGACCGCGTGATCTGGCAGCGCGACGACCTGCAGCAGCGCGACAGCTTCGAGTTCGAAAGTTCTTATTGGCAGACCCTGCGGCACCGCACAAGCGAAATACCGCCCACCGCTTGAACGACGCCGAGCATCCGCACTCCAATGCTTTACGGACGCCGTGAAGCGCCCGGTCGAGCGTGATAAAGGGATCGGCAAAGTTTCTGTTGCAATGCGCCAACAGGTCACCTATAATCACCTCTTCGACGGACGCGGGGTGGAGCAGTCTGGCAGCTCGTCGGGCTCATAACCCGAAGGTCGCAGGTTCAAATCCTGCCCCCGCAACCAAGCATCGCAACCTGTCGAAATCAAACAAACCCGCCTTCCTTGGCGGGTTTTTTGTTTGGGTTTCTGCTTTGCATTTCGCTGCAGCGCCCCCGCCCCCTCCCTCTGCACAACCTCCCCGCAAATTCTTCATCCGTGTCCCGCGCATTCTTCAATCGACATGGCGCGCGCATCACAACTCATGGTGATTCGGGCGATAAGCCCGGCCGGAACGGGAATTGCAGACCCTCTAGCTCCTTCGCAACGAATTCCAAGGAGTCCGAGATGAAGATGCAAAAGACCATGGCAGTATTGGCAGCCTCAGCGTTGCTCGCTAGCGGCGCAGTTTTGGCACAGGGTTCTGGTGGTGGCGGCTCCGGTGGTGGGAGTGCAGGCACTGGTGTGAGCGGCGGTGCGCCGGGCACCAGTACCAACCCCGGCCCCACAGCCACCAAACCCGGCAATGCAACCGGCGCGTCCCCGCGCTCGGATGGGACGGCCACTGGGTCCACGTACGACTCGGGCCGCAACACAGATAGCACCCGCCGCAACAACACGACTGGCCGCACCACCACCGATCCGGGTGGCATGCATCCGCGAACCGCACCGGGGACTACGCCACCGGCCGTTGGCACGACCCCGGCCACGACTCCGGGCACGATGCCGGGCACCGGCACAACCGCGCCGGGTAGCGGACGCTAACTGCGTTTCACAGGGTTTTTCACTCATGGCGCCACAGGAGCGACCGGGCGGCGCGGTGTTACACTTGGCGCCATTCTTCCCGGACGCTCCTCCATGAAATTCTGCTCGAACTGTGGTCATGCGGTGGTCCTGCGCGTGCCTCAAGGTGACAATCGTCCGCGCAGCGTTTGCGACGGCTGCGGCACCATCCACTATGTGAATCCGCGCAACGTCGTTGGCACGATCCCTGTCTGGGAAGACAAGATCCTGATCTGCAAACGTGCCATCGAGCCGCGCTATGGGTTCTGGACACTACCTGCCGGTTTCATGGAAATCGGTGAGACCACGGCGCAAGCGGCAGCACGCGAGACACTGGAGGAAGCCGGTGCCCGCGTGCAGGTAGGCGAACTGTTCTCGATGCTCAACGTGCCGCACGTCCATCAGGTGCATCTGTTCTACCTCGCACAATTGCAGGACCTCGATATAGCCCCCGGCGAGGAAAGCCTCGAGGTCAAGCTCGTCGACGAGTCCGAGGTGCCATGGGACGAACTGGCCTTTCCCACCGTCATTCACACGCTGCGCAGCTTCTTCGCCGATCGTGCGTCGGGCAGGATTGCGGCAGGCGATTTCCGACTGCACACGATGGACATCGACAAGCCGATGCGTCCGCTGACCAGTCCCGCCACGGTCGCACCCTGACGGCTACCAGGCGCTTCGCACCCTCCCGCGCATGATCACCTGGCTTGACCCGCAGGATCCGTTTCCACCCGTCGAGCACGCGCTTGGCGAAACAAGTGACGCGCCCGGTCTTCTCGCAGCCAGCCGAGACCTCACACCCCAGCGGCTGTTGCTCGCCTACCGGCAGGGCATCTTCCCGTGGTACTCCGATGGTCAGCCGGTGCTGTGGTGGAGCACCGACCCCCGCATGGTCCTGGTCCCTGCGGCCCTCAAGATATCCCCCTCCCTGCGCAAAACGCTGCGACGGGTACTGCGCGACCCGGATTGGGAAATCCGCGTGGACGACAACTTCGTCGCAGTGATGCGGGCCTGCGCCATGACGCCGCGCGACGGACAGCTCGGCACGTGGATTACCGACGAGATCGTTTCCGCCTACAGTGCACTGCATCGGGGAAGCCGCGCACACTCCGTGGAAACCTGGTATCAGGGAGAGCGCGTTGGCGGGCTGTATGGCGTGGCCCTGGGCCGCATGTTCTACGGCGAGTCGATGTTCGCGCATCGCACGGACGCGTCGAAGATCGCGCTGGCGGCCCTGTGCGGTTTTCTCGCGAATCACGGCGTGGCCATGATCGACTGCCAGCAGGAGACCGACCATCTGGCCTCCCTTGGCGCCCAGCCAATTCCGCGTGGAGAATTTGTGGCCCATGTGCGGCAAGCGACTGCCGCGCCGGACATTCAACCCTGGCGCTTCGACAAAACGGCTCTGACCCACTGGACGGGTTCGCAGGCCAACGCCGCTCACGGCTGACTGCTACTGGCGCGGCAGCAGCGCCCCTTCCAGCCGGCCGATGCGGGAGTTGAGCTGCGAAGCGTTATCGGACAGGAACTCCAGCCGTCGATCCACCCGGTCCAGCCGGCGCTCGACCTTGTCGATCTGGCCCGACAACCGCTTGTCCATTTCATCGATCCTGCCGGTCAACCGCTTGTCCATTTCTTCGATTCTGCCGGCCAGCCGCTTGTCCAATTCGTCGATGGTGCCGGTCAGCCGCTTGTCCATCTCCTCGATCTTTGTTTCGAGTGGCGCAAGTTCGCTCCGGATGGCTTGCGGAAGCACACGCTGCACCTCGTCACGGACCACCTGCGGGACAATCCGCTCCACCTCCTCGCGGACAGCCTTCCCGACTTCGGCGCGAATGCTCTGCTGGATCATCCCCGTCTGCTGCTGCAGCATGCCAAACACGGCGGCGATCACTGTGATGCCGACCGCGACAACCGTTGCCATGTTGGCGTATCGGCTCCATCGTCCGCCGTCCCCCGCCAACCCGGCATTTCCTGCCGTGCCAGCGTCCGTTATCGCCAGGGGTCTCATGTTCTTCTCCATTCATGTGCCAGATGCCCCACATGGTAAGGAGTGATGGCGCGAAAGCGATATGGGACGACTCTCAAAATGCATGCCGCCTTCGTAACGCGCAAATGAGCCGCGCCGGACCCCGGCTCACCGTCCTCCATCGTGTCTGATAGACTGCCTATCACACCCTTGGAACAGCCCTGAGCCGGTGCTCGACCTCCGCCCCTAGACGTCATGAGCAAGCTAAAGGAACTACCGCTATCCGCGCTGCAGTTTTATGCGACGGCGCCCTACGCCTGCAGCTATCTCGATGGTCGCATGGCGCGCTCGCAGGTGGCCACGCCGGCCCACCTGATCAATGCCGACGTCTATTCACGGCTGGTACGCGCCGGCTTCCGCCGCAGTGGCATCTTCACGTATCGTCCTTATTGCGACGAATGCCGTGCCTGCACGCCCTGCCGTGTGGTGACAGACCAGTTCCGGCCCGATCGCAGCCAGCGCCGGGCCTGGCGCCAGCATCAGGGGCTGCAGGCGCTGGTGGCGCCGCTGACCTATGTCGAAGAACACTACGCGCTCTATCTGATGTACCAGTCGATGCGTCATGCCGGGGGCGGCATGGATCAGGACAGCCGCGACCAGTACGAGCAGTTCCTGCTGCAGAGCCGCGTCAACTCCCGGCTCGTGGAGTTCCGCGAGCCGCCTGGCTCGGCCGAGGCCGGCAAGCTGCGCATGGTCAGCATGATCGACGTGCTCGATGACGGCCTGTCTTCGGTCTACACGTTCTACGATCCGCTGATCGAGGGCGCCAGTTATGGGACGTACAACATCCTCTGGCAGATCGCCCAGACGCGCGAACTTGGACTGCCACACCTTTACCTGGGCTACTGGATCGCCGAAAGCCGCAAGATGGCCTACAAGGCGCGCTTCCAGCCGCTGCAGGTGCTGACGGGCAACCAGTGGCAGGCATTCGACGAAGCGTCGGCACCCGCCGCTCCACCGCCTGCGCCACGCCAGCCGGGTCCGGCACAGGAATGAGCCATCGCTGAGCGGCTACAATGCCGGCCTGATACCGACTTCACGCCGGCCGCCGGCCGCTCCTGCCCCGTGCTCAACGCGCTCTACCCCCTGTTTCGCCCCGCCCTGTTCTCGATGGATGCGGAGGACGCCCACCATTTCACGCTCAACAACCTGATGCGCGCCCGGCGCCTGGGGCTGGCCGGCTGCATCGGCAACAGCATTGCCAGCGATCCGCGCACCGTGATGGGCATCCGCTTTCCGAATCCTGTGGGCCTGGCAGCCGGACTCGACAAGGACGGCGCCTATATCGACGGCCTGGCCGCTTTCGGGTTCGGCTTTATCGAGGTGGGAACCGTGACGCCCCGCGCGCAGCCCGGCAACCCGCGTCCGCGCATGTTCCGGCTGCCGCAGGCGGATGCGCTGATCAACCGGATGGGTTTCAACAATGGCGGCGTGGATGCGTTCGTGCGTAACGTGCAGGCGTCGCGCTGGAAGGCCGAGGGTGGCGTGCTGGGACTGAACATCGGCAAGAACGCCGATACGCCAATCGAGCGCGCGGCGGACGACTACCTCTATTGCCTGGAACGCGTCTATCCGCACGCAAGCTACGTGACGGTCAACATCTCGTCGCCGAACACCACGAACCTGCGCCAGTTGCAGGGCGCCAGCGAACTGGACAGCCTGCTGTCCACGCTCAAGGCCGCGCAACAGCGGCTGGCCGACCAGCACAAGCGCTACGTGCCGGTCACGCTGAAGATCGCTCCCGATCTCGATGACGATCAGATCCGCAATATCGGCGATGCACTGGTGCGCCACCAGATTGATGGCGTGATCGCCACCAACACGACCATCTCACGCGATGCGGTCAAGGGCCTGCCCCATGCCGAGGAAGCAGGCGGGCTGTCGGGCCGCCCCGTATTCGATGCGTCGACGCGTGTGGTGCGAGAGCTGCGCAAAGTGATTGGCGATGCGCTACCGATCATCGGCGTGGGCGGCATCTTCGACGGTGCCGGCGCGCGTGCAAAGATCGATGCCGGTGCCGAGCTGGTGCAGGTGTACAGCGGCCTGATCTATCGCGGCCCCACGCTCGTGCGCGAGTGTGCCACCGCGCTCAGAGCGGCAACGTAAGGCGCGCTTCCAGGCCGCCTTCACTGCGATTGGCCAGCCGCAGGTCCGCGCGAATCGCCTGCGTCAGCCGTCGGGCAATGGCGAGCCCGAGCCCGCTGCCCTGTGCGCGCGCCGCCGTTTCCGGCGCGCGATACCAGGGCTGGAACACCGTTTCGAGTTGCGCGGGAGAGATCCCCGGGCCGGAATCCAGGACGCAAACCGTCAGCCGCTGCGCCTCCACGCGCACCGACATCTGCACATTGCAGCCATAGCGCAGTGCATTGTCGATCAGGTTGACGAGTATCCGTCGCAGCGCATGGGGGCACGTCAGCACGGGGCATCCGATGCGGCCCTCCAGCGGGATGGGAAGACCGGCGTCCCGATAGTTGACCAGCAGCGCATCGAGCAAATGATCGGCATCGACATGCCGCAATGACTGGGGCGCACTGCCCTGCATGCGGGCGCAGGCCAGGCTGGCCTCGGCTAGTTCGCGCATTTCGTCGAGATCGCGCTCGATGGCACCGCGCAGCACGGCATCGTCGATCAGTTCGCTGCGCAGCATCAACCGGGTCATCGGCGTGCGCAAGTCGTGGGCGTACGACGCCTGCACCGCCAGCAATTCCGATTCACGCTCCACGCATTGCTGCTTCGCCAGATTGATTGTCTGTACGAGCCGCCTGACGACGGCCGGCCCCTCCACTGGCAGGAACTGGCCCACATCGTCGGACGGTGGCGGATTCTCGATCCGCGAGGCGAGCGTACCCAGGGCCGCCTGCACCGCCAGCAGATGCGCCGCACAGAGCGCGGCAACGACGGCGAAGCCCATCACGCAGGCCAGCAACACGAAAATTGCTATCTCCGCCGCTGCGGTCACGCGTCCCATCACCCCATGCAGGCCGACCCACGCAGCAACCCCGAGCAGCATCACCAGGAGCGCCGACACACCGATGCGTACGCGATCGTAGCGCGCAAAAATATCGCCGCAGCGACGCAGGACGCCCTTGGCCGGCCCGGTCTCAGCCGCGGTCAGTGGCGCCGCAGGCGCGGCGATGCGGTGCGAAAGGGTCGGTTGCATGGTCATCACATTCTCCGTAAGCCGCCTCACAGAACGGCTGAACGGTATGACACCATGGTCGCAGTGCACGCACCATTGAACGTGAGTTCGCCCACCCTATACGTTCATTTACTGCACCCTATGCGAGGTGACGATATCGCCACCCCGGCTGTTTCGGGAAAATCAGCGCACCGCCACCGTCTTCGGCTCAAGGTATGAAACGAGCCCCGCCAGGCCGAACTCCCGGCCCACACCCGATTGACGGACCCCGCCGAACGGCGCCAGCACCTCCGGATCGATGCGATTGACCAGCACCGATCCGGTCTGCATCTGCGCCGCCACGCCCCGCGCACGCGCCACATCCGCCGAGTACACGTAGCCGAACAGGCCGTAGACCGAGTCGTTAGCAAGATCGACGGCCTCCTGTTCGGTCTCGTAGCCGATGATCGACAGGACCGGGCCGAAGATTTCCTCTCGGGCGATCTCCATATCGTTGTGGACGCCGGCGAATACCGTAGGCTTCACGAAGAAACCTTCGGGCAGACCTTCCGGACGGCCTTCGCCACCGGCCACCAGCACGGCGCCCTGCTCCAGGCCGCGACGGATGAAACGCTGCACGCGATCGAACTGTGCGCGACTGGCCAGCGGGCCGATCGTCGTGGCCGGGTCGCGCGGATCGCCCACCTGGAGCTTCCCGACGATCTCGCGCACCCGCTCCGTTACTTCGGCCATGCGCGCATGCGGCACCAGCAGCCGTGTGCCGGCCACGCAAGCCTGGCCGTTGTTCATGAACGCCCCGCCCACCGCCAACGGCAGCGCGTGGGCCAGGTCGGCGTCATCGAGCACGATGACCGCCGACTTGCCCGATAGCGCCAGCGTCACGCGCTTCATGGTCTCCACTGCGGCCCGCGCAATGACCTTGCCGGTCTGCGTGGAGCCGGTAAAGGAAATCCGCGCGACATGCGGGCTGGTACAGATCTCGTCACCCACATCGGCGCCACGGCCCAGCAGCACATTGAACACACCGGAAGGCAGGCCAGCCTCGTGCAGCGCTTCGCAAAGAACCTGGGTCTGGAGCGGGCTCAGTTCGCTCGGCTTGATCACCGTGGCGCAACCCGCCGCGAGCGCGGACGCCAGCTTGCTGCACACCGTGCCCGCCGTGCTGTTCCACGGTGCGATCAACGCCGAGACACCTACCGGTTCCATCGTCACCGTGGCCGTGCCCACCTCGTAGCTCAGCGGGTAATCCTCCAGCGCCTGCGCTGCACTGGCGAAACATTGCGACGCGTACTGGCTGACCCACTGGGCCCGCGCCACCGGCGCTCCGTACTCTTCGATGGTGACATCCCGGATCGCATCGGTGTAGCGCAACACCGCAGTCTGCAGACGCCGCAACATGTCGATGCGCTCGGCCTTGCCAGTCTGGCGCAGCAGCGCCTGGGCATCTCGCGCGGCGGCGATGGCGCGGCGTGCGTCGGCACGATTTGCCAGCGTCACCACGGCGAGCGGCGCACCGGTTGCCGGGTTGGCAATCTCCAGGGTTTCCGTGCCCTGCACGCGCACGAACTGGCCATCGATATAGGCGGTATTCAGGTTTCGCATGGTATTTCTCCAAATGCACGGCAACGTTGAATCGCGCTGCCATGAGGGCCACTGTAAGGCGCCGACGTATCGCATCCGTAGCTTGCGGTGGGCGTTGTGTGATCCGACGTATCGCGGCAAAGCCGTGATACACGCCGATACAAGCCCGCCCCTTCCCAGACACAAAGGCAATACACGGCCCCGTCTCAATGGAGCCCAGACCAAACCCCGCCTGGAGAAGCCCCATGAAGAAGATCCACACTGCCGCCATCGTTGCAGCAGGCGCCGCCACGTTGTGCGCCACGCTCTTCGCCGCGCACGCCATCGCCGCAGAGAAGTCGGCGGACAAGGCCGCAGCGAATCCGAATGCCTCGCCGATCTACGGCGTGACGATTCCCGAGGGCTATCGCAAGTGGGAACTGGTGGCACCGGCACTGGAACACGAGCCACTCAACGAACTCCGTACCGTGGTGGGCAACCAGATCGCCATCGACGCCTACAAGAGCGGCAAGCTGCCGTTCCCGGACGGCGCGGTACTGGTCAAGCTGGCGTGGAAATACACGCAGTCGCCCGACTTCGCCTCCGCGCTGGTTCCAGGCAAGGCCACCACCGTGCAGGTCATGGTCAAGGACTCGAAGAAGTACGCGGCATCGGGCGGTTGGGGCTACGGGCGCTTCATTGACGGCAAGCCGGCCGACCTGGCCCAGCATCAGACCTGCTTTGCCTGCCACAACGCGCTCGTGAAGGACCGGGACTATGTGTTTACCCGCCTTGCACCGTGACGCAATTTGTAGCAGGAGCCGCTTGCGGCAGGTGAGCCAAAACACGCCAAAATCGGCTTTTCGGCGCAATTTCTTGCGGTAGCCTCGTCCCCCGGAGGCGTTTTACGGCAGGATATGCCGCTATGCAGCACTAAAAGCGAGCCATCCCACCCCCGAAAATGGTATCCTCGCAGGCTTCGCGCCGTCGCATCCGATGCGGTCACGCGCGCGCCTGCACCTGCCGCCAGGCGCGCAGCGTCCTCCTTGGACCGCCGGGCCGTCATGCAGCACGCTTTTCGTGTACGTGGTCGCCCTGGCAGGACGGCCGTGTACCGCTTGCGGCTGACTGATAGCACCGATCCTTCGGGGGAGAACAATTACATGCTGCGTCTCAAGGCATCCACCACCCAGACCATCCTCGGCAGCGCGGTCGCGCTGGCCCTGCTCTACGGCGGCGCCGTGCAGGCCCAGACGGCTACCGTGAAGGTCCTGTCGATCGTGGATCACCCGGCGCTCGACGCCATTCGCGACGGTGTGCGCGACGAACTGAAGGCTGCCGGCTACGACGCCGACAAGAACCTGAAGTGGGAATACCAGAGCGCCCAGGGCAATCCGGGGACCGCCGCACAGATCGCACGCAAGTTCGTGGGCGACCAGCCGAGCGCCATCGTGGCCATCGCCACGCCGTCGGCACAGGCCGTGGTCGCCGCCACCAAGACCGTTCCCGTGGTGTACTCCGGTGTGACCGATCCGGTGGCTGCCCAGCTCGTGAAGACCTGGACCGCCACGGGCACCAACGTCACGGGCGTCTCGGACAAGCTGCCGCTCGACAAGCAGGTCACGCTGATCAAGCGCGTCGTTCCCAACGCCAAGACCGTCGGCATGGTCTACAACCCCGGTGAAGCCAATTCGGTGGTGGTGGTCAAGGAACTGAAGGAACTGCTGGCCAAGCAGGGCCTGTCGCTCAAGGAAGCCGCCGCACCGCGTACCGTGGACATCGGACCGGCTGCCAAGAGCCTGATCGGCAAGGTCGACGTGATCTACACGAACACCGACAACAACGTGGTCTCGGCCTACGAATCGCTGGTCAAGGTGGCCAACGAATCGAAGATCCCGCTGGTGGCGTCCGACACCGACAGCGTGAAGCGTGGCGCCATTGCCGCGCTGGGCATCAACTACGGCGATCTCGGCCATCAGACCGGCAAGGTCGTGGTTCGCATCCTGAAGGGCGAGAAGCCCGGTGCGATTGCCTCGCAAACTTCCGACAACCTGGAACTGTTCGTCAACACCACCGCCGCTGGCAAGCAGGGCGTGACGTTGGCCCCGGATCTGGTCAAGGAAGCCAAGACCGTCATCAAGTAATACCGCCGCGCCGCGCGCCCTACCCTGCGGCGCGCGGCCCGAAGCGCCCCCATGGCCCTACCCGGGCCATCCGGACGGCCCGCAAAGGATTCCCCCATGTCCCTGTTTTCCCTGCTGGGCGCCCTGGAGATCGGTCTGATCTTCAGCCTCGTGGCGCTCGGGGTGCTGATCTCGTTCCGCATCCTCAATTTCCCCGACCTGACCGTCGATGGCAGCTTCCCGCTGGGCGGCGCCGTGGCGGCCACGCTGATTTCCGCCGGTCAAGACCCGTTCGTATCGACGCTGGTGGCGATTGTCGCCGGCGCGATGGCCGGCTTTGTCACCGGCTGGCTCAATGTGCGGCTCAAGATCATGGATCTGCTCGCCAGTATCCTGATGATGATCGCGCTGTACTCGGTCAACCTGCGCATCATGGGCCGACCCAATGTGCCGTTGATCACCGAGCCGACGATCTTCACGATTCTCCAGCCCGAATGGCTGCCCGATTACGTGCTGCGCCCGCTTGTGCTGTTCGTCGTCGTGATCCTTGCCAAGCTCGCGCTGGACTGGTTCTTCTCGTCGCAACTCGGCCTCGCCATGCGCGCAACCGGCGCCAACCCGCGCATGGCGCGCGCACAGGGCGTGCCCACCGGCCGTGCCACGCTGGCCGGCATGGCACTGTCGAACGCGCTGGTGGCGCTGGCTGGCGCGCTGTTCGCCCAGACGCAGGGCGGTGCCGACATCTCGATGGGTATCGGCACGATCGTGATCGGCTTGGCTGCCGTGATCATCGGCGAGACCATCATTCCGGCGCGTCGCCTCGTCTACGTGACGCTGGCCGTCGTGATCGGCGCGATCCTGTATCGCTTCTTTATCGCGCTGGCGCTGAACTCGGAATTCATCGGCCTCAAGGCGCAGGATCTGAATCTTGTCACCGCCGCGCTCGTGACGCTGGCGCTGGTGCTGCCGGCCACGCGCAAGAAGCTGTTCGGCCGCAAGAATGGAGGTGCCTGACATGTTGCGCGCTGAAAACCTGAAACTCACGTTCAACCCGGGCACGCCAATCGAGAACCGCGCGCTGCGCGGTCTGAGCCTGGAAATCCCGGCGGGCCAGTTCGTCGCCGTGATCGGCTCGAACGGCGCGGGCAAGTCCACGTTCCTCAACGCGGTGAGCGGCGACACGATGGTCGACACCGGCCGGATCATGATCGATGACACGGACGTGACGCGCCAGCCGGCCTGGGATCGCGCCCATCTGGTGGCGCGCGTGTTCCAGGATCCGATGGCCGGTACGTGCGAGGCGCTGACGATCGAGGAGAACATGGCGCTGGCCATGGCACGCGGCTCGCGTCGCGGCTTCCGCCCGGCGCTGAACAAGCCCTCGCGCGAGTTGTTCCGCGACAAGCTGCGCTTGCTGAACCTCGGCCTGGAAAATCGCCTGACGGACCGTATTGGTCTGCTTTCGGGCGGCCAGCGTCAGGCAGTGAGCCTGCTGATGGCATCACTGCAGCCGTCGCGCATTCTGCTGCTGGACGAGCACACCGCCGCGCTGGACCCAAAGACTGCAGCGTTCGTGCTGGAACTGACCGCACGCATCGTCGAGGAAAGCAAGCTGACCACGATGATGGTCACGCACTCGATGCGCCAGGCGCTGGACTATGGACAGCGCACGGTCATGCTGCACCAGGGGCAGGTCGTGCTCGACGTGTCCGGCGAGCAGCGCAAGGGGCTCGACGTGCCGGATCTGCTGAAGATGTTCGAGCAGACACGGCATGAGCAGCTGGATGATGATGCGTTGTTGTTGGGGTGATTAACTCTGGAAGTTACTCCCCTCTCCCGCCTGCGGGAGAGGGGTCGGGGGAGAGGGCCAGCGGTTCAAATTGCAGCATGTCGGCAAGCAGAACCTCCTGCCCTCTCCCCCAGCCCCTCTCCCACGATGTGGGAGAGGGGAGCGCTACCGCGGTAGGTTCAGATCAAACCGTCCCCGCCTTCTCCAGCCATTTTCCCAACTGATCCGTCACGGCCGTGCTCGAAAACGAGCAGCTGTCTTGCGCAAACGCTGCAGCCATCTCCATGCGGCGCAGCAATTCTTCCATCGCCTGACCGAATACCGGTGGCAACGTCAGCGACGCCGCCGAGGCACGCCATTGCGCGACCAGTTCGCTGACCGGCAACTGGCCGGCGATGTGCGAATCGAGTGTCTGCCGCATCGCGGCCAGCGTAGATTGATTGGCGCCCATCAACGCGCCCTCCTTTCTTTATAAAGTTCTCGGAACGTGCGACCGCTTGGGGCCGGCATGTCGCGGGTATCGGTCCACCCCTTGCCGGCCATCGGCAATCGGGAAATCAGTTTGCCACGCCCGCCCATGCGCGCCATCAGCCGCGCGCCGAGGCGAGTGACGAACGCGTAGAGATCCGGTCGACGCGCCACATAGCCCCAGACCTGCAGCGCCATGCGCTCCTGCCAAGGCCGCAGGCCGCGCTCCATCTGCTTTTCGCGTAGCTTGCGCAGCAGGTCGGACAACGGGATCGACGCCGGACACACGCGGTTGCATTCACCGCACAGCGTAGCCGCCTGCGGCAAGTCCACGGCGTTGGCCAGCCCCACGTAACTCGGCGTCAATACGCTGCCCATCGGCCCCGGATACACCCAGCCATACGCGTGCCCCCCAATCTTCTGGTAGACCGGGCAATGGTTCATGCAGGCCCCGCAGCGGATGCAGCGCAGCATCTCCTGAAACTCGCCGCCGATGAGCCCGCTGCGTCCCCCATCGACCAGCACGAAGTACATATGTTCGGGACCATCGCGCTCGCCTTCCGCGCGCGGCCCGGTCAGGATCGAGAAATAGTTGGAGATGGCCTGCCCGGTCGCCGAGCGTGGCAGCAGGCGCATCACCGTGGCCAGGTCCTCCAGCGTCGGAAGCACCTTCTCGATACCAGTCACGGCCACGTGGACGCGCGGCATGATCGTACACATGCCTTCGTTGCCCTCGTTCGTGACCACGGCCACCGAGCCGGTCTCCGCGATGATGAAGTTGCCGCCCGTCACGCCCATGTCGGCGGACAGGAACTCCGGACGCAGTACCTCGCGGGCCTCGCGCGTCATCTCCGGAATATCGGTCAGGCGCGGCTTGTTATGGACCTTGGCGAAGAGATCGGCAATCTCGTCCTTGTCCTTGTGGATCACCGGCGCAATGATGTGCGACGGCGGTTCGGCATCGTTGATCTGCAGGATGTACTCGCCGAGATCGGTCTCGATGCTCTGCACGCCCATCTCGCCAAGCACCTGGTTCAGCCGCATTTCCTCGGTCACCATCGACTTGCTCTTGATGACCTTCTTCACGCCGTGCTTCTGCGCGATCTCGGCCACAAGCCTGGCTGCGTCCGCAGTGGACTCCGCGAACAGCACGGTGGCGCCGCGCTTCGTTGCGTTCTCCTCGAACGTGGCGAGCCAGACGTCGAGGTTTTCCAGCGCCCGGTTGCGCCGCTCCTTGAGCGCGGCGCGCGTGGCATCGAAGTCGATATCGCGAATGGCATCGGCCCGCGCGGTCACGAACTTCGTGGAGAGCTTCTTGAGATTCTGCTGCAAGCGCTGGTCGGCCAGCTTCTGGCCGGCGCGCGCCTTGAATTCCATGCTGTGGACTTGCATCGTGGGGGCTCCGATTGTGGGTTGGCGTGGACGCGTTCAGGCGTCGCCCGCCAGCACCTGCGCGATATGGAGCACGCGCGTGCGCGAATCGCCGGACCGCCGCAAGCGGCCTTCGATATTGAGAATGCAGCCGAGGTCTCCCAGCACCACGGCATCGGCGCCGCTGGCCTGAATGTTCGTGCATTTCTCGTCGACGATTGCCGTGGAGATATTGCCGTACTTGACCGAGAACGTGCCGCCAAACCCGCAGCATGATTCGCAATCCTTCATCTCGGTCAGTTGCACGCCGGGCAGTTTGCCAAGCAGTGCGCGCGGCTGCTGCTTGACGCCGAGTTCGCGCAGCCCAGAGCAGGAATCGTGATACGTAACGTGCCCGGAAAAACCCGAGTCAAGCGATTCGATCTTCGCCACGTTGACCAGGAAATCGGTAAGTTCGTACACCCGTTCACGCAGCCGCTCGTAGCGGCCGTTAAGTTCGGGATCGTCGCGCAGCAAGTCGTGATAGTGCTGGCGGATCATGCCGCCGCATGAACCTGACGGCACCACCACATAATCGAACATCTCGAATTCGCGCAGGAATTTCTCGGCAAGGTCACGCGAGACGCCTCGTTCGCCGGAGTTGTAGGCGGGCTGCCCGCAACAGGTTTGCGCCTCGGGCACCATGACCTCATAGCCCGCCGACTCCAGCAGCTTCAGCACCGAAAACCCGATCTCGGGACGCATGAGGTCCACCAGACAGGTGGCGAACAGTCCGATTCGCATCGTTAAACCTTTACTCCAGACCCGGAAACCCCGCAATTATGCCTGCCTGCCCGGCCACTGCGGGCATCGGCGTGCATGGGGAAACCCTTGGGCGGTGCTGTGCACCTCACCTTTTCATGAGGCGCATGCTTCATTTCATGCGGCCGCTCATCGCGCAATGTCTGGAAGGAAATCTCGGGAATCGCATTTCACCAGTTGAAATTTTCACAATGCGAGATAGAATCAGGCAGACGCTTAATTTTTGCCGCACGGCAACATTTTCCCTATGGCAGAAGCAGACAAGTCACCCGGCAAGACCTCGATCCAGGTGATCGAGCGCATGATGACGCTACTGGATGCGCTGGCCCAGCACGCAGACCCCGTCAGCCTGAAGGAACTCTCGCTGGCTACCGGCCTGCACCCTTCTACCGCGCACCGCATCCTCAACGATATGGTGGCGTGCCGCTTTGTCGATCGTTCCGATCCAGGCAGCTACCGCCTGGGCATGCGGCTGCTGGAGTTGGGCAATCTCGTCAAGGCGCGCCTGTCGGTGCGCGACGCGGCGCTGGCGCCGATGCGCGCGCTGCATCGCGTCACTGGTCAAACCGTGAACCTGTCGGTACGCCAGGGCGATGAGATCGTGTATATCGAGCGCGCGTACAGCGAGCGCTCGGGCATGCAGGTGGTGCGCGCCATCGGTGGCCGCGCGCCGCTGCATCTGACCTCGGTCGGCAAGCTGTTTTTGGCCGCTGACGAATCGGCTCGCGTACGCAACTACGCCACGCGCACCGGCCTGGCCGGCCATACGCGCACATCGATCACCGAGATTGCCCGGCTGGAACGCGAGCTGAGCTGGGTCCGCTCGAACGGTTATGCACGCGACAACGAAGAACTGGAGCTTGGCGTGCGCTGCATCGCCGCCGGCATCTACGACGATTCGCGTCGGCTGGTGGCTGGCCTGTCGCTGTCAGCACCCGCGGATCGGCTGCAGGATAGCTGGCTGCAGAACCTCAAGGAAACCGCGCTGCAGATCTCGCGCGGCATGGGCTATGTGCCCGATACGGTGGCGGCCTGATCGCAGTCCGGCTCGGCAAGCCATGCAATGAAAAACGCGCCGGGGGCCAAGCCCTCCGGCGCGTTTTTCGTTGCAGCAATCTGAATGTGATCAGGTGCCGTGCGAGTGATGGGACACCAGGACCATCGCAGGGGACTTAGGACCCTGCGTAAGATTGGGCGTCGAAGGAAAAGGGCGAGGCTGGCCCCCTGCCGACGGAGGCTGATGCTCAAGCCAGCTTCGCACCCGGGTGGCATCGGCAAAGCGCGACAGCTTGCCCACCGAATCCAGGAACACCATCACCACGTTGCGATCATTGACGCGCGTCTGCATCACCAGGCATTGGCCGGCCTCGGAGATGTAGCCAGTCTTCTGCAGGCCGATCTCCCAATTGCCGCCGCGCACCAGGCGATTCGTGCTGACGTAGTGCTGCGAGCGGCCCAGCACATTCACTTCGTGCTCGGTCTGCGTGGAAAACTCGCGGATAGTGGGATTGCGGTACGCCGCATTGACCAGGCGCGCGAGATCCATCGCACTGGAGACGTTACTGCTCGACAACCCGCTGGAGTCGACGAAGTGGCTGTCGTTCATGCCCAGTTCGCGCGCCTTCTTGTTCATCGCGCTTACAAACGCCGGCAGGCCACCCGGATAGCTGCGGCCCAGCACGGACGCGGCGCGGTTCTCGGACGACATCAGCGCGAGCAGCAGCATCTCATGGCGCGTCAGCGTGGTCCCAAAGCGCAGGCGCGAGCTGCTGTGTTTCTCGGTATCCCGGTCATCCTCGGAAACCGTCAGCATTTCATCCATCGGCAACCGGGAATCCATCACCACCAGCGCCGTCATCAGCTTGGTAATGGAGGCGATGGGCAGCACGGCCGTGGAATTCTTTTGGAACAGCACCTCGTTGGTGTTTTGATCCAGCACCAGGGCGACGGACGAACGCAGCGACAGCGCGTCATCGGTATCGCGCAGGCCCATGGCCTCGCCCAACGACGGCTTGGCCGGCACGAACGCGGCACGGACCGGGGCGGCACGGCTGGCCACCACGGTGCGTTTGCCGTTCTTCACGACAATCACCTTGCGCGAGGACGGCGCGGCACTAATGGCTGCAGTCTTCTTCGAGGATTTTACGGATTTAGCGGATTTTGAAACTTTTTCGGTCTTTTTGGCCGACGATTTCGTCGCAGTCGACTTCGTCGCTGCGTACGCTACCGGTGCGGTCATCAAGGCAACGGACACCAATGCCGTGGTGGCAAAGGCCGTCAGTTGGGGAAGGCCGAAGAGTCGAGACATAAAGGATTCGGTCCGGAACATGGTCTGCTCAGCGCGGCTGCGGAATGGCGCTAGTTTAGAAAATTAAGAAATCTATAGCAAGATTAATGACTTACAGCGGCTCTTTAAAGTTGGAATTACAAACATTTCCACATTATGAAAAATGAGCCGCTTAAGTCATTCACTCGCTACCACAAATACAACAAAGTGCAACTACTCCCGGCGATACCGAAAGGTTTCGCCAGCGGATAAGTCAGGACAGAAAACGCGCGAACTGTCCAACTGGTTCACGCTCCGTCATCAACTGGTTGGCCGTAGCATCGGGATCGGCAAAGCCGAGGGACATGCCGCACACCACCATCTCCTCATCGGTCAGTTTCAGGTGTTCCTTGATGATGCGATGAAACTGCGTGAAAGCCGCCTGCGGACACGTATCGAGCCCACGTGCGCGCGCCGCCACCATGATGCTCTGGAGGAACATGCCGTAATCCAGCCAACTTCCCTGCTCCATGATGCGATCGATGGTGAAGATCAGTCCGACCGGCGCATCAAAGAAACGGAAGTTGCGCGCGTGCTGCTCGTGCATGCGCGATTTATCCTCGCGGCGGATATCGAGCAGGCTGTACAAGTCCCAGCCCACCTTTCGGCGGCGCGCCAGGTAGGGATCGACCCACTCACGCGGGTAGTACGGATATTCCTCGCGATACTTGGCATCGCGTTCAGGATCGTCGTATGCCGTCAGCACATCGGTGCAGAAACGCACCTTGGCGTCGCCGGACAGTACGTAGACCTTCCACGGCTGCGTATTCGTGCCCGAAGGCGCACGGCTGGCCACGGCCAGGATGTCTTCGATGGTCTGGCGCGGCACTGGCGTATCCAGGAATGCGCGCACCGATCGACGCGTGGTGATGGCGCGATCGACGCAGGCTGCCTCATCGGGGTTCGACATACTTGGCGGTCTCCTTAGTTCTTGTTCACTGCGTTGTTGTCATGGGGCTGGTTCACGACCAGCCTCTCAAGTGCCTGGCGCAACGGCTGCGGCAACGCTACCGGCCTCCGCGTCTCGCGATCCACGTAGACGTGCACGAAATGGCCCTGCGCCGCAGCGATCTCGGCATCCCCGCGAAATAGCCCCACCTCGTAGCGCACGCTCGTGTTGCCAAGCTTCGCCACACGCAATCCGGCCACCACCGTGTCCGGGAAAGTCAGCGACGAGAAATAATTGCACTGCGTCTCGATCACCAATCCGATAGTGCTGCCTGCTTCGATATCCAATGCACCCGCATGAATCAGGTACGTGTTCACGACCGTATCGAAATAACTGTAGTAGACAACGTTATTCACGTGGCCATAGACATCGTTATCCATCCAACGTGTGGTGATCGGCTGGAAGTGCTTGTACGCGGAGCGGTGAGCAGGTTCGGGCTTCATCGAGAGGAAGTCAGTCGGACTACAACGGCAACAGGCCAGTGGGATAGCGCTGCCGACGCCACACGAAAGGTCGTATGAGCACGCGGCACGCCGCAAGGTTCCAAACTTTTTGCGATGACTGCAACAAAGTCATGATGCGGTGACAAAGGCCGCTGCATCTTGCACGCAGCTTTCTGTCGAATGGCGCGCATGATACTGCGCAGCCAGAGCCACCGTCTGCGTATGCACAGCCACGGTGTTTTCGATCTGGTTGCCATAGCCACCGGCCATTGCCACCGCAACGGGAAGACGTTGCGACAGCGCGAAGTCGAACACCATCTTGTCGCGTCGCGCCAGGCCCGCCATGGTCAGCCGCAGGCGCCCCAGTCGATCGTCTTCATGGGGATCGGCGCCGGCCAGATAGATCAGCAGGTCGGGAGCAAAGCGGGCATGAAGCATGTCGAGCGCGCCGGCGAGCGCCGCCATGTACGTATCGTCGTCGCACCCATCGGGCAGGCCTACGTCGAGATCGCTCGCTTCCTTGCGGAAGGGGTAGTTCTTCTCGCCATGCAGCGAGAGCGTGAAGATGCTGGAATCGTCCCGCAAAATCGATGCAGTGCCATTGCCCTGATGGACATCGAGGTCGATCACGGCCACGCGACGCACGGCGCCATCACGCTGCAATCGACGCGCGGCGATGGCGGCATCGTTGAACACACAGAAACCGCCGCCCTTGTCGGCATAGGCATGGTGCGTGCCGCCGGCAAGGTTCACGGCGATGCCCTGCGTGAGTGCGGTCTGGCATGCGGCAATCGTGGCACCGGCCGAACGTCGAGAGCGCTCCACCATTTCATGGGACCACGGAAAACCGATCTCGCGCTGACGCGCGGCATCGAGTTGTCCGGATGAGACTTCGGCAACATACGCCGGGGTGTGGGCCAGCGTCAGGTCGCTATCGTCGGCTCGTGGGGCTTCATGCAGCACCAAGCCCGGCACCTCTCGGACCACGGCATCGCGCAGCATGCTGTATTTGCGCATCGGGAACCGATGGCCGGGAGGCAGCGGCAGGACGAAGTGGTCGGCGTAGAAGGCGAACATGGGAACGGGGCGGAGCAGATACGGGCGGCTTGTGATGGCTTCACATCATTGACCGACCGGGCAGTCAGCGATGGTAGCACCGTCCTGCACGCAATGCGTCATGGCGCTTCAAACGCCTGCCTTTCGTGCATCGCACCAAGTTGCCGCATCGGTATTTACCCTTGTATGACACTGCGTACGTGTAGCACCCTGCCCTTATCACCCCCACCCACCCTCTATTTTTTGTGCGATGCACAAAAACCGCTTGACACCTATCGCCGAATTCTTAGAATTGGAATTGTTGCGGCGCATCAAAGCCCTCAGGACCAAAAAAGGCCGGGGACGCGGCGCTGACAAACGGACATACGCTCGGGCTAGCCAAGATACAAACAAGTCATGGCTTTGACATCTGGGCGGCTTAATTTCACTTTGCTAGACCTTGAAGTTCACCACTGGAGACCAGCATGATTCTGACCCCGGAACAAGTTGCAGCCGCACAAAAAGCCAACCTCGAGACCCTGTTTGGTCTGACCTCGAAAGCCTTTGAAGGCGTGGAAAAGCTGGTCGAGCTGAACCTGCAAGTGGTCAAGGCAACGTTCGCCGAAAACGTCGACAACGCCAAGAAGGCACTGTCGGCCAAGGACGCACAGGAATTCCTGACCATCCAGGCCGCGCTGGTTCAGCCGGTTGCCGAAAAGACCCTGGCCTACACGCGCCACCTGTATGAAATCGCTTCGGAAACCCAAAGCGAGTTCACCAAGGTAGCGGAAGCCCAACTGGCCGAAGGCTCGAAGAACGTGCAAGCCCTGGTCGACAACTTCGCCAAGAACGCCCCGGCCGGTTCGGAATCGACCGTAGCCATCGTGAAGTCGGCCATCTCGGCTGCCAACAACGCTTACGAGTCGGTCCAGAAGGCCACGAAGCAAGCTGTTGAAATGGCCGAAAGCAACTTCCAGGCTGCCGCCACGGCCGCTTCGAAGGCTGCCCAGCAAGCCAGCGCCACTGCGCGCACGGCTGCCAAGAAGCCGACGGCTGCTGCCTAAGCTTCAGTAAGCTCCAGCGAACCGGCTCCGGCCGGTCCGTTGGCCAAGCGCCCTGCTCTCTTCCTTCGGATGGCAAGGCGCTTCGCCAACGGTGGCGACATCGTAATACACGTCGCCCGCACCGTATCCATGTCTCCTCGGTGCCGATCCAAAGGTATCGATTCAAACCCCGGCCCCTGTACGCAGGCAGCCGGGATTTTTTTCGTCCCGGCATTCGTAGTCGGTCAATGCGCTGGGCGGTTAATTGAATAATAAGATGCTGCTGCCGCTCCCGCTTTCCGCCTAACCGGTTGATGTAAATAGAAAAAAATCCAAAATAACTGATTCCAGATGCCTTGATCGTCGTTAAGTCCTGACCAACAACCCGCCGGTTACAGTCCGCGCCATCCCGCACTACACGCATGGCCGAACCTATGAACCGCAGTCGCTACCGTCTCGTCTTCAACCCGCATCGCCGCATGCTCATGGCCGTGGAGGAATGCGCCGTGAGCCGAGGTAAAGGCCGGGATGGTGGCAGCCGGGTCCAATCGGACTGCGCTGGCGCGCCTCCCGTGCGTTTCACCCTCCGGTGGCTGGCGCTTTCGGCCTGGATTGCAGCGGGCGTGCCGGTGCACGGGTGGGCGCAGGTGGTGGCGGACACCCACGCTGGCCCGCATCGCCCGACCATCGGCCAGACTGCGAACGGACTGCCCCAGATCGATATCACGCGGCCGTCGGGCGCCGGGGTCTCCATCAACGACTACACGCGGTTCGACGTGCCGAGGTCGGGTGTCATTCTCAACAACTCGCCGACCGCCGTGCCGACCCAGCAGGCCGGCTTCATCAACGGCAACGCCAACCTGCTGCCAGGCGGTTCCGCGCGGATCATCGTCAATCAGGTCACCAGTTCGAACCCAAGCCAGTTACGGGGCTACCTCGAAGTGGCGGGGCCGCGCAGCGAGGTGATCGTGGCCAACCCCACCGGCATCCTCGTCGAAGGTGCGGGCTTCATCAACACCAGCCGCGCCACGCTGACCACGGGCACGCCCATGTACGGCGGCAGCGGCAGCCTGGATGCATTCCGGGTGACTGGCGGCCAGATCGCGGTGCGCGGAGACGGGCTGAATGCCGCCCATGTCGATCGGATCGATCTCATCGCGCGCGCGGTGCATGTCAATGCCGCGACGTATGCGAACCAACTCAACGTCATCGGCGGCGCCAACCAGGTCAGCCGCGACACGCTCGCGGCTACGCCAATCGACGGCGCCGGCCCTGCCCCGTCCATCGGCATCGACGTGGCCGAGCTCGGCGGGATGTACGCCAACAAGATCCTGCTGGCATCCACCGAGCACGGCGTGGGCGTGTCACTGCGCGGGGTGGCAGCGGCGCAGGCCGGAGACCTGACGCTGACGTCGGCGGGGCGACTCGTCATGGCCGGGCAGACTTCAGCCAGCGGCAATCTGGACGCGCGCTCGCGCGGCGGTATCGAGCACAGCGGCACGACCTATGGCATGCAGCAGGTGTCGATCCACGCGCACGGCACGCTATCGAACAGCGGCACGCTGGCGGCGCAGCGGCGGCTCTCCGCCACCGGCGGCAGTGTGGCATCCACCGGCACGCTGGCCGCGGGCGTGAGCCCCGATGGCACAGTCGCCTCGCCGGCCGACCTCAGCGTGACCGCCACCACCGGCAAGCTCGCCGCTACGGGCCAGAACCAGGCCAGTGGCAACATGCTGCTGCAAGGCGCGGGACTCGACCTCGCGGGCAGCCAGAGCACCGCTGGCGGGAATCTTGACTTGCAGGCCGGCGCGGCCGATCTCGACCTGACGGGCGCCACAAGCATATCGGGCGGAAATCTGTCCGCCTCCGCTCGAGGCGCCCTGCTCCACGACCGGGCCCAGATGGCGAGCCAGGGCGCACTGGCGCTGACGGCCGGGAGCGTGTCGAACCGGGGTGGAAAGATCGGCGCCCAGGACACTGCCACCATCGCCTCGGCGGGCCGCTTCGACAACGACGACGGCTCGGTACAGGCTGCCGGTGGGCTGCGGCTCGACGGCGCGATGGCCGTCAGCAATCGCGGCGGTATCTTCCTCGGCGGCAGGGGCTTCACGTTCGACCACGCTGGCGCCACGCTCGACAACGCTGGCGGCCAACTCCTCGGCGGCACCGATGTCAGCCTCCAGGTCGCCTCGCTCGACAATCGCCGGGGCACCATCAAGGCAAACCGGGACGTGGCCGTGGCGGGCGCGATCTCGGGAAGCGGCGAGATCGCGGCGGCGCGCAACCTGTCACTGGACGTCGCGGGCAACTACGAGAACGACGCGAACAACAGGCTGCGGGCCGATGGCGACATGCGCGTCTCGACCACCGGCAAGCTCACCAACACCGGCACGCTCGCAGCAGTCGGCGGCCTGACCGTGCTAGGTGCAGAGGTCGTGAATGCCGCGGGCGCCGGCATGGTTGGCACGCGCACCACAGTCGAAGCGTCGCAATCGCTCGCCAATGCGGGCCGCATCGAAGGCGATACCGTCCAGACCCGCAGTGCGACAACCACCAACACCGGCGCGATCATCGGCAACGACGTCACCGTGCAAGGTAGCGAGGTGGTCAACCACGGGCCGGCTGCGCTGGTCGCGGCGGTGAGGAACCTGCATGTCTATGCCGCCGACTCCGTGCGGAACCTCGATGGCGCCACGCTCTACAGCGCAGGCAACCTGCAGGTGGCCCGCGACGGCGAGCGCGATCCCGAGACGGGTCTACTGCGCAACCAGGTGGGCGAACTGGTCAACCGATCCGCGACGATCGAGGCCGGGGGCGACATCGACATCGCTGCGAAGGACGTTCGCAATACACGCACGCGCATCGTAACCGAAGCGGGGACGCCAGTGCAGATGGCGGTGAAGACGCTCAGGCTCTGGCAGGCGGGTCTTCCGGACGGAGAGTTGAACTGGCACCGCAGCATCACCTTTCCGGGCTGGACGTGGGGCACCGGTCGCGCGCCGGTCAGCACGCCCCAGACAAACGCACTGCGCACGCCAATCACGGTGACCGTCGACAAATCGACCGTCACCAAACTCGACACCGACAAGCGGACGCTCTCCTTCACGGAATCCCCAATCGAGGAATATCGTCTGGGCGTCGGACTGCCAAGCAACTGCAACGCCGAAACCGGCATCTGCTCACGCCCGATCGCCACGCGCGCGACGCAGTACTACGAGGCGATCCTCGACAACGGCGACACCTACAGCATCACCTTCTGGCCCGATTGGGACCCGAACATCCACATCCGGCCGGACGATGTGCGTCAGCAAAACTTCGGCGCCGACTACACCGAGATTTCTCGCGATACCGTCACGACAACGGCGACGGACCGGCTCATCAGCGCCACCGAAGCCGCGAAGATCCAGGCCGGCGGCAACATCCGCATCAACAGCGAGGGCGGCAGCATCTTCAACCAGTCATCGACCATGGCAGCGGGTGCGAACCTCGTGCGTGTTGCCGGGAAGGTCGAGGATGTCGGCACGGTGTTGCAGCAAAAGATCACGACGCAGGACACCTCTACGTTCTACTGGCACCAGCGAACTGGGTACAGCAGCAAGACCGAGGTCGTTCCCCATCCGAGCACGCGGCAGGCGCCCACCACTGTGGCGGCGCTCGCGGCCATCGCCACGGCGAATCAGGCGGTGAAGACCAGCGCCCCGGATGTCAGCGTGAGGTCGGTGGATACCGTGGGGGCGACGGTGACGGGCGGTGGCGACGGCAGTACTGGATTGGCCGCCGGCGCGGCACCTGGGGGAGGCGTTCCGAACCTCACCCTGCCGACCAACGGGCTGTACACGATTCGTCCTGCGCCGGGCGACACCTACCTCGTCGCCACGGACCCGCGCTTCACGCAATACACACGATTCATTTCCAGCGACTACATGCTTGGAGCCTTGGGCATCGATCCGCAGATGACGCAGAAGCGTCTCGGTGACGGCTTCTACGAGCAGAAGCTGGTCCGCGACCAGATCACCCAACTGACGGGCAGGACGTTCCTCGCTGGCCACACCAGTCAGATGGAGGAATACCAGACGCTGATGAGCCAGGGCGTAGCCGTCGCCAGCGCCTTCGGCCTGATG
>NZ_JBDKXK010000119.1:0-1059 GCF_039710735.1 Cupriavidus sp. DL-D2 | reverse complement strand
CCATCCAGCGTCTCCTTCCCGATATCGTCGAACACGGTTTTCAGCAAACGGACGATGCCGTGTTGCTGTGGAATGGGACTGGCGACAACGGGCAGCCCGATCCATCCTGGCTCAAGCATCTCTACAAACTCCGTCGCCGCCGCCCCGTCGATGCCATCGTGCTCGTGACCGATGGCGACAAGGATTTACCGACGCAGCGTCGCGGTATCGAGTCTTATGGCATTCGGCTCGCGCGCATCGCCGAAGCCTTGCGATGGACTGCGCCGACCTTTGTGCTGGAGGCAACTTCAAAACATGCGCCATCCGCAATCGATACGCCGCTGATCTATTGCGAAGTGCCGAAGGGAGGCGATGCCGAAGCGAGCGAGGCGGCGTTGCTGAAGTTGCGCGATCGGTTGATGTGTCGGAGTCTGGACCGGTTACCGCAGACGCCACGGGAACGGTATCTGGGTGAACTGTCGCGGAAGTTGGACACGCGAAGCAGCGCGCTTGCGCAATGGTTGTTTGGGCTCGCAAAAGCCGCACGTGCGCAGTTGCCGTTGAGGGGCGTGGCGTTCGTGCCGGCGGTTGCGGGCAATGGTCATCAGGGTGACGAACTAGCGGTGTGGCAACACCTTGCCGATACCGTACAACGACAGCCCGGTCGGCGCACGGGCATGCATCCGCTGACGATTAGTGCGTGGCTGGTGCTGGTGGCAATTGGTCTTTGGACCACGGGCATGGTGGTCTCCGGCCTGCGGAATCAGTACGATCTGCGGGCGGCGCAGGAGGCCGCGCAGGCGATCCAGTCGGCGCCGAACGAAGTGGTGCGACTGAAGGCGCTCGATACGCTGCAGCAGCAGATCCAGCGTTACGAGTACCGCGTGCAGCACGGCGCGCCGCTGTTCACGCGATTCGGTTTGAACAGCGATGCGGAAGTGCTCGATGCACTGTGGAAGCCATACATCAAGGCGAGCCGCGATATCGTGGTGCGACCCGTGATGCAGGAACTCGAAGCCGCGCTGGTCGATCTGGCGCAGTTGCAGACCACGGGCATGAACGATGAGGCCGGCAAATGGG
>NZ_JBDKXK010000118.1:0-4812 GCF_039710735.1 Cupriavidus sp. DL-D2 | reverse complement strand
GTAGCGCAGCGTCAGTTGCAGCGTGCCGTCGTCGTGTTCGATGGAGTCGAGGACCAGTTCGAACTGGGCGGCCTGCGCGCCAACGGCCCACGGCGTCACCGACAGATCGCTCAACCCTGCCAGCGCGGCGCGGTTGTCACGCTGGTGATTGAACATGACCTGGAACAGCGGCGGATGGCTCAGGCTGCGCTCCGGCTGCAGCGCATCCACCAGTTGCTCGAACGGCAGGTCCTGATGGGCCTGCGCGCCCAGCGCAGCTTCGCGTGTCTGTGCCAGTGCCTGAGCCAGTGTCATACGCGGGCCGGCTTGCAGCCGCATCACCTGCGTATTGACGAAAAGCCCGACCGTGTCCTGCACATCGGCACGATGCCGGTTGGCGATGGGCACGCCCACGCGAATATCGGCCAGCCCGGTGTAGCGCGACAGCAGCGTCTGGAACGCCGTCAGCAGCGCCATGAACACGGTGGCGCCGCCGGCCTGCGCACGCTGGGCCAGTGCATCGCGCACGGTTCTGGGCAGCGTCGCCACGTGACGAGCCTCGTGGTAGCCGTCGGCGGCCAGCCGGGGGGCGTCGGCGGGCAGTTGCAGCACCGGATGATCGTCGCCAAGCTGCGTGCGCCAGTAGTCGAGTTGGCGGGTCTGCTCGGCGGCATCGAACCAGCCGCGCTGCCATGCCGCATAGTCCACGTACTGGACGGCCAGCGGTGCCACCGCCAACGCCTGCCCGTTCCGCAGCGCGCCGAATCGCGTCACGAACTCGTCGACGATCACGCGCATCGACCAGCCATCCGAGGCAATGTGATGCATCACCACGACCAGCCGATGGTCGTCCTCGGCCATGCGGATCAGCGCCGCACGGACCGGAATCTGGCCTTCGAGATCGAATGGCGTCAGCGCCAGACGGGCGGCCTCTTCCGTGGCCGATGCCTCGGCGTCCGCCGTGTTCCGCAGGTCGATTACCGGCACCTCGAACGTGGCCTCCGGCAGCACCCGCTGCATGGCCTTGCCATCGGCGTCGGCCACGATCACCGTGCGGAATGCTTCGTGCCGCGCCACCACGGCACGCAGTGCCTGCACCAGCAGATCGATGTCGAGCGCGCCCTGCAAGCGCAGGCCACCGGCGATATGGTTGGCCGTGCTGGCTGGGTCCAGCTTCCAGAGGAACCACTGGCGTGCCTGCGCCGGGGACAGCGGTTGCGGATCGAAACGGACATCGTCGGCCAACCGGGGCATGGCGGGCAACGGCGCCGCGTCGGACTGCGCGACGGCCACGGGCGCCACGGCAGCGGCGTGTGCCGCGGCGAGCGCCGCCAGCGTCTGGTGCTCCAGCAACTGGCGCGGCGCCAGCTTGATGCCCTGCTTGCGTGCGCGGGCCACCACCTTGAGACTCAGGATGGAGTCGGCGCCCAGCGCGAACACGTTGTCGCTGCGTCCCACGCGCGCCACGCCCAGCACCTCGGCCCAGATCGCGGCCAGCTTTTCTTCGAACTCGCCCTGAGGCGCTTCGTAGCGCGCGCCGCCATCGCGTTCCGGACGCGGCAATGCCTTGCGGTCGATCTTGCCGTTGGCGTTCAGCGGCAGTGCATCGAGCAGCACGATCGCTGCCGGCACCATGTAGTCGGGCAGTGTCGCGGAGAGCCGCTCGCGCAACGTGTTGGCATCGGCGCTGCCCACCACATACGCGCACAGCATCGCGCGGCCATCGTCGGCCTGATCCGCCAGCACCTCGGCCTCGGCAACGCCCGGCAGGGCCAGCATGGCGCGGCGCACCTCACCGGGCTCCACCCGATAGCCGCGAATCTTGACCTGGTCATCGACCCGGCCCAGGAACGCGAGGCTGCCATCGGGCAGCATGCGCACCTTGTCGCCGGTCCGGTACATGCGCTCGCCCGCGCGCAGCGGATGGGCGACAAAGCGTTCGGCGGTCTGTCCGGCACGGGCCGCGTAACCGCGCGCCACGCCGGGGCCGGACAGGTACAACTCGCCCGCCACGCCCTGCGCCACCGGGTTCATGTCGGCGTCGAGCACCATGGCCTTGCCGTTGGCAAGCGGCTTGCCCAGCGGCAGGCTTGCCGCCGTACGATTGGCCGTCTGGCCGTCCTGCGTCAGCACGCCCACCGTGGTCTCCGAGGGACCATAGTGATTCATCACGGCACAGCCGGGGCGCAGCGCGTGGATACGGTCGAGCAGATCCCACGAGGTGGACTCGCCGCCGAGCACCAGCAAATGGCGCGGCAACACCGACGCGGCATCGCGGGCCTGCAGCAGGGCCTGCAGATGGCTCGGCACGATCTTGAGCGCATCCACGCCGTGCGCGGCCATGTACTCGCCGAAACGGTCGGGATCGAACGCACGCTCGCGGCTGATCAGGTGCAGCGTCCTTCCGCTGCACAGCGCGCCGAAGAAGCTCGTGTGCCCCAGATCGGCGGCCACCGTGGAGATCATCGCCAGGCTCCCGGCTTCCGCCGGCAGCGCCATCCGGTCCAGCACGGCGCGCACATAGTGTGTGAGCGCGCCACGCGCGACCGTGACACCCTTGGGCTGGCCCGTGGACCCCGATGTGTAGATCACGTAGGCGGCCTGCGCCGGATGAACAGGCCCCGGCTGCCAGTCCGGCACCATGGCCGGCGCCTCGCCCTCGCAAGTCAGCGGCCAGACTTCGACATCGGGCGTCCACGCCGGCGCCACTGCGGCAAGCAGCAATGCGGCGCCGCTGTTCTCCACCTGATAGGCCAGGCGGTCGGCCGGCAGTTGGGGATCGAGCGGGACATAGGCGGCACCGGCCTTGAGCACGGCAAGCACACCCAGCACGAAGGCATTCGAGCGCTCGGCGAGGATGGCGACACGGCTCTCCGCGCCGATGCCATGCGCCTGCAGCTTGCGAGCCAGCGCGCTGGCGCGGGCATCGACGCTGGCGAAGTCATGACCGCCAGACTCGTCGTGAACGGCGAGCCGCGTGGGCGCATCGCGCACGGCCTGATCCCACGACGCCATGAGGTCTGCCACGGCGAAGGTTTGCGCGGGACCGCACAGCGCCGTCTGCGCGCCCGGTACGCGATAGGCGGCCAGCGGCAATGTCGGCGCGGTCACCGCCTGCTCGGCGATGGCAGCCAGTGCGGTGCCAAAGCGCGCGATGGTAGCTTCGTCGAAGCGTGCGGCAGCGTAGGCCAGTACGCATTCGATACCGTCCTGGCGATCCGTGAAATCGAAGCTCAGGTCGAAGTGGGCATGGCCGCCGCTCAGTTCCTCGATCCGGATCTCAAGGCCCGCTGCGTGGAAGTTCGCGGGCCGGTCCTGCTGCTCGGTGCACTTCACCTGGAACAGCGGATGCACGCCCGGCTGACGCTCCGGCGCCAGCGCATCAACAAGCATCTCGAAGGGGAGGTCCGGATGTGCCTGTGCGTCGAGCACGGCATCGCGCACACGGGCCAGCAGTGATGCGAACCCTTCGCGTGCATCCAGCTCGGCGCGGATCACCTGGACATTGAGCAGGCAGCCGATCAAGCCCAGCGTCTCGGCTTTTTGCCGGCTCGCCAATGGCGATCCCACGCGCAGATCGGCCTGTCCACCGTGCCGATACAGCGCCACGTCCAGCAGCACGAGCATCACCATGTACAGCGAGGCGCCCTGGGCACGGGCCAGTTCGCGCAGGCGCTGGCTTAGTTCGGCGGAAAGCACCATGCGGTGGCGCCCCTCGCGTGCGGCGAGATGGGCCGGTGCGGCAACGTCGCGCTCGCGGTCGAACGGCAGCACGGCGATGGCGTGGACATCGCCAAGACGCCCGGTCCAATGCGCAAGCTGCCGCTCGGCCACGCCAGCTTCGAGCCAGTTGCGTTGCCATACGGCGTAGTCGGCGTACTGGATCGGCAGCGGGGGCGGCACGGCGACGACGCCCTGTGTCAGCGCCTGGTAGTGGCCGAGCAGTTCGTCGATGGCAATGCGGATCGACCAGCCATCGGCGGCGATATGGTGGACGGACAGCGCCAGCACATGCTCGGCATCGCCGGTCTGGAACAGCGCGGCACGGATCGGTGCCTCGATATCCAACTGGAACGGCTTTTCGCGGAAGGTGTCGAGCCGCACGCGGAGCGTCGCTTCGGTGTCTTCACCGCGCAGATCTTCGAACGGCAGCGGGACATCGACGTGTTCCAGCACATGCTGGGACGCCTCGCCATCGTCGGCCACACGGTAAACGGTGCGCAGGATGTCGTGCCGCCGGGTCAATCCGTTCAAGGCTGCGTGCAGTGCCGTGCGATCCAGTGTGCCGCGCAGATGCAAGGCGCCCGGCAGGTTGTAGGCCGGGCTCGTGGGATCAAGCTGCCAGGTGAGCCACATGGCGCGCTGTGCGTACGAGAGCGGCAGCGGCGCATCGCGGCGGGCCGGAACGATCGGCAGCTCGGCCGCGCTCAGGCCCATGGCTTCGAGCTTGCTCAGGAATTCGCGGCGGGCTTGCGGTGCCAGTGCGGCGAAACGTTGCGCGATCTGTTGTGCGTCCAATGCCATGGTTATTCCAGTCCTTCCAGTGCGTTGAGCAGGTCGTCCATTGCAGACAGGCGCTGCTGCTGGCCGCCCAGCTTGTTGGTGTCGCTGGCGGCGATATGTCTGGCGAGCGCGTGCGGCGTGGGGTGATCGAACAGGTGCCGCATCGGGAGATCCCATCCGTGGCGGGACACGAGCAGCGCACTGACGCGCACCGTGGACAGCGAATCGCCGCCCAGTTCAAAGAAGTTGTCGTGACGGCCCACGCGTTCGATGCCGAGTACCTCGGCCCAGATGGCAGCCAGCGCGATTTCCGCTTCGCCTTGTGGCGCT
>NZ_JBDKXK010000117.1:0-5425 GCF_039710735.1 Cupriavidus sp. DL-D2 | reverse complement strand
GCTGTCGAGGGGTTTTGGGGCATAAGAGCCTGGCGATGACCTACTTTCACACGGGTATCCGCACTATCATCGGCGCAAAGTCGTTTCACGGTCCTGTTCGGGATGGGAAGGGGTGGTTCCGACTCGCTATGGTCACCAGGCATAAGGGGTTGCCTGCGCTGACATGGGTCAACGCGGGCGAATTGGGTGTAGTAAAGGTTGGGTTGTGTTGTGTCGACCTTGGGCACAAGGCGGATCACAGACACCAGGTAAAACACACTGGTTATAGGATCAAGCCTTACGGGCAATTAGTACTGGTTAGCTTAACGCATTACTGCGCTTCCACACCCAGCCTATCAACGTCCTGGTCTCGAACGACCCTTCAAGGAGGTCAAGCCTCCAGGGAATCCTCATCTTCAGGCGAGTTTCCCGCTTAGATGCTTTCAGCGGTTATCTCTTCCGTACATAGCTACCCTGCGATGCCTCTGGCGAGACAACAGGTACACCAGCGGTACGTCCACTCCGGTCCTCTCGTACTAGGAGCAGCCCCCGTCAAGATTCCAACGCCCACGGCAGATAGGGACCAAACTGTCTCACGACGTTTTAAACCCAGCTCACGTACCTCTTTAAATGGCGAACAGCCATACCCTTGGGACCGGCTACAGCCCCAGGATGAGATGAGCCGACATCGAGGTGCCAAACACCGCCGTCGATATGAACTCTTGGGCGGTATCAGCCTGTTATCCCCAGAGTACCTTTTATCCGTTGAGCGATGGCCCTTCCATTCAGAACCACCGGATCACTATGTCCTGCTTTCGCACCTGCTCGACTTGTCGGTCTCGCAGTTAAGCACGCTTTTGCCATTGCACTTTAGGTACGATGTCCGACCGTACCAAGCGTACCTTCGAACTCCTCCGTTACACTTTGGGAGGAGACCGCCCCAGTCAAACTGCCTACCATGCACTGTCCCCGACCCGGATTCACGGGTCAAGGTTAGAACCTCAAACAAACCAGGGTGGTATTTCAAGGACGGCTCCACGTGAACTAGCGTCCACGCTTCAAAGCCTCCCACCTATCCTACACAGATCGGTTCAAAGTCCAATGCAAAGCTACAGTAAAGGTTCATGGGGTCTTTCCGTCTAGCCGCGGGGAGATTGCATCATCACAAACACTTCAACTTCGCTGAGTCTCGGGAGGAGACAGTGTGGCCATCGTTACGCCATTCGTGCAGGTCGGAACTTACCCGACAAGGAATTTCGCTACCTTAGGACCGTTATAGTTACGGCCGCCGTTTACCGGGACTTCAATCAAGAGCTTGCACCCCATCATTTAATCTTCCGGCACCGGGCAGGCGTCACACCCTATACGTCCACTTTCGTGTTTGCAGAGTGCTGTGTTTTTATTAAACAGTCGCAGCCACCATTTTATTGCAACCCCTTCACCCTTCTGGCGCAGGCCAGTCAAGCTACCAGGGCGTACCTTATCCCGAAGTTACGGTACCAATTTGCCGAGTTCCTTCTCCCGAGTTCTCTCAAGCGCCTTAGAATACTCATCTCGCCCACCTGTGTCGGTTTGCGGTACGGTCTCGTATGACTGAAGCTTAGAGGCTTTTCTTGGAACCACTTCCGATTGCTTCGCAGCATAAAGCCGCTCGCCCCACATCCTTGAATCCCGCGCCCGGATTTGCCAAAGCGCCTTCTCCAATGCAGGGACCGGGACTTCCAACACCCGGACAACCTTCCGCGATCCGTCCCCCCATCGCATCATACGACGGTGCAGGAATATTAACCTGCTTCCCATCAGCTACGCATCTCTGCCTCGCCTTAGGGGCCGACTCACCCTACGCCGATGAACGTTGCGTAGGAAACCTTGGGCTTACGGCGAGGGGGCCTTTCACCCCCTTTATCGCTACTCATGTCAGCATTCGCACTTCTGATACCTCCAGCATCCTTTACAAGACACCTTCACAGGCTTACAGAACGCTCTCCTACCACGCACATAAATGTGCGTCCGCAGCTTCGGTGACTGGCTTAGCCCCGTTACATCTTCCGCGCAGGACGACTCGATCAGTGAGCTATTACGCTTTCTTTAAAGGGTGGCTGCTTCTAAGCCAACCTCCTGACTGTTTTAGCCTTCCCACTTCGTTTCCCACTTAGCCAATCTTGGGGACCTTAGCTGGCGGTCTGGGTTGTTTCCCTCTTGACACCGGACGTTAGCACCCGATGTCTGTCTCCCGTGATTGCACTCTTCGGTATTCGGAGTTTGCTATGGCGGGGTAATCAGCAATAGACCCCCCAACCATGACAGTGCTCTACCCCCGAAGGTGACACACGAGGCACTACCTAAATAGTTTTCGGAGAGAACCAGCTATTTCCAGATTTGTTTAGCCTTTCACCCCTATCCACAGCTCATCCCCTAACTTTTCAACGTTAGTGGGTTCGGTCCTCCAGTACGTGTTACCGCACCTTCAACCTGGCCATGGATAGATCATCTGGTTTCGGGTCTACACCCAGCGACTCAACGCCCTATTCGGACTCGCTTTCGCTACGCCTTCCCTAACCGGTTAAGCTTGCCACTGAATGTAAGTCGCTGACCCATTATACAAAAGGTACGCCGTCACCCGTTTCCAGGCTCCGACTGTTTGTATGCATGCGGTTTCAGGATCTATTTCACTCCCCTCCCGGGGTTCTTTTCGCCTTTCCCTCACGGTACTGGTTCACTATCGGTCGATTACGAGTATTTAGCCTTGGAGGATGGTCCCCCCATCTTCAGACAGGATTTCACGTGTCCCGCCCTACTTGTCGTACACCTAGTTCCACAATGCTGTTTTCGCATACAGGGCTATCACCTGCTATGGCCGGGCTTTCCATCCCGTTCTGCTAACAACGCTGCTAAAGAGTACAAGGCTCTTCCCATTTCGTTCGCCACTACTCTGGGAATCTCGGTTGATTTCTGTTCCTGCAGCTACTTAGATGTTTCAGTTCGCCGCGTTCGCTTCCCTGACCTATGTATTCAGTCAGGGATGACCCATAAGGGCCGGGTTTCCCCATTCGGACATCTCCGGATCAAAGCTTGTTTGCCAGCTCCCCGAAGCTTTTCGCAGGCTACCGCGTCCTTCATCGCCTGTAATCGCCAAGGCATCCACCACATGCACTTGTTCGCTTGACCCTATAACGAGTGTGTCTCATTCAAGACACCGCTATAGGTCTGAGTTCTCGCGTTTGTGCCGTATTCCAAGTCATCTTTCGATCACTTAAATACATTTTGGTTGATACAATCACAACCCGGTATCGTGTTTTGTACTGCAGCGTCTCATCAACGCTTCACGACACCTTTACTACATCCCATATTGTTAAAGAACAGCCAGTTCGCACTTCGTGCGAAACTGATAGCAATAGCCAAAGACTAAAATTCAGAACCTCTGAATCCTGGTCTTTGACAACTACCCCAAGGTAAGTGGTGGAGGATGACGGGATCGAACCGACGACCCCCTGCTTGCAAAGCAGGTGCTCTCCCAGCTGAGCTAATCCCCCGGATAACTTGGTGGGTCTGGTAGGACTTGAACCTACGACCCCCGCCTTATCAAGACGGTGCTCTAACCACCTGAGCTACAGACCCTTGGCTGTAACACTCAAACAAACCGATAAGTGTGAACGCTTGACTTGTGAACACAAGCCTCTGGAAAGGAGGTGATCCAGCCGCACCTTCCGATACGGCTACCTTGTTACGACTTCACCCCAGTCATGAACCCTGCCGTGGTAATCGCCCTCCTTGCGGTTAGGCTAACTACTTCTGGCAAAACCCACTCCCATGGTGTGACGGGCGGTGTGTACAAGACCCGGGAACGTATTCACCGCGGCATGCTGATCCGCGATTACTAGCGATTCCAGCTTCACGTAGTCGAGTTGCAGACTACGATCCGGACTACGATGCGTTTTCTGGGATTAGCTCCCCCTCGCGGGTTGGCAACCCTCTGTACGCACCATTGTATGACGTGTGAAGCCCTACCCATAAGGGCCATGAGGACTTGACGTCATCCCCACCTTCCTCCGGTTTGTCACCGGCAGTCTCTCTAGAGTGCCCTTGCGTAGCAACTAAAGATAAGGGTTGCGCTCGTTGCGGGACTTAACCCAACATCTCACGACACGAGCTGACGACAGCCATGCAGCACCTGTGTCCACTTTCCCTTTCGGGCACCTGATGCATCTCTGCTTCGTTAGTGGCATGTCAAGGGTAGGTAAGGTTTTTCGCGTTGCATCGAATTAATCCACATCATCCACCGCTTGTGCGGGTCCCCGTCAATTCCTTTGAGTTTTAATCTTGCGACCGTACTCCCCAGGCGGTCAACTTCACGCGTTAGCTACGTTACTGAAGAAATGAATCCCCAACAACTAGTTGACATCGTTTAGGGCGTGGACTACCAGGGTATCTAATCCTGTTTGCTCCCCACGCTTTCGTGCATGAGCGTCAGTGACGTCCCAGGGGGCTGCCTTCGCCATCGGTATTCCTCCACATCTCTACGCATTTCACTGCTACACGTGGAATTCTACCCCCCTCTGACATACTCTAGCCTTGCAGTCACAAGCGCAATTCCCAAGTTGAGCTCGGGGATTTCACGCCTGTCTTACAAAACCGCCTGCGCACGCTTTACGCCCAGTAATTCCGATTAACGCTCGCACCCTACGTATTACCGCGGCTGCTGGCACGTAGTTAGCCGGTGCTTATTCTTCCGGTACCGTCATCCACCCCAGGTATTAACCGAAGCGATTTCTTTCCGGACAAAAGTGCTTTACAACCCGAAGGCCTTCTTCACACACGCGGCATTGCTGGATCAGGGTTGCCCCCATTGTCCAAAATTCCCCACTGCTGCCTCCCGTAGGAGTCTGGGCCGTGTCTCAGTCCCAGTGTGGCTGATCGTCCTCTCAGACCAGCTACTGATCGTCGCCTTGGTGGGCCTTTACCCCACCAACTAGCTAATCAGACATCGGCCGCTCCTGCTGCGTGAGGCCTTGCGGTCCCCCACTTTCACCCTCAGGTCGTATGCGGTATTAGCTAATCTTTCGACTAGTTATCCCCCACAACAGGGTACGTTCCGATGTATTACTCACCCGTTCGCCACTCGCCACCAGACCGAAGTCCGTGCTGCCGTTCGACTTGCATGTGTAAGGCATGCCGCCAGCGTTCAATCTGAGCCAGGATCAAACTCTTCAGTTCAATCTCTGTGTGACCCTTCGGTTTCCCTACAGGTCTCGCTCTTTCGAGCGGTCGCTCACTCTCAGAAAACTGACTCGACTGCTCCGAAGAACAATCGAACATGTTTTACTGTGCGAGCACTTGATACTTTTGAAGCAACACTAAGAACCCGAAGTCCTCAGCGGCGTTCGCCATCAAGCGCCCACACTTATCGGTTGTTTGGTTGTTAAAGAACATTGACGAACAGCTTTGC
>NZ_JBDKXK010000116.1:0-5705 GCF_039710735.1 Cupriavidus sp. DL-D2 | reverse complement strand
GGGGCGGGGGAGAGGGCCAGCAGTTCAAATTTCGACAAGTCGGCAAGCAGAACCTCCTGCCCTCTCCCCTAACCCCTCTCCCGCTCGCGGGAGAGGGGAAACAAACACAAGCAAACCGAAAGCCCACCGCAACCAAACCTTCACATTCCAATCAACACCCTGTCACGCACGACACCGAGAATCTTCGGTTTTCGTGGGTCAACAGGGAAGTTGAAATGCAAAGCAAGACAACGGGGAAGCAGCACGCCGCCATCGATACCGCAACGCTCGAAGGCATTCCGGACCGGCAGCGCCGTCTGCTGCTGAGGGCGGGTCTGGGCTTGTCGCTCGGCGGCTCGGCACTGCTGGCTGCGTGTGGCGGCGGTGACGATGCGGCACCGGGTACGCCGGCCACCACGCCGGGTACGACCCCGGGCGGCACTGCACCCAATGGCAAGGTATCGAGCTTCGCCTTGGCCGTGCTGCCGGACACCCAGTTCTATTCGCGCTACGCCACCACCGACGAGAACCTGCAGTTCCAGCGTAAATACGGCTCCACGCCGTTCCTCGCGCAGACCAAGTGGATCACGCAGAACGCTTCTGCCCTGCGTATCCCGTTCACGATTCACCTGGGCGATGTGGTGGACCAGCAGTCCAAGCCGTTGCAATGGCAGATTGCCGACGAAGCCATGGAAGTCATGGAGGCGGCTCGCGCGCCGTACTCGATCCTGGCCGGCAACCACGACGTGATCTCCGATGTGGACTACGTCAACGCTGGCAGCCAGGCATCGAACACCGATGCACAGCGCAACCTCGCCAACGAGCCGTACCTGAAGACTTTCCCGACCACGCGCGCGCAGCGTCAGGCTACCTTCGGCGGCCGCGATCCGTCGGGCTTCCACGAGTATCACTTCTTCGAAGTGGACGGCAACCGCTTCATGGTGCTGTCGATGTCGTGGCGCGCCTCCGATGCGGCCATCACGTGGGCACGCAATGTGTTGAAGCGTTACCCGAAAGTCCCGGTGATCCTGTCCACGCACCAGTTGCTCAACATCGGTCCGGATGGCGTCAGCCCGCTGGAAGTGCCCTATGGCCTGATGCTCTGGGACAAGCTCATCAAGGACAACGACCAGATCTTCATGACGCTGAACGGCCACTACCACGGCGCGGCGCATCTCACGAAGACCAACGACTTCGGCAACCCCGTCGAGGAAATGGTGGTGGACTACCAGATGGCGTACATGGGCGGCAACGGCCTGATGCGTCTCTACGAATTCGATCTCACCCACAACAAGATCAAGGTGATCTCGTTCTCGCCGTGGGTGCCGCAGAAGCCTACCGAGACGCTCAACGAGTTCGACGTGGCAGTGCTGACGGACAAGAACCAGCAGTTCGAGATCGACTTCGATTTCCGCAAGCGCTTCGCACGCTTCAACCCCGACTTCACCACCCCGACTGCCGGCAACGATCCGATCAACGATCGCGCCAAGGCCGCCATCCTGGCCAACTACACGGAGCCCAGCACCACGGACAAGAAAGCGCCTGCGGATAGCAGCGATTACCCGCTTGTGGCATCCACGGTGGCGCACTGGCGCTTCTTCGGCGGCACGGATGGTGCAGCAGTGCCGGTGGGGCAGGTCATCAACGACGAGACGGGTGCCAATCCGATCTCGCGTGAAGCCCTGGCAAACGGCGGCACGGCCCAGTTGGGCGACATGACGTGGTCCAACGACCACCATTACCTGTCGGCGGCGCCGGGCAGCGTGAAGTTTGCCAACTCGACGAACTCACCCAAGCGGATGAGCTTCTTCGCCACGCAGACCACTGCGGCGCTCAACGCGCAGACCTTCGACAACGGCTACACGATCGAAGCCTTCATCAAGGTGCCCGCTTCGTGGACAGCCGGCAACAACGCGTGGATGAACATCATGGAGCGCGAAGGCCGGCGCGGTGATATCGCCGGCTCCGTCAGCGGCGATGGCGACGAAAGCCCGCTGATCTTCGCGATTTCCAGCCTGCGCGAAGTGCAGTGGGAAGTCACGCCCAGCACGGCAGGCACCAGGAACGCTGCGGCAAGCTGGTCCGGCGAGATCATTGCCGAGAAATGGGTACACGTGGCCGTGGTCAACGATCCCGCGACCAACGAGACCGTGATGTACGTGGAAGGCGCGCCCGTGCTGCGCAATACGTCGAACACGCGCGGCATTGCCACCGTCAGCGCCGCAAGCCGCTTCCTGATTGGCGGTGGTGTCTACAACAACGTGACGTCGAATGGCTTCCTCGGCCAGATCGGTGAAGTGCGCATGTGCACCGAGCCGCTGGCGTCGAACCAGTGGCTGACGGCGCGCCGCGCCTGATCCACCGATAATCCGTCGTACCGACCCCGGCCTGGCGCCGGGGTTTTTTGTTGCCGATGCATCGCCATGCATGCGGCAGACGCGCAAAACCCCGGCGTTCCGGAAATGTCGGCACAACGACGCGCCGTAGAGTGGTTCCTATCAAACATCGGATCATCGGGATAGGAGCCGGTCATGCCTTCCACACGTCGCCTCGCATCATTGAACCTGCCGCTTGCTGCCGCATTGGTGGCAAGCGCGCTGCTCACCACAGGCTGCGCCGAATTCGCGCCACCCGGCAGCGTCTACAGCGCGGGACAAACCTCGCTGCCCCAAACCGTGACGATGGCCACGGTCGAACGCGTGCGCAGCGTGCAGATCAACGACAGCAGCCAGGGCTCAAGCCTCGTCGGCGAACTCGGCGGCGGCCTGCTTGGTGCGGTCGCGGGCAGCGCCATCGGTCACGGCCATGGTTCGCTGCTGGCAGGCGTGGCGGGTGGACTCGCCGGTGGCCTCGCCGGGCACGAAATCGAATCCGCCGTGGATCGTCATCCCGGCTACGAAATCACCGTCCGGCTTCCCGACGGCCGCCTGCAGGCCATCACGCAGCCGGCATCGGAAGGCAGTTTCTACCCGGGACAGCGCGTGCAACTGCTGTGGTCGGAGGATGGGCGGGTGCGCATCACGGCGTGAGATCCGTGTGTGAAGGCTTTCGTCGAACCCATCGCGCCGCGTTGCTGATTTCGCTGTCAAGCCCATTCTCTTCTAAAAAACCCGGAAACAGCTCCTATGATCGGGCGTCGGCGTTTCGATCATTGGGAGTGCATACCCACCCATTGACCGGAGGTACCCCATGTACGACATGAAAGATCTTGGCCGCCTGAAGATGCTCGACGAAAGCGCGCCGGAGGCGATGAAAGCCTTCTGGGCCTTCGACAAGGCCGCGTTTGCGGAAGGGGCGCTGTCCGCGCAGCAAAAGCAGATTATTGCGGTGGCCGTGGCGCTGACTACGCAATGTCCGTATTGCATCGCGATCCATACCAAGGCCGCGCGAGATGCCGGCGCCACCAATGAGCAACTTTCCGAAGCGGCACTGGTGGCGGCGGCCATTCGCGCCGGTGGCGCGATCACGCATGCGACGCACGTGTTTCCCGGGTGATTCCATGCAGTGCGAAGGTTGGATAGTCCGCAGACGGAACTGAAGGCAGTAAGGGGCGCGAGTTAGAATGTTTGCCTGCCGCAACAACCTGACATGCCGCCTCCAATGTCATCTACCCTGATGGGCCTCGACCAGGCCATTGAAACCGCTGGTGTCGGTAAATTCCAGCGCCGCCTCTTCGTGATCTTCGGACTCGTCTGGGCGGCGGACGCCATGCAGGTGCTATCCATCGGCTTCAGCGCGCCGTCGATCGCCAAGACATTCGGCATCACGGTGCCGCAGGCGCTTCAGACTGGCACGTTCTTCTTTATCGGCATGGTGCTGGGCGCCTTTGCGTTCGGGCGACTGGCCGATCGCGTGGGTCGCCGGCCTGCGCTGCTGCTTGCGGTTTGCATTGACGCGGTAAGTGGCGTGGCATCGGCCTTCGCGCCGGATCTCACCTGGCTGCTGGCGCTGCGGTTGCTGACCGGCATTGGCGTGGGCGGCACGCTGCCGGTGGACTACACGATGATGGCCGAGTTTCTGCCGAAGGATCGGCGCGGACGCTGGCTGGTGTTGCTGGAGGCATTCTGGGCACTTGGCACGATCTGTCTCGCCGTCCTCGCCCTGGTGGCCAGCGACTATGGCAACGATGCGTGGCGCATCATTTTCTTCGTGACCGGGATTCCCGCGCTGATCGGCATCGTGCTGCGCATTCACGTGCCGGAATCGCCGCTGTTCCTGAATCGCAATGGGCAACCGGACAAGGCGCGCAGCGTGCTCGAACGCGTGGCCCGCGAGAACGGACGCACGGTAGACATCCCCGCACTGCAGGCTGATACGAGCGTCAAACAATCGGTATTCGCGCTGTTCACCACGACGCTGCGACGCCGCACGATTGCGCTCGCGCTGGCGTGGCTGCTGATTTCCATCGCGTATTACGGCATATTCGTCTATCTGCCGATCCGACTGAGCACGCAGGGTTTCGCGTTCATGCGCGGACAGGTCTTCCTGGTGGTGCTGGCGCTGGCGCAACTGCCGGGTTACGCGCTGGCGGCGTATGGCGTGGAACGCTGGGGACGCAAGCCCACGCTGATCGGATTTCTGCTGCTCAGTGCGCTGGGCTGCCTGCTGTACAGCCTCGGTACATCGCCCGTGGTGGTCATCGGCTCCACGCTGCTGATGAGCTTTGCGCTGCTGGGCACCTGGGGCGGGCTCTACGCATTCACGCCTGAGGTATTTCCCACATCCTTGCGCGCAACCGGCATGGGCACGGCGGGCGCGGTTGCGCGGTTTGGCGGACTGTTCGCACCGTCGATCATCGCGCCTGTGATGGCGACCCACTTCACGCTGGCACTGGCGATGATCTCGGCAATGTTGCTGGCGGCAGCCGTTGCGGTGGCAGCGGTCAATGTGGAATCGCGAAACCGGGCGCTGGACTGAAGCGCATGCGCACAGCAAGCTGCGTGGCATGAACCTGCCTGATTTCCTGCCTTCTGCCTCTGCCGTGATGTTGCAAGGGCTCGTATTGAGCCTTGGCCTGATCATCGCCATCGGTGCACAGAACGCCTTCGTCCTGCGCCAGGGACTGCGCCGCGAACATGTGGGAAGCGTTGTGCTCTGGTGTGCCGTGGCCGATGCCTTGCTGATCGCGGCTGGGGTGATGGGGATGGCGGCAGCTCTTGGAGAGCGGCCCGGGCTGGCGCGGGCACTGGCGTTCGCGGGCGCGGCATTTCTCGCGTTCTATGGATGGCAGGCACTCCGGCGCGCGCGTCGGCCACAGGCGATGCAGGCCACTGCGGAATCCGGCGCCAAGCGGATCGGCCGTGGCGCAGCGCTGGCACAGGCGGCGGCCTTCACGCTACTGAATCCCCACGTCTATCTCGATACCGTGCTACTCATGGGCAGCATCGGCGCGCAGCAGCCCGCTGCAATGCGCGGCTGGTTCATCGCGGGCGCGAGCAGCGGCAGTGTGCTGTGGTTCACTGCACTGGGATATGGCGCACGCTGGATGGCGCCCTGGTTTGCGCGTCCCGCTGCATGGCGAGTACTGGATGGACTGATCGGCGTGACGATGCTGGTGCTTGCGGGGATGATGGTGCGGTTGGGGTTGGGCTCCCCTCTCCCATGAAATGGGAGAGGGGCTGGGGGAGAGGGCCGGAGGCTCTGCTTGCCAAAATCGTCGCAACTTGCACTGCTGGCCCTCTCCCCTGTAGTGGTCAAGTAATCTTGGACACTTTTTCAGGCAGACC
>NZ_JBDKXK010000115.1:0-5738 GCF_039710735.1 Cupriavidus sp. DL-D2 | reverse complement strand
TCGCTCGTTGCGTGCGCGCGAACCCATCAAGTCGCTTCATAAATCGATGCAGGTTCATTTGCCGCCCACCAAAGTCAAGAGTGGCCGCTTGTTAGTGCTCGGCTTGCACTTCTACCCTGACGACCATGTGGAGTTTGAGTTCAGAACGGATCTTCGAGGAACTCGGATTTTCTACGGAGAGATCGATGAGTGGTTGCTTAAAAAGCAGGGAAAGAGATTTAACAACACGATGGAAGATGCAATGGCATTCCGGCGAACAGCGAGGATTGCCAGCGAAGGCTGGACTAAGTACGGATTCACAGATACGCAAGATCTGCAGCAGTACGTCTATCACGTCCTCTTGGTGAATCCGAAGTTCGATGAGCACCCCGCAGTTCAGAAGATTCTCGCCGAAACCAAGGACAAGCCGGGCGCCTTCGGCGCTGCAATGGAAGCACTGCCGATACCGATTGTTGACGACCTGAAGCGCGACAGGTCCAAGAAAACCGAGACAAAGCGAAGCCATGGATAAGCCGACACAAACTGGCCCTGACTGGACCCCCGACGAGGTACTGGACGGCATGCTGATGGCTCACAAGGCCTGCAAACGCGACACAAACTTGCCGTGCGGCGCCCTAATCAAGATGGGATTCTTCTTCGACGGATTTGGGCGTCACAGGGATATTGACGATCCGAAAACATCTCGCTACTCGAATATTTGCCGGCTCTGGGAGGCGCATCGGGACAACGTGGACCGTCGGCGGGAGTCGATGCCCAACCAGTACTGGTACCGCTTCTATTTCTCTGGCCTCGGCACCCCGCTAAACGAGGACGCCAAAACCAACGAATTGCTTACCGCTGCCAGAAACGCCGGGATTTCAGCAGCGAGGTCCTCAGCAAGAGCCGTCTTTGAGAAGCTGCCTGGTGTGTCCATCGTCTATGGGACGAAGAAAGCGGCCAGTGACACGACAAAGGATGCGCTCGTGAAAGCCTACGACGAGTTGTCGTGGCGACCGATAGCGAAGAGCTTCGACGATATGGTCAGGCATGCAAGAGATGCACGCACCCAGGCAGGACGCGTGTTGCGGATGACAGGTGTTGACGGTTCCGTAGCGCGTGGGAAAGCAGCGGTGCGAAGAGCGATGTCGAATGCTGGGAAGAATCCGCTCAAGACGGGAGCTGTCGCTGCCAAGACCATCGTGGTCGACATGGGGCTGGATTCGATCCCGTTCATGCGCGACAGCAAGGCGGCCGCAATGGTGTTCGGCACAGGTGTGGAAGTCCGCTTGCGGTCGGCGCTCATGCAATTCGAAGCAGCAATTCTCGATGCGAAGTCCAAGGCAAAGAGCGTCCTGAGTATCGAAGTCTCTGTGTTTGGCGCGGATCGCGGTGGTGTGATCGCGCGAACGTTCGTCAATGAACTGGTACGCAAGTACAAGAGAGATAACGATCTGGATCTTCGGTTCAGCGTCGACCGGGACGACATTGCCGGTGCGCCGATCGAAATCCGCATGCTGGGCTTGCTCGATGCGGTGTCTTCCATCATGGCCGAGAACGCGTTGCTCAGCTATGTGCCGTACTTGGGCGCCATCAATCAGAACCACAAGGATCGCGATCTGGCAGTACCGGCCGTTGTCCAGAGATGCGTGCATTTCGCAGCGGCACATGAGCTGCGTTTCTATCAGCGCCTGGACAGTCTGGAGAAGACGCGCGGAAGGCAGTATCTCTATCCGGGCACCAGCGAGGACATCACGGGCGGCGCGGCGCCTGGCTCGTTGGGGTTCCGAGGAGAACTGCAGCGCATTGCACTGCGCGACATGTTGCACGAAGCGCTGATGGCAGGTTCGATCGTGGACACGATAGAGGACCAAGAGCAGTTCAAGCCCAGAACCTTTGAGAAGTTCTCTTTAGCCGCACCGGTATCGAATGGGAAAACCAGCTACCAGATCGGAGAGCTCGTCGATGCGTATTGGGAACTGGTGCCGCGTGACGAAGGACTCAACTTTCACGCGCATATGAAGGTGTTCCTTCGCTGGCTGGCTGTCCGCTATCGAACGCCGGAGTTTCGTGCGCCGGCGTATGAAAGGCTCCCGGAACTCAAGCACAAGGCCGATGAAGCCCAGAAAGCGGTAGAGAATGCGAACAATGACTATTTCAAGGTAGATATCCGCAAGCCGGGTGGGCAGGAAGCTCTTAACCAGGCGGGCGCCAGGCTCGAGAATGCCCGAAAGACCAATGATCAGGCAGGCAGGGATTATCGGCGTGCTAAAGAGCATCCCATTATCAGCGTATGGGATCGGGTCGCTGAGGAGGCCGCCAGGCAACTCCTCCACCGCGGCATACACGCCAATTCAAAGCAGTGGCCGCAAATGCTACGGGACATTGCGTCCACCCTCCCAGAGGGTATCGAGGACGTCGAAATGGTGGCCGACGTGTACGAACAGTCTGACTGGATGAGCGCGGATGCCTTCGCACTTGCCGAAGCCTGGATCACAGGCACCGAAGGCCGAGATCCCCTGCCCGAGAAGGTCATGATGCTTTTCGACATGCTCGTACACGACACGATGTTGACGAGCTGGCACGATCACGTGCTTTCGTCGACGCTGTACTTTCGCACGCGAGAGACCGACACGTTCGGCGAGACCGACGAGAAGGAGGAAAAGAAGCAGCGAGAGGCAGACGATCGCCGGGTCAAGGATGATGCAGCGAGGCGCGCCCGAGCGGAAGCTATTGGCTTGCCCGGGTCTTGGACATTTGAGGGGAGACGCTAAATGGCCGGCGTCATCCGGGAAGGCGACCGCCTCAGTCGCGGCGGCGAAGTGCTGCGCGGCGGCACGCAGAAGTTCATGGGAAGGGCGCTGGCGCGTCGTACCGATCCCGTTCGTTGCGACGTCCACGGGTTCAACCATATTGCGGAGGGCAGTCCACGCATCCGGGATGGACTGCTCGAGGTAGCCGAAGACGGACATCGATGCGAGTGCGGCTGCACGTTGATTTCGTCGCTGCCCAACAGCGGCTCACGATAAGGCTGGCGCATGGCAGTCGATTTTTTGCAGTTACCGGAGGAAGTTCCGGTGCCAGAGAAGGGACCGTCACCACTTGTCTGGTCGCTGGTCTTTGTTGCGCTTGCAATGGTTGGGATCGCCGCTGTGCTGTGGTCGTGGCCCCAGGATGCCAAGTCGCAAACGGCGTGGTTCTGGGTCTCGGTCACGGTGATTCCAGCGTGTCTTGCGGGTGCACTCGCGTTGCGCCCTTTCTCGCACTTCCACAAGCGAAGAAATACGGCGATGGCTATCAACACTGCGAGCAAGGGATTCCGGAATGCGGTGTTCGATGTCGCCAGTGTGCCACTGGCGGTACTCGATGCTGTCTACCTGCTGCATGCGGACGAGGCTGAAAACACGTTTGAGGCGTTCTTGCGACGTGCGGACAATCCGCCTACCCGGCAGTCGCGACACTCGCGCGAAATGATTGTTGCCAGCTTGCTGGAGCCTGCCGATGCCGCGCTAGCCTTCGATGATGTAGAGCGACAGCGAGCAACGCTGTCGTGGATTCTGCATTCGTTGCTGAAAAAGGCTGCTGATACGTTAAACACCGTTCCCGACGCCGTCCCTGTCCGGGTGCGACTGGAGATCCAGTCGATTCTCGATGAGGCGACGATTCTGGGCATCTGGAGCGGCTTGTCTTCCTCAGTCCGGCCAGCCGGGCGGGCGGTGACGCCAGTGTGTCAGCCAAGCGGAGGAATCTGGCTTGTCGACACCATGCTCGATTGTTGGCAACCGGCGTTGCGCGACGTGGTGACCTTCGTCATCTGCGCGAATCTGAGCAAAGTCCGCGATATGGATCCCGAACCCGGTAGCTGTGAATCTGCATGCTTGCTCGTGGTGTGTCCGGTGGCCTTGGCCGATGAACGGAAGTTCTCTGTTGTGGGGCGTTTCCATCGCCCGCAGGCAAGCGGCGATACACCTGCGAAGGGCGCTTTGCACTACGCGCTGAAATGGGGGCGAGTCGAGGCGGTCGCGACGGGTGGCGTTGTTAGTGTCGGGCTGAGCAAGGACACCGCAGCCAAACTGCGCGATGCGGGACGCCCGAGCGATGGCGCAGTATCCACCGACTTCGCGCTCGATACTCTGCTTGGCCATACCGGCACGACGGCTCCCTGGCTTGCTGCAACACTGGCGTTGCAGCAGGCGGCCCAGTCTAAAACGCCATACATCGTTGCGACTCAGGACGAGGAACGCGAGCTGTTCGCTGTCCTGACTCCTGTTGCGCCTGAAGTACCGCAAAATCCCTGAACATGATCAAGTTTCGTATCGACGTTTTTTCGTATCTTCTGGTCGCTATCGTCGGCGGCTGCCTCATCTGGTTCAAAGGGGACATGTTCTGGCTGGATTTGGAGACGAAGAAGGCCTTGGCGATCATTGGGCTTTGTGGTCTGCTTGTCCTGATTGCCTTGTACTTCGGCTTCGAGGCCAGGCGTGATGAGGCGCAGGCAACGAAGCGGCTCGCAAAGTTGCTTCGCTGGAACGCGTCTCAAGCCGCCGGCACCGCGCAACTATTGCTAGCCGCTCAGGATGCAAAAACGAGCAAATCTGCAACTTTGGCCGGATGGATGAAGCTGCGCCAACGGCTGCGGGATACTCACGGCCTACGCTGGCGCTACTGCCAACCCTGGCTCCTCCTCACCGGCGACAACGCTGCCATCCAGCGCCTCCTCCCCGATATCGTCGAACACGGCTGGCAGCAAACGGATGATGCCGTGCTGCTGTGGAATGGTGCTGGCGACAACGGCCAGCCCGACCCTACCTGGCTCACCCACCTCTACAAACTCCGTCGCCGCCGCCCCGTCGATGCCATCGTGCTCGTGACCGATGGCGACAAGGATTTGCCGACGCAGCGTCGCGGTATCGAGTCTTATGGCATTCGGCTCGCGCGAATCAACGATGTATTGCGTTGGACTGCGCCAACCTTTGTGCTTGAGACGACTTCAGAACACTCGCCGTCCGCTATCGATGCGCCGCTGATCTACTGTGAGGCGCCGAAGGGAAGCGATGCTGCCGCGTGCGAGGCGGCGTTGCTGGCGTTGCGTGATCGGTTGATGTGCCGGAGTCTGGATCGGTTGCCGCAGTCGCCACGCGAACGGTATCTCGGTGAACTGTCGCGGAAGCTGGACACGCGGGGCACGGCGCTTGCGGAGTGGTTGCCGGGTCTCGCGAAGGCCGCGCGCGAGCAGTTGCCGGTGAGGGGCGTGGCGTTCGTGCCGGCGGTTGCGGACAATGGTCATCAGGGTGACGAACTAACGGTGTGGCAACACCTTGCCGATGCCGCACAACGACAGCCCGGCCGGCGCACGGGCAGGCATCCGTTGACGATCGGGATGTGGCTGGTGCTGGTGGCAATTGGTCTTTGGACCACGGGCATGGTGGTCTCCGGTCTGCGCAATCACTACGATCTGCGGAGTGCGCACGATGCTGCGCAAGCGATCTGGTCGGCGCCGACCGATGCGGTGCGACTGAAGGCGCTGGATGCGCTGCAGCAGCAGATCCAGCGATACGAAGACCGCGTGCAGCACGGCGCGCCGCAATTTACGCGTTTCGGGTTGAACCGCGATGCGGAAGTGCTGGATGCGCTGTGGAAGCCTTATCTGCTGGCGAGTCGCGATATCGTCATGCGGCCCGTGGTGCAGGAACTGGAAGCCGCGCTGGTCGATCTGTCGCAGTTGCAGACCACGGGCATGAACGATGAGGCCGGCAAATGGG
>NZ_JBDKXK010000114.1:0-6725 GCF_039710735.1 Cupriavidus sp. DL-D2 | reverse complement strand
CGGAGGGGTTGGATCCATCAGGCAACGACGGGCTGCTGCCGGCCATCAGCGGACGCAGGGAGGACTTTCCGCAACCGGCCGTTCGATGCGGCACCGATGGCCTTCGCGCAGGGGTAGTGAATCCGCCAGGATTGACTTGCGCTGCCCTACCTCTCACTAGTGAGGGGCGGCAGCGCATCAAGCGGTGAGCGCACTCCGGCACCGCCAACTTTCAGCACATGCGTGTAAATCATCGTCGTAGAGACGTCGGAATGGCCGAGCAGATCCTGCACGGTTCGAATGTCGTAACCGCTGCGGAGCAAGGCCGTCGCGAACGAGTGGCGGAGGGTGTGCGGTGTGGCGGGCTTCGTGATGCCTGCTTGTTCTACGGCACGTTTGAAGGCGCGCTGAAAGGTCTGGTCATACATGTGATGGCGACGCACGACACCGCTCCGTGGATCGGTCGAATGCGTGTGCTGCGCAAAAACCCAGAACCACGGCCAGGAATGCCCGGCGCGCGGATACTTCCGCTCAAGGGCGTCGGGAAGCGCAACGCCGCTGCGGCCCTCGGCCTGGTCCTTCAGCCACCATGCCCGTGCACGCGACAGCTGCTCGCGCAGGCTGGGTGCCAAGCTCTCGGGTAACATCAAGGCCCGATCCTTGGAGCCCTTGCCCTCCCGCACGATGATCGTGCCGTGATCGAAATCCAGATCCTTGACCCGCAGTTGCAAACCCTCACTGATCCGCATGCCCGTTCCATACAGAAGCTGGGCGAACAAACGATGCTCGCCTTCCAGAAAACCGAGGATGCGAACCACTTCATCCGGGGTCAGCACCACCGGCAAGCGCCGCGACGGCCGAGGTCTTCCGATCTCCTGAAGCCAGGGCAGATCCGTGCACAGCACCTTGCCGTAGAAGAACAGCAAGGCCGCCAATGCCTGACGATGCGTGGAGACCGAAACCTTGCGCTCGTTCGCCAGCCAGGACAGAAATGCCTCGACTTCGCTGCTGCCCAAGGTTGCCGGGTGACGCACACCGTGGAAACGGATGAAGGCACGAACCCAGTGGACATAAGCCTGTTCGGTTCGTAAGCTGTAATGCAAGTAGCGTATGCGCTCACGCAACTGGTCCAGAACCTTGACCGAACGCAGCGGTGGTAACGGCGCAGTGGCGGTTTTCATGGCTTGTTATGACTGTTTTTTTGTACAGTCTATGCCTCGGGCATCCAAGCAGCAAGCGCGTTACGCCGTGGGTCGATGTTTGATGTTATGGAGCAGCAACGATGTTACGCAGCAGGGCAGTCGCCCTAAAACAAAGTTAGGCGTCCAATCTTGGCACCGCAATAATGAAAAGGAATCACATGGCTATTACACTTGCGTTTGATGTCTATGGAACTCTAATCAATACGCATGGCGTTATCGTTGCGTTGGAAAAACATGTTGGCGATAAAGCCTCTGAATTTTCTCGTACTTGGCGTGAGAAACAACTCGAATATTCATTTCGTCGTGGGTTAATGCAGAATTATGAAAACTTTTCCGTATGTACCAGCAATGCTCTCGATTACGCGAGTTCATACTTTAAAGTCCCGCTTGGCCTGAAAGAGAAGGAGGAACTCTTGGGCGCATATAAAGTACTGCCGGCATTCGACGATGTAGAAGACGGGTTGGCTCGCGCAAAGAAAGCCGGCTTTAGAATGTTCGCGTTCTCGAATGGCAGCGCCGATGCGGTAGAGATATTGCTAAAGAATGCTGGAATCCGGGACCACTTTATCGGCGTGGTGAGTGTTGATGAAATGAAGTCATACAAGCCAAACCCCGGCGTATATAGTCATTTTTTGAGAAGGGCTGGTGCTTTGGGAGCGGATGCTTGGCTTGTATCAAGTAATCCATTCGATGTAATTGGAGCCATTTCTTCAGGAATGCGTGCGGCGTGGATTAAACGTTCCCCTGAGGCATTATTCGATCCGTGGGGAATCGAGCCAACGTTAACTGTAAATGGTCTTTCTACCTTGGCTGAACAAATTGGCCAAGAATGCAGGTACGCCTAACAATTCGTTCGAGGGCCGATGGCCCTGACGGGCCGCGCCCTCAACTCAAACGGTTGAACGACAGCTTTCCCAAAAGCTCTACGGCTGCTCTGGGTCGACACCGGTAATCGGATCGTTGCCGCACTGAACAGCGCCCCGTTCCAGGTCGCCTCCATTTATGCGGCTGAACCGAGGGAGAGCAGCTTTACGCCGTCTGGCCGCAGTTCGCCCTTGGGCGACACGTGCCGGTAGAGCGTCTGCCGGGTAATCCCGAGTTCTTCGCAGAGATCGCCCACCTTGGTTTCCGGTTGCCCCATGCTGGCCATCGCCAGGCGTAGCTTGGCGGCGGTCATCTTGAAGGGGCGCCCCCCTTTCCTGCCGCGAGCGCGCGCCGAGATAAGTCCAGCGACTGTTCGCTCGGAAATCAACTCACGCTCGAACTCGGCCAGCGCGGCAAAAATACCGAACACAAGCTTGCCGGCGGCAGTCGTCGTGTCGACCGCCGCACCGTGACCGGTCAGGACCTTCAGGCCCACGCTACGCGCAGTTAGGTCGTGCACGGTGTTGATCAGGTGGCGCAGATCACGGCCAAGCCGATCGAGCTTCCACACGATCAGCGTGTCCCCTTCACGAAGCGCCTTCAGGCAAGCAGCCAACCCTGGGCGATCATCGCGCCTGCCCGAGGCCAGATCCTCGTAAAGGTGCGCAAGGCTCACACCAGCGGCGATGAGCGCATCGCGTTGCAAATTGGTGGACTGGGATCCGTCCGCCTTCGATACCCGCATGTAGCCGATCAGCACCTTTTCACCCGTCACGTATACGTTCGATTATGTGACAGTTTGCATCGGGAAGCTCTGCACGTCAAAATTTGTCACTTAACCCGTCATTCTGTCTAAGGCATGCAAAGGGTAGGCTAGGCTCATAATGTGACAGAAATTCCGGGGGGATGCCTTCCTTCGCGAAGGTGGCGCGCAACTGTTCCAAGGAAGCGGGGTCGCGCCGACCATAGGAAGCCAACGCGAACAGCGAGCGTGCCGTCTCGGGGTCGTGCCGCGCTTCAATGATGGCCTCATCGATGGCCTGGACTGCCCGTTGCCAGTGATCGACGGGTTCGGGCTTCGGCGTTTTCGCCGACAGGCCACTGGTGAAACCGGTTTGGGGTTCGGACCAGAACAGCTTTGCATGCTCGCCCGGCGGGCTTATGTCCCTCACCTCAATCAAGCTGATTGCCGTTGCCGCCGCCTCCAGCATCTGCAACCGTACTGCCGGATTCAGGGTTTCATACGGTCGCCACAGACTTTGCCCAGCACGCAGCGGATGCCCGCAGCCTTCCCAGGCTTGGCGGAGATACCCCGCGCAGGTTCCGCACGCGGAAAGCGGGGTGTTCAGCTCATCGAGCAGCGTGCGTAGCAGCCGAAACCACAATCCGGCGTGGATGCTTCGGCGCGGCAGCTCCACGTGACCGGTTGTCAGTGCCTGCCAGGTACGCTGGTCCATCGCCGCAATCGCGTCGCTGGCGGTGCGCGGTTCGGCGTCGGCGTTCTCCCAGCCGATAAACCGCCCTGGCACGCCCCAATAGGATTCCAGCCAGCAGCCATGCAGCGGGCAACTCAGCATCAGGGGCAGCTTCCACGCGAGCAGTACGGCTTGGTTCTCCGGATCGTTCAGGCAGAGCGGACAGGCGCGATGTATCGGCTGGCTGGGCAGCCAGGCACGCCAGCTCGTGATGGATCGCGTCCTACGGCGGAGTTTCGGCAGCAGCACCGAGAGCTGGAACGTATAGGTTTCCAATGCGTCTGGAATCTGATCATCAAGGCTGTCCAGTAGCCAAGGCACCCAGCCGGCGAAACTCATGCAACGCAGCCGGTCCGGCTCGATGCCGCTCCGCTGGGAGAGCATCGCCAACAGCGCCAGTGGTGGCGCGGTATCCAGGTCATCGACCTGAGCGTGACCAAGATCGTGCTCCAGCAGCTCGGACACCTCCATGTGATAGCAAATGGCCACGCGGTTGAGCCACGAAGACAAGGCTTCGCCTTCTCTGGGGGCCGGATGCAGTGGCCAGCGTGGCGCTGGCTTCACATCAGTTCCCGCTCGAATTGCCGCCGCCGCTCGCTGGGACCGGTGTAATCGGCCATGCTCAGCGTGCGATGGTTGATCGCTTCCTCGCCGCTCTCCACGGCGACGATGGCCGCCGCCATCAGCAAGTGCGCCAGTTCGCCGATGGTGCCCTCGCTGCGTGTGAGCAAGTAGCGGGCCATGTCCAGCGTGGCAATCGACGAGGGTCGCCGCAGTGGAAGCGAAGCGGCGAAGCTGGCCAGCAGTGAGCAGCAATCGTGGTTGGCCTCCCATACCGGCAGCATCATCGGCTCGAAACGATTTTCCAACTGGTCATCGGAGCGGATGGCCAGGTAGGCGTCACGCGTGCCGACCCCGACCAGTGGGATGCGCAGTTCATTGCCGAGGAAGCGCAGGAGATTGAGGAATTCCCGGCGGTTGACGCTGTTACCGGCCAGGACGTTGTGCAACTCGTCGATCACCAGCATGCGCACGCCGACCTTGCGCAGCAGTGCCAGCGCCAGTTGTTCCATTTCTGGCAGTCGGGGGCGCGGGCGCAGTGGCGCGCCCATTGCGGCGAGCAGCGCAACATAGAAACGGATCACCGACGGCTCAGACGGCATCTGAACGACCAGTACCGGGATGTGCTCCTGGTCGGCGTCGGCGCTGGCTGGATGCGTGCGCCGGAACTTCTCGATGATCATCGACTTGCCGTTGTTGGTTGGACCGACCAACAGCAGGTTTGGCATGCGCTGCTTGTTCGGCCACGCATACAGGGTTTCCAGCCGGTTTAACGCTTCGACCGCGCGCGGATAGCCGATCCAGCGGTCGGCGCGAAGACGCTGGATGCGCTCGCCCGCCGGCAGCCGGGCCAATCCCTGCGCCGCCGGCAACAGGTGTAACAAGTCGATGATGGGATATTCGTCCACGGCTACCACTCCTCGATCTGGTCGAACGGCTTGGCTGGTGGCTGCTTGTCTGCCTGCGGGTCAGCCATCTCTGCGTCCGGCGGTGGCATCGCTTTGACAGGCGGTGTCGTTGCCTTGAGGTGCTGGCGTCGATCCGCATCGCGCCGCGCCTTGCGCGTGGCCTTCTGTGCGGTGGTCACGATCTCGCGCATCTGCCCGATCATGCGGAACAGTGCCGATTCATCCACCTGCTCGCGCCCTTGCTGCCGTAATTTCGCCAGCGCCTGCCGTTGTTCCCATAGGGTGACAGCCGGGTGCGACAAGGTACGGTAGGGAATTTCCAGGTAGTGCTGACCCTCCGGCTCCAGCACCCAAATGCGGCTGATGTCGCGCGGGTCGCGCCGGATCAGGAACGCAGGCAAGCGGTCGCGCCGAGCTATCCACGGCTTGAGCGCATCGGCGTAGTAGTGGATGTGGTCGATGACGAAGCCGGTGCGGGTCAGCGTGCGGCGGATGATGGGCAGAAAATCGACCAGAAAAGCCGTGGCGCGGGTGACGACGGCCGGTATACCGACACGCGCCACGGCCTCAGCCCAGCGCGCCGCCGGCGGTTGGAACAGGCCGTTGTGCACGGAGCCGTGATAGGTGCCGACCGCCAATGTGAGCCAGCGCTCCAGCTCGCGCAATGTCAGAGCGGCCTTGTTTTCGGAATCGTAGTCGCCGCGCCGGTCCGGGTTGGAGAAGGTTGTTCCCGGTAGATCGTCGTGGATCATCTGCATCGCCGTGCCGATGATCCGTTCCACAATGCCGCCATAGTGCGGCTGTCCCAGCGGACGATAGTCCAGCCGGATGCCATGCTGCTCGCAACCCCGGCGCAGGGCCTCGCTCTTGAACTCGGCCGCGTTGTCTAGGTAGAGCAGCAAGGGCTTGCCGCTCATCGGCCAATCCATTTCCACGTTCAGCCCTTCCAGCCAAGGGCGCTTGTCGCAGGCGATATGCACAAGGCACAGGCCGACCGAGACGGCGGATGGCGCTTCCAACGTGACCACCATTCCAACCACGCAGCGGGTAAACACGTCGATGGCGAGGGTCAGGTACGGGCGGCCAATCGGTTGCCGGTCGCGCTCATCGACCACGATCAGGTCGATGACCGTATGGTCGATCTGTACCTGCTCCAGCGGCGCGGTCACGGCAGGAGGCTCGCCGCCTACACCTTGCAGGTCGCGGGCGGCATCCTGGCCTTCCCGGCGGCGCATGGTTTTGAGCGGATCGAGGCCGGCGATCCGTAAGGCCACGGTGTTGCGCGCCGGCACTCGCAGTTTTTGAGCCTTGCACACCTGAGTGACTTCGCGGTGAAAGGCCGCCAGGCTGCGCTTCTGCTTGGTCAGGAAGCGCTTTTGCAGCAACTCGCGGATGATGCGCTCAACTGATTCCGGCAAGCGTCCCTTGCCTTTTCCGCCGCCGGATCGGCTGCGAGCCAGGTCCGTCACAAGCCCAGCACCTTGCCGGGCACGGCGGATTAGGACATACACCTGCCGCCTGGACAGGCCAAGCGCGTGAGCAGCGGCATCGGCGGCTTCATGCCCGACCACATCAAGCGCTGCCAGCGGCCCGATGATTTCCGCCCGTTGCCGGGCCTGCGCCCAAGCCGCATCGGGCAGGGTGGCCACGCCTTGCTCGGCAATCAATGATGTGTCTGACGCCATGCTCACACCTCGCTTTGGTGCACACGAGTATTGAGCATAGTCGAGATTGGT
>NZ_JBDKXK010000113.1:0-6738 GCF_039710735.1 Cupriavidus sp. DL-D2 | reverse complement strand
GCAAGCCTCTAGCTGTCCTGCACACAAAAAAACTGACAGGCCCGGACCGGCAGCCTCGGGACCTTCCTCCATGTAGCAACGAATGAATTCCCACATTTCGAGCAACGCCCGCATTTCATTCTTGTGTACATCATGGCCGAGTGCGAAGGTGTCCTTGACGATATCGCCATCGAGAATATGCCCGCGGATATAGATACTATTTGGATGCTGTTTCCCACCTGTTCCGACGTGAAAATAGACCTGCCCCCAGGGAACCGATAGAGTTCCATCCGCACCGCTGTGGCGGAAGACATGTACCATTTGCGTTCTACGATTAAATCGTATCGGCCAATGGACATACGAAAAATACTCGCCACAAATAATGAATCTCATGACGTGCCAGAGCATTATATATATTGGAATCATCATGAAAAGCAACACCCACCAGTATTGCTCATCACCGCGAAGGTCAAAAATCATAGAATTCAACAGCACGAGAACAGGCATCATCGACAGAATTAATAATGTCGCGAGAAACGTATTCATGGTACCTCGATATAGAAATCGACGATCAATCCAATCGAGATATGTAGAGTTCATGTTAACCAACGCCCCCCGTTGCTCTGGACGAGCTAGAGGCAAGCCAGCGCGGGGCAGCGCCTGATCTCGTTCCAATTGTGTCAGCGGTCGATTGACTTTGAACGGCATAGTCCATCCAACGTACATTTCAATTCCTTCGGCTTGTGCTTCACGTGCGATCACGACTTTCGTCACCGACAGCGGGCCTCATCGGTCTTGGTGATTTCGACAAGGATCCTTGCCAAACGGCCGCAGCTTCTCCTGGCGTGCCCGCTGCTTTTCCATCGTGTATTCCCACAGGCCGGGAACCGAGTCAGCAAACTCGAAACACCGACGGGCGACGGGCCACACGTGGGGGTCGTCCGGTTCAACCTGACAAGTCGCCTCGACCTCTGGCGGGAACACAGGCTTGCGGCAGGTGCGCAAGACAAACCAGCGCGTGAGGGTATAAAGCAGTACAAATGGATACGCAAGAATTCGCGCGATCCGCGGGAGTTCGCCGAGATAGTAGATGTCCATCATCATCTGGCAGTTGTACAGCGATGGCGTAACCGACAGTCCAATGTAACGATCCAGCGGATGTGGACCGGCAGCCTCCGGACCTTCGTCCATGTAACAACGAATGAACTCCCACATTTCGAATAGCGGGAGGACATTATTTTTTGGCGCGTCAAGACCGAGCGCAAAGGTGTCCTTGACAACGTCGCCATCCAGAATGTGCCCGCCTATATAGACGTTGTCGGAACGCTGTTTCCCCTCACCAATGTAGAAATACACTTGATCCCAAGGCACCGAGAGCGTGCCACCCGCGCCGTTGTGGCGAAAGACATGCACCATCCGGGTCTTGCGATTGAACCGAATTGGCCAATAGGTGTATGAAAAATACTCACCACGTATAGCAATCTTGATGATGTACCAGAACATGACATATATAGGTAATCCCATCAACATCAATACCCACCAGTGCTGGACTCTGAATCGATCTTGATAGACCACCAAATTGGCATATGCACAGAAAGGAATCAGGATAAGCATGCACACCGATGCGAGGAATGTATTCATCGTTCCTCGGCATGGAAATCGACGATCAATCCAGTCAATATATGTCGAATTCATGCAAATCAAACCGGCCCGCTGTTCTGGGCGTGCAAGAGGCAATCCATCTTTTGGCAGCGCCTGATCGCTTTCCATCTGCGTCAACGGTCGGTTGACTTTGAACGGCATAGTCCATCCGTAGTACATTTATTTTCCTTCCTGAAGAGCTTCAAACTGCATCATCTGGGAAAGGTAATTGTCGAAAATCACCTCTGGACCTTTGCCGAAATGAATAGTTTTTCTTAGCCACTCTTGCACTCCATCAGGCTTCATTCCAGACAAGACAACCATCACAACGGTAATCAGCAAACCGAAAAACAATCCCACAGGTCCAGTTACCTGGAAAAAAATTAAGAAAAACGGGAATGCGATGATTGCGACACCGGAGATAGCGAGCGCTCCGCCTAGCAATGGATAGTTTCCATAATATAGTTTCACTCCCTCACTGATAGCTAACGCCCCTCCAATCATCCCACCGACTGTCCCAAGTATTCTTCCAATTCCAATAAGCCACCCAGAGCGGGTCGCGGCCTCACCGCCAGCGAGAAGACGGGGCCTCGACAGCGGACTCCTCCCCCAATCCGTATTCGCAAATATCCCACCCACCACCGCACTCATCCCCCCAACCAACCCAACAACTCCGCCCGCAAAATTTGCTGTCCTATCCCACTTGTCCGCAGGCGTAGCCTTCATCATTTCGCGGTATGCGTAGCGCAGTGCGACGGCCGACAGGACTGCCTGTGCGAGTCCGAGCTTTACGTCCAGCGTCGCGATCTTTCCGATGCTCTCTTTTGCTACGGCATCGAACTGTTCAGTCGTGAGCACTTGAGACACGGCAGCACTTCTTTCCACGCCCTTCAGACCGGGTAACAACTCCGCAGCTTTTGCCTTATCCAGGAAGACCACACCGTCATACCGAAACGTGTCAGTCCTGCCGGGAAACGCGTTATTCAATGCCTGGTCGACACCGGCGCGATTCAGATGCGCGTTACCGCCAGCAATGGATCGGAGCGGCTTGGCCACCATGTGGGTGGCCCGAGACATGCTCATTTCTCCGCGCAATATCACGGGGACGATATTGGGATTGCCCGCCGTTGCGACAGCGCGCAGCAGGCCCATCTGCATGCTGACCGGAAGCGCTGCCTTGATTCCCTTGTCGATGCCGTCGCTCAACCGTTTAATGTATGGCCCGCTCACCTCGTACGTCAGCCGAGCCACCTTATCGAAATATCTGTTCCCGCCTGGATTGCCCGCTGCATAGATGAGGATGTCCTTGAGCTTGTCATGCAGCTTTTCACCCGCATCGAACCATGCCGCAAGGGATCTTGTATCCACAGGTGCCAGTGTTTTCCGGCCACATATATTTTCCACATCGCTTAACGCGTTCTCCTTCCACGCGTTGATGAGCGAGTCGTGGTTCATGCCGAACGAACGCATCAACCAGGCATTGGCATGCTGGGGATCTTGTTCGAGCTGTTCCTCAATCCACTCACTGCACTTCTGGCGACCACTAGTCTCCGTCAGCATTGCAAGGGCAAGCTCCAGATAGGATGCCCCGCTACGCAGGTCTTTCGGGTCGTAGTGATACTTGAAGACGTCTGTGATGGAACGGTGAGCAAGCCAGGCCGTGAATGCCTCATCAAGAGGCGACAAGATATCTTTGCCAAAGACCTCCAGCTCTGACTGGTAGGTCTCCAAATACGCCTTCCAGTCTTCGACATTGTTATGGGTTGCCTTCAGACAGCTCTTGTATTTACTGGCCCAGGCCTTCTCGGTAATCTCGGCGGCGTTGTCGTCGACTTGTTGCAGTGCCCGACTTTCAATCTCCTCGGCCGTTATCGCCGGTCCCCGACGAACGAGATTGACCGTCGCAAGTTGCCAGCTCTCAAGAGAATCGGGGTTCTTTAGATCTCTAAGCCCAGCGATCTTCGACTTTTTCTCTACTTGGACGGCACCCTGACCAATTTCCGCTCTGAGCCCGGCAATCATCTGAGCCGTTTCAAACATCCAGCGACGCGGATTGACATCCGTGAACTCGATGGCGCGCTGGATAGCCAGTCCATTGAGGTCGATGGTGATCCCCGCCGGATCCAGCACGCCAATCATGGCCGGCCGTAGCGGCTTGGCTTGCTCATTGCCCCATGCGATCAGCGACGGCATCTCCTTCGATGTCAGCCAGAAGGGCTGCGCCGAGAAGCGCCACGCGGCGCAGTCGATCAATCCTTCGGTGGGTGTCTTGTCAAAGCCGTCGTGCGGCAGCAGCTTCCGGACCATCGGCGACAGCAACTCGACGGCCTTCGTTGTTGTTTCATCGGTCCTGCGCATGTCGTCCGGATTTGTGTACGGCGGCGGCAAAAAGTGTTTGACGTATTCGCGCGTATCCCGCTTCAACGTTGCGCCATCCGCAACGAATTCGGCCACATGGTTCAGTCCGTCGAACGTCGCCATGTGTGGCACGCCTTTGCCGGTTCTCCACGCAGCAATGTCGATGCATTGCAACGACTGCTTGCGCTCGGCCGCATCGCTCTTTGTCGATGTGCCGAGAATGGCCGCCGTGTAGTCCTTGAGGACATCGCTAGTCCAGGCGACATCACTGAATCCAATCCAGATCCGGGTCGCCGTGGCGGCATCCTTTACAGTGAAACAGCGCGCCTTGTACGGGTCTGCCTTGGCCTTGCAGGCATCGCTGAACGTCATGTTCTCCAGAATCGGAGTGGAGGGTGGCGCCTTCGCACGCGCGTCGAACTCGTACAGATAGCTCTGGCCGTTGACCACATAAGCGCGCCACTCCTTGCGGCGTTCGTCAAAGGTGTACAGGAAACCGCTACGCAACAGCCGCAGCGTGTAACGCGCGGTGTCTGGCAGCTTGATAGCCGTCACGCCTTCGCCAAAACCCGCCGGAAGACTTGGCGCATTGCCTCGGTCAGTTCGTCCAATGGCGTAGCGCACAGGCAGGATCGGCAAGCCCTTCTTGTCGCAGAAGGGACACGACGATTCGTTGATTCTTGCTTTGGTCATGGTGGCTCTAGTGCGACTGTTGGAGTTCATCTGCAAATTTCTGCAGACGGATGGCGTCCAGATCGGCGCATGCCGAGGAGTAGGTTGTTTCCCCATTGCGTGCCATGCCCAGGCGGTGCAGCAGCGCGGAATGCTGATGGATCGTCCGGCCGAATCGCAGGGCCTGCAGCGCATGGAGAGCGCGGTCCTCCGACTCGTTCAGTCCCTCGATGGATTCGGTATCGGCAAGCAGTTGGTCAAGTTGTTGTGCAGTCTCGATGCGCCAGGCACATGGCGCGTCGTCGTCCGCCAACGTACGTATCGCTCGTTGCAGATCCGCCATCCGCAGCAATGAGGGCCACTGCGCGGGCGTCAGCCGCAAAGGACGAATGCTGGGCTGATCCGCGTCTCGTGAGTGCGAATGCCAGGTGCCATCTGGCTCCCGCCAATGCCATGTGCCGATCGGCCCGAGCAAGCTGTCGATCTGCTCGACGGAAAGCAGCCACCTGAGATGCCGAAAGACCAGCGGATCGTAGATCCGAAGGATGTCCTCCTGCCCATCCGGCCGTCGGACCAGCATGCGCCGGGTCAGATGCGTGAGGACCGATGCTGGCGTACCACGTGCATCCAGTAGAGCCATCAGATACGTTTTGCCAGACTGCGCCGCACAGTTGGCGTCTCGATCCAGCACGGCAACGCGCTGCGTCTCATCCAACTCGTCGAGATCCACAAGAATCGGGAACAGCTCGGCTCGGTCCCGGTATGCGTCCGGAACCATTCGTCGGGATGGAAGGTCGTCCCAATGCTCCGGGGCGAGTTGCGCTGCGTCGATCACCGCAAAGCGCGCCGAGGGTAAAGGCAAGGTCTCTGGCATGTGGGGTGGAGGAATTTTCTCCATATCAGCTCCCCGCGCCCATCAATGCTGCGTTGGTTTCGTTGGCCAGCCCACTCTGGATCGCGCAGCCCGGCGCAGGGCTGGCGAGTGAGGCTGAGACACGCTGCGATCCGGGCGTGGCTTTGTCCCACGAAGCGCATTTCTCGAGGATGTCGCCGGACGTAGTATTCTCGATCCGGCTGCCACTGATCTTGATATACGATCCACCGGCGCCAATCCACACCTCCTCCTTGGCATTGAGGATGAGCTTGCCATTGGTGCTGGTGATGCTGACGTCCTTGAGCGCAGCAAGATTCATCGCATCGTTTTGAGCCTGTATGTCGACCTTCCCCTGGTTGGCAAAGAGCTTGATTCCCATACGCTGCGCGAACAAGCTGATGGCCTCGCCTGCAGCGACTGTGAACTTGCGCATCACCCCGACATCGGCGTTGTCTCCCGCACTCAGCGTCAGGTCGCGTCCGGCGCAATGCTGAATGGATTCCGGCGTGGACAGGGCAATGGAAGCATTGGCACTTAGCACCATCACGGCCTGCTGAAGGTCCTTGATCTGATTCTGGAGTACCTCGTTCATCGCCCTGGCATCGGCAGCATCGGCCGTCGCCGCGCTGGCAGCATTGGCTAGTTGATCCATCCGCGTCTGGGCAGCACCAAGCTGCGCCATGGCCTCCTGCATGTCGAGCTGCATGCCTTTCGCATTCATGCGATCGTCAGTGGAGACGAGCAGCCCCCTACCTGCTCGAATTGCCCCCCACCCCGACGTCCGCAACTCGAACCCTTCCCCACGCTGCTTCACCCGGTCATCCACCAGGTAGCCCAGGTTCAGCTGGGTTTGTCCGCTCTGTTCCGGGGACAGCTTGATGCCTTCGCGTCCCTCCCAATCCTCGAACCGCACCATGTTGTTCGATTGCGTTCGAATGACGTTGCGCGACATCCAGCCGTCGCGGCCGGTGATCAGATCTTCGTGCTGGCTGTGGTGTTGGGCGTGGGCGATGTAGGGCTTGTTCGGGTCGCCGTCGCGGAAGGCGATGGCGACTTCTGTGCCGTCGAGCAATGGGAAGTGGAAGCCGGTCTGCTTTGCACCGGCGAATGGTTTGGCGAGGCGCAGCGGCACGCTCTCGTGGCCTTTGGACCATGCGTCGAAATCCAGGTCGAGGCGCACCACGTAGTGGCCCTGCTGGGTCAGGTAGGCGTAC
>NZ_JBDKXK010000112.1:0-7583 GCF_039710735.1 Cupriavidus sp. DL-D2 | reverse complement strand
CCTCGAACAGCACGGCCAGTGCGTCGGGGTTGCGACGCGCCTGCGCCTGGAAGGCCAGATGCACGAGCGGCGCATGGTCTTGTTGTGCGCCCGTGCCCCAGTGGGACAGCACCGCGTGTTCCGCGTCGTGCAGCGCCACCAATCCGCCAACTGCCGCCGATGCATCGGCGGCCAACGCTTGCAGCAGACGCACAGTGTGATCCGCCACGCGTGCCGCATCGCCCTCGCTCAGCGCCGCGCGATCGAAATCGATCTGCAGATGCCATGTCGGCGCGGCGTACGCAGTGACGGTCACCGGATAACTGGTTTCGTCGCGACGATGGATGACAGTTGCCTGCAAGTTGTCCGGCAGCGTTTCGCGCAGCGCGGCATCGACCGGATAGTTCTCGAAGACCAGTACCGAATCGAACAGCGCCTGTCCGGCCTGCCCGGCCCAGCGCTGGATGTCGTAGAGCGGCGTATGCTCGAATTCGCGCGACGCCAGGTTGTGCGCCTGCAGATCGCGCAGCCAGTTGCCCACGGTCTGCCCCGCCTTCGGCGCCGCCACCACCGGCAGTGTGTTGATGAACAGGCCAAGCAGCGTCTGCGCGCCCGGTACTTCGTCGGGACGTCCGGCCACCGTCGCGCCAAAGCTGACGGTCTGCTGTCCGGTATAGCGCTGGAGCACCAGCGCCCATGCGGCCTGCATCAGCGTGTTGAGCGTAATGCGTTCGCGACGCGCAAACGCGGTGAGCGCAGCGGTGGCGGCATCGTCGAACACGCGCGTCTCGCGGCCCTTGCCCATGGCGCTGGCCGGCGTCGGCAGCGTCTTCGCCAGATGCGTGTTCCCCTCCAGCCGCGCCAGTTGCGTGCCCCAGTATTGCCGCGCCGCGTCGGCGTCCTGCGCCTGCAGCCAGCCGATATGGTCGCGGTAGCGTCCGGACTTCGGCGTGGCGGGCTGACCCGCATAGGCGCGCAGCACCTCGCCCATCAACTGCGACGTGCTCCAGCCATCGAGCAACAGGTGATGGCTGGTCCAGACCAGATGATGCCGCTGCGCAGCCGTGCGCACGAGCACGAGCCGGATCAGCGGCGGTGCGGCAAGGTCGAAGCCGCGCGCCAGTTCCGAGGCAGCCAGTGCTTCGAGCGCGGCGTCGTGTTGGTCCGCGGATCGATCACGCCAATCGTGTTCGGTCAACGGCAGCGCGCCGGGACGCGCCACCCATTGCAGCGGTGTCTCGCCTGTGAGGAAGCCGGTACGCAACACTTCATGCCGTGCAAAGACCTGCTGCCACGCGGCACGGAAGCGTGCGACATCGAGGCCGTCGAAGTCGATACGCAACTGGTTCAGATACGCCGTGGCCTCGGGGTCGAGCAGCGCGTGGAACAGCATGCCGGCCTGCATCGGCGAGAGTGGATAGAGGTCTTCCAGCTCTGCCGTCGCGCCCGCCGCCATCGGCAGCGTATCGAGTTGCGCCTGCGTGAGACCGGCAAGCGGTACGTCCGAAGGCGTCACACCACGGTTGCCGGCGACGCAATGCGCGATCAGCGATTCCAGATGCGTGCGATAGCGCTCCAGCAGCCCCTGCACTGTAGCGTCGTCGTGCAGCGCGCGGCTGAACGACCAGCTCAGGCTCAGGCGCCCGCTATGCACCATCGCGCCCACGTCGAACCATGTGCGGCGCCTGCTTTCCGGTGCGCGCTGGCGCCCTGCCGATTCGCGCGCCGCCTGCCACACGGCGCCGTTGCCGAACGCCTGGTCGAATTGCCCCAGATAGTTGAACGTGACCTGCGGATACGGCAGATCGCCCAGTGCGCGGCCTGCCTCGGTCATATGGCGCAACACGCCATAACCGAGCCCCTTGCAGGGCACGGCGCGCAACTGTTCCTTGATGGCCTTGAGCGATTCGCCTTCTCCACGGCTACCGGGCGTCAGCCGCACCGGGAACAGCGACGTCAGCCAACCCACCGTGCGCGTGAGATCGATTCCCTCTTCCAGTTCCTCGCGGCCATGGCCTTCGAGTTCCACGACCACGCTGTCCCGGCCATCCCATTCGCAGAGCGTGCGGGCCAGCGCGGCCAGCAGAATGTCGTTGATCTGCGTGCGGTATGCCTGCGGCACCTCGTTGAGCAACTGGCGTGTCGTTGCCTCGTCGAGCGTGACGCTCAGTGCGTGCGCATCGGCCACGGTGTTGCTGCCGCCCGCCTTTGCGGGGAAGCTGCGTGATTCGCCCTGTTCGACGTGCCACTGCGCCTGCCAGTAAGGCAGTTCGGCGGCCATCGCGGCACTACCGGCGTGGCGTTGCAGCGTTTCGACCCATGCCTGCAGCGTGCTGGTCGACGGCGGCAATGTCACTGCCTGCCCTTGACCGAGTTGCTCGTACGCGGCGTGGAGATCCTCGACGATCACGCGCCACGACACGCCATCCACCACCAGGTGATGGGCGGCCAGCAGCAGCCGGCCCGGGCGCGACGGCCCGAGGTCGATCCACACGGCCTGGAAAGGGCGGGACAGGTCGAGGCTGCGCTGGACGGCATCCGCTGCCTCCGCGATGGCCTGCGATGCATCCTCGGCGTCGGCCTGCGACACCACCTTGAACGACGACGTCCCCAACGCGGCCAGCGATTGTTGCCATGCGCCGTCGCGCTGCGCGAACCGTAGCCGCAATGCGCCGTGTTGGTCCACCACATGCGCCACGGCGCGGCGTACCCGTTCGACATCGACCGGCGCGCTGCTCTCCAGCATCAGCGACTGGTTCCAGTGGCTGGTGGCAAACGGATGCGCGGCGGCGTGGGCGAAGAACCAGTGCTGGGCCGGCGTCAGGGCGAACCAGGTTTCGGTGGCCAACGTCGCGGCCGGCGCCGGTACGGCAGCGCTCTGCACGCGCGTTGCCACGGCCGCGACCGCTGAAACGGTCTGCCCTTCCATCAACTGGCGCGGTGTCAGCTTCACGCCGCGACGGCGGGCCCGCGCCACGATCTGCAGCGTCAGGATCGAATCTCCGCCCAGTTCGAAGAAATTGTCGTGACGGCCCACGCGCGCCACGCCGAGGATCTCTGCCCAGATGGCAGCCAGCGTGGTTTCGACTTCACCCTCTGGCGCCGCGAACCCGTCGCCGTCGTCGCCCTGCTGCGCTGCGGGTTCTGGCAACGTCCGGCGGTCCACCTTGCCGTTTGGCGTCAGCGGCAGCGCGTCGAGCACCATGATGGCGGCCGGCACCATGTAGTCCGGCAGCGTCGCGGCCAGTTGCTCGCGCAGGCTTGCCACATCGGGGTGGCCCTCGCCGTTGCCCACCACATAGGCGTGCAATTGCGTGCGCCCATCATCGGCGTCGCGGGCAATCACCTCGGCGCGGCTCACGCGCGGCAAGGCCGCCAGCGCCTGCGCCACCTCGCCCAGTTCCACGCGATAGCCGCGCACCTTGACCTGATCGTCCACCCGGCCGAGGAATTCGAGGCTGCCGTCCTCGCGCATCCGCACGCGGTCGCCCGTGCGATACAGCCGCGCGCCATCGCCCATCGGATTCGCCACAAAGCGCTCGGCGGTCTGTGCGGCACGCCCCTGATAGCCACGCGCCAGTCCGGCCCCACCCAGGTACAGCTCGCCCACGCCACCGCGCGGCACGGCGTTCAGGCCCGCATCCAGCACGTAGGCGGCATTGCCCGCCAGCGGATGGCCGACGGGCAACGTCGCGGCGGCGCGGTCCGCCGTGGCGGCCTCCTGCGTCAGGATGCCCACCGTGGTTTCGGTCGGGCCATAGTGGTTCATGACGCGCGTTTCCGGGCGCAGTTCGGCGATGCGCGCCAGCAGCGGCCAGCGCGTAGCCTCGCCGCCCAGCACCAGCCGCGCACGCGGCAGCACCGCCGCAGCGTGCTGGGCGCTCAACAACGCCTGCAGATGGCCGGGCACGATCTTGAGCACGTCCACGGCATGGCGGTCCATGTAGTCCGCAAACCGGTCCGGATCGAAGGCACGCTCCGGTGCCAGCATATGAAGCAGGCGCCCGGAGCACAGCGCGCCGAACAGCACCGTATGGCCCAGATCGGCGCCCACGGTCGAGGCCATTGCCATGCTGCGCGCTGTCTCGGGCAGGTCCATCCGCTGCAGCACGGCCCGCACGTAGTTGGCAAGCGCGCCATGGCTGATGACCACGCCCTTGGGCTGCCCGGTCGAGCCGGAGGTGTAGATCAGATAGGCCGGCAACGCGGGATGCAGCGCGGCGTCCGGCAACGCCGGCAGCGCCTGCGCATCACCGGAGTCGGTCAGCGACATCACGGGAACGCCAAAGCCGCTGGCGCTACCCGTTGCATCGAGCACCAGCGATGCCTGGCTATCGTCGACCACGTAGGTCAGGCGCGATGCCGGCAATGCGGGATCGAGCGGCACATACGCGCCACCGGCCTTGAGCACCGCCAGCAGGCCCAGCACCATTTCGATGGAGCGCTGCGCATGCACGCCCACGCGCGATTCCGCGCCGATGCCCTGCGCGCGGAGCCGTTGCGCCAGCCGGTTGCTGCGCGCGTCGAGGTCCGCGAACGTGACACTGCGGGCGCACTGATCCACCTCGTCGGCCACGGCCTGCGCGGCAGGGGTGCGACGCACGGCATCGCGCCAGAGGGCCAGCACATTCGGGGCGGGCTCTGCGGCCGGCGCGTGCGCCACGACAGGAACGGGGGCGAGCGCGCCCAGTGCCACGTCCGGGTGCTGCTGTCCCACGCGGACCATGTCATGCAGCACGCTGTCGAAGGCGTCCGCGATGCGTGCGGCCATGGCCTCATCCACGTGCGCCAGATCGTGCAGGTAGTCGAAACTCAACGTGGCGCCGGTCTTCACGCGCAGCGTCAGCGGATAGTGATTGCCGTTGCCAGAACGGACATCGGTAAATGTCAGCCCGGCCGGGTTGCGCGACAGTGCTTCGTCCACGGGATAGTTTTCGAAGACGATGATGGTATCGAACAGCCCCTGCCCGCTGGCACCGGCCGCGCGCTGGATGTCATGCAGCGGCAGGAACTCATGCTCGCGCGAGGCGATACTCTGGGCCTGCAACGTATCAAGCCAGGCATTCAGCGCATCGCCGGGGCGCGGCTGCGCCACCACGGGCAGCGTGTTGATAAAGAGTCCGACCATGCGCTCGACACCCGGCACATCCATCGGACGTCCCGCCGTGGTCGCGCCAAAGCACACGGCGTCCTGACCGGTGAGACGTTGCAGCAGGATGGCCCATGCGCCTTGAATCAGCGTGTTCAGCGTGACGCGGCGCGTCCGCGCAAACGCCTGCAGGCTGTCGTTCCGCGCCGCGTCGAGCACGCGCGGATAAGCGCGGTAGCCGTGGCGACCCACCGGGGCGGTCAATGCATCGGCCACGCGAGTGGGTGCGGTGAGGATCGCCAGTCGACTGCCCCAGTAGCTGCGCGCTGCGGCGGTGTCCTGCTGTCCCAACCAGCCGATGTAGTCGCAGTAGCGCGCGGTCTGGGGCGGCAGCGACTGGCCGGCATAGTGACTCAGCACCTCGCCGAGCAGTTGCGACGTGCTCCAGCCATCGAGCAGCAGATGGTGATGGGTCCAGATCAGGTGATGGCGTGTGGCGCCGATGCGTACCAGCGCCAGCCGCATCAGCGGCGGTTGCGCCAGATCGCAGCCCTGGTCGCGCTCGGCCTGCGCCAGCGTGTCCAGCGCCGGAGCGAGATCGTGGGGCGCCTCGGCTTCGACCCCATCGACCACGGTCAGCGGCAACGGCACGGTCCGTGCCACCCATTGCAGTGGCGTTTCGCCGGCGAGGAAGCCGGTCCGGAGAATGTCGTGCCGGTCCAGCACGGCCTGCCACGCCGCGCGAAAGCGTTCGACATCGAGGTGGTCGATATCGGCGCGCAACTGGTTCAGATACGCATCGCCCTGCGCCGCGTGGGCACTCAGGAACAGCATGCCGGTCTGCATCGGCGCCAGCGGGTACAGGTCCGCGATGTCAGCCGCATCCACTGGCAAGGCCAGCGTGTCGAGCGCCGCTTGCGTCAGGCCCGCCAGCGGGAAATCCGATGGCGAGACACCGCGCGCACCACTGGTGCAATGCGCAATCAAGGCTTGCAGCTCGCGCTGGAAGCTGGCGGCAAGGGCCTCCATCGCCGGGCGCGCGTGGCGGTTGCGGCTGTAGTGCACTGTCAGCGTCAGCGTCTGGTCGTAGACCTGACCATTGATCGCCAGCGCGTGCATCAGCGGCGCGTCGGCATCCATGGCAGGACCGGCGCTTTCGTTGGCGGGTTTCCAGCCGTTTTCCGCATCGAACGCACCGTCGAACTGGCCCAGGTAGTTGAAAACGACTTCCGGACGCGGCAAGGCTTTCATCGCCGCCTGCTGCGCGGGGGTGCCCATGTCGCGCAGCACGCCATGGCTCAGGCCACGTCCCGGTACGGCGCGCAGGTGTTCCTTGACGCGTCGCAGCGCATCTCCCGGTTCGCCCAGCGGCGCCAGCGCCACCGGATACAGGTTCGTGAACCAGCCGACCGTACGCGAGATATCGAGGTCAGACACGGCCTCGCGGCCATGGCCTTCGAGATCGACAAGGATCTGGTCGCTACCGGTCCAGCCACACAGCGCACGGCCCAGTGCCGTGAGCAGGATGTCGTTGACTTGCGTGCGATAGGCGCCCGGTGCCTCGCGCAGCAATGCCGACGTGGCGGCTGCATCGAGCGTCAGCGTGACACTGTCGCGCTCGCCAACCGTGCCGAAGGCTGCCGCGCCATCGCGTGGCAGCGCCACCGGCACGTTGCGCAATGCCTCCCACGCAGGCAAATCGGCGGCGTGCGACTCGGCATGGTTGCGCAGTGCCAACGCCCACGTCTGCACACTGGCTGTGCGCGGCGGCAACGCCACGGACTGGCCCGCGCATCGCTGCTGATACGCGGTGCGGAGATCGTCGAGCAGGATGCGCCATGACACGCCATCCACCGCCAGATGGTGGATCACCAGCAGCAGCCGGTAGGCAGGCGCGGCGTCATCGATCTCGATAGAGACTGCGCGCACGAGCGTGCCGGTGTTCAGGTCCAGGCTGCGTTGGGCCTCGGCGCACAGCGCATCGAGACCGTCTGCCGGGGTCTGCCGTGTCCACAACACGTCGTGCCTCGGCGTGCTATCGGCGGCCGGACACGTCTGGTGCCAGTGGCCGTCCACATCGCAAGTGAACTGCATGCGCAGCGCGTCGTGATGGGCGATCAGCGCGGCCAGTGCCTCGCGCATGGGATGCGCGGCGATGGGGGCGGCCGATTGCAGCAGCACCGCCTGATTCCAGTGGTGGCGCACTGGCATGTCCATGCCGAAGAAAGCGGCCTGGAATGGCAGCAGTGGCACATCGCCCGAAGCCGGCGCGTGTTCACGCACCGCCAGTTGGGCGGGGACGGCCACGGCAGCCAGTCGGGCAAGCGTCTGCGACTCGAACATCTGGCGCGGCGTCAGTTGCCAGCCGGTACGCCCTGCGCGCGACACGATCTGCAAGCTGATGATGGAATCGCCGCCCAGTTCAAAGAAGTTGTCGTGGCGGCCCACGCGTTCGATGCCGAGTACCTCCGCCCAGATGGCAGCCAGCGCGATTTCCGCTTCGCCTTGTGGCGCT
>NZ_JBDKXK010000111.1:0-8006 GCF_039710735.1 Cupriavidus sp. DL-D2 | reverse complement strand
AGGTCTGCCTGAAAAAGTGTCCAAGATTACTTGACCACTACACCCCCACCCCTCTCCCACTTGCGCGGGAGAGGGGAGCGCATAGCGACGGATATCGCTATGCGTGAGGAATCACCCCACCGGCGCCACCAGCGGCTCCCCGGCAAAATGCCGACGCGCGTTCTCCAGGAACTGGTTCACCGACGCCAGCACCGCCTCCGGCGACCAGCCGCCGACGTGCGGGGTCAGCACGACGTTCGGGCAATCGAACAATTCGACCGGCGGCGCCGGTTCGCTTTCATAGACGTCGAGCCCCGCACCGCCAACCTCCCCAGCACGCAGCGCATCGGCCAGCGCCTTCGTATCCACCACGCTGCCGCGTGCGATGTTGATCAGGTATCCCGACGGCCCCAGTGCGCGCAGCACGGTCGTGTCGATCATGTGCCGCGTTTCAGGACCGCCCGGCGTGGCCACCACCAGATAGTCCGCCCACTCGGCCAGCGCCATGACATCGGCAAAGTACTGGAAGGGCACGTCCGCGCGCGGACGGCGGTTGTGGTAGCCGATCTCCAGGTCGAAGCCTTCGCCACGCCGGGCGATGCGGCGGCCGATCGTGCCGAGGCCGATGATGCCGAGCCGCTTGCCGGACACGTTCGGCGGCAGCGCGATCGAACTGCGCCAGACGCCGTCGCGCGTGGCGCGGTCGAGCGTGGGCACGCGGCGCACGGTGGCCAGCAGCAGCGCCATGGCGTGATCGGCCACGCAGCTGTCGTTGGTGCCAGCGCCGTTGCCTACGGCGATCCCGCGCGCCTGGCAGGCGCCGATAGGAATGTTCTCGTAGCCGGCGCCGAGCGCGCAGACCAGGCCCAGTTCCGGCATGGCGTCGAGTTCTTCGGCCGTGATGCCGGTGGTGCCATTGGTCAGCAAGGCACGAAACGTCTTGCCGCGCGCGGCGATTTCGGTGGCGCGTCCTTCGGGTGTCGGGGCGTAAGCGACTTCGTATTGTTCGGAGACCAGGGTGAGGTGGTCGGGTTCGAGCTGGATCAGGACAAGCAGGGCGGGCTTCATGCGTGACAGCGAGAGGAGAGAGATCTTGTAGTGGATGCCGGCGGGGCCGACGCAACATTCTATGCCTGCGTCCCACAGGCTGCCTGCGCCGGGATCGTCGTTTCGGGCGATTGCCGCGCGTCGGCAGCGTACGCAGAAACGGGTACGCTTTGCGATGTTTCGCTGGGTAGATCACGCAGAAATGGGTACGCTTTGGGCGTTGTCGCGAGACACGAGTCACGCAATTTGTACCGCTGGCCCTCTCCCCCGCCCCTCTCCCGCCTGCGGGAGAGGGGAGACAACAATTGGGATTTCGTATGCTCTCGGGTTGCTCCCCTCTCCCGCACAGCGGGAGAGGGGCTGGGGGAGAGGGCCAGCCGCACAAACTTCGACCACGACGACTCAAGCACGACGACTCAAGCACGCCGACCTCAGCAACCCCACCATGCCGCTCCCCCGCCCCAACACCTGGCAATACCACCTCCTCCTCGGCGCAGCCGGCATGCTCGTGCTTGGACCCCTGGGTGGTATCGCGGCGGCTTACATGAACTTCTCGCTCGGCTTCTTCGTCGGCGGGCAGGTTCTTGCAGGCATCCTCGGCTCGGCCGTGACGGCGGGATACGGTGCATCGGGTAGGCACGGCGCCAACTACATCCAGACCGCCGCCGCATCCGTGGCGGGCATGGGTGGCATGGCCGTGGTCATCCAGGCCATGGGCTGGATGGGGATGGCCGAGCCGCCGTTGTGGCAGTTGATCGGCTACATGCTCTGCATCGGCATGTATGGCGTGGGCGTGGGCATGTTGTACACGCCGCTGCTGGTGGACCGGATGCAACTGACCTTTCCTTCCGGCCTTGCCGTTGCCAACATCCTGCGCGCGCTGACAGACCCGGTGCTGTTGCGCCGCTCGATTGCGCGGCTCGCCGGCGGCATGGGACTGGGTGTGGTGGCGAGCGTTGGCGCATCGCGTATCGCGTGGCTTGGTGCGATCGATCTGTCGGCTTCCACGTTTGGGGCAGGGATGATCGTCGGCGCGCGCATTGGTGTGGCGGCGTTGGTTGGCGGCCTGGTGGGCTGGGCGCTGACACCGTATTTCGTATCGATTGGCTGGCTCGCGCCCGGCGACCCCTATCGCAAGATCACGTTCCTGTTCGCGCTCGGCATGATCATGGGCGCGGCGTTGGTCGACGTGCTGCTGTTGCTGGTCCGTGCATGGCAGCGCTCGCGTCAGGCTCGCCCCGAAGCCGCACTCACGCCCCAACGCTGGATTATTGCGTGGGTGGTGGCCTGGGGGCTAGCCGTGGTGGTGGCTGGCGTGGCGTGGTTCGGGCAGCCGGTTGGCTACCAGTTGATGGCGGTGCTGCTGGTGCTGGTGTTCGCGCTGGTCAACGGTATCTCGGTGGGCATGGTCGACCAGAACCCGATCTCGTCGGCCTTCGTGTTGACGGTGATCCTGATGGCTGCCGTGGGTTTGCGCGAACCGCATATCGGCCTGATCGCCGCGACGGTGCTGCTCGTCTCCACGGCGGAAGCGTGCGACATGCAGCAAGACCGCTCAACCGGCTGGCGGTTGGGGACAAACCGCATGGTCCAGTTCGGCTATCAGGTCGCCGGTATCGTGGCAGGCGCGGTGCTGGCCGTGCTGCTGGCGCGGCTGTTCATGGAGGCGTACCCGGTATTGCGCCTCGATCAGACCGTACTGTCCGCCGACCAGCAACCCGCGCGCTGGACTTCGGCCATGACATACAAGATTGTTGGCGCGCTGCGCAGCGTGACCGAGGATCGGCCCTATCAGCGGCTGGCGGTGTGGATCGGTGTCGGCATCGGACTGGCAACGGAGATCCTGCGCAAGGTGATCCGCGCTTCGGATCGCTATCGCGCCTTCGTGGAACGCAGCCGGCGCGGCAAGGTAGCTGACTTCGTGCTCGATGCCGTGGTGCTGCCGTCGCCGTATGCATCCTCATTCGGCGGATTCGTGAACCTGCCTGCGGCGGCGTGGATGGCGGCGGGCGGTGTCGTGGCGAGTCTCGCGGAAAGCCGCACCCGGCCGGCATCGAACGATGCAACGTTGCCGGAAGACATGAGTAGCGCGTCGCTGATCGGCGGCGGGCTGATTGCCGGCGATGCGCTGGCGGCGCTGGGATTCGGTATTGCGGGCTTGCTGGCGGTGATGCACTGAGCGGCGCGGGGCGCGCTCCGGTGTCCCCGCGCGTCATGCTGAAGCCAGCAACCTACGCTGGCGGCGCACCGTCGTGGAAACACGCCTTGAGCTGTGTGCGCAGTTCGGGCGAGTCCTGATGCTCGTGGACCTGCACGGCATGCTGCACGGCGGCTTCGAGCAACTCTGCCTCGCTGTCCGCGCTCAGCGCGACCGTGCATTGTTTTTCACTGGGGAATTCGCGGCAATCGATGTATTTGCGTCCCATGGGAGTCTCCCGGCGCGAATGGATGGTCACGCCAGATCCAGTATAGGAGGCGCGTGGCCTGCAGGATTCGGCAAATCCGGCTACCCTGTCGCCACTTTCGAAGCTGGAAAAACAAGTCATGACCCAATCACTCAAGATCGATGTGGTATCGGATATTGCATGCCCGTGGTGCGCCGTAGGCATCGCCTCGCTGATGGTGGCACTGGATCGTCTCAAGGACGAGGTCGATGCCGAGATCGTGTTGCATCCGTTTGAACTGAATCCGCAGATGGGGCCGGAAGGCGAAGCCATCGTCGACTACCTGGGCAAGAAGTACGGCCGTACGCCGGCGCAGATTGCCGAGAGCCAGGCCATGATCCGCGAGCGCGGCGCCGCCGTGGGTTTCACGTTCGGTGCGCGTGACTTCGTCTACAACACGTTCGATGCACACCGGCTCTTGCAGTGGGCCGCCACGGAAGGCAAGCAGTTGCCGTTGAAACTGGCGCTGCTGCAGGCATATCACGGCGACGGCAAGGATCCGAGCAATCACGACGTGCTGGTGGAAGCCGCGCGCTCGGTGGGACTCGATGCCGAAGAGGCGCGCGACATCCTGGACAGCGACGAGTTTGCGCAGGAAGTGCGTGATGAAGAACGCGAGTCGCAGGCCATGGGCATCCAGTCCGTGCCGTCGATCATCTTCAACAACCACTACCTGCTCTCGGGCGGTCAGCCGCCCGAGGCCTTCGAGCAGGCAATCCGCGGCATCGTGGCCGAGCAGAGCGGCAAGACCGCCTGACCGCCACGCGACGGATCGATCGGCCGATCAGAACGTGTGACGCATGCCGGCCATCACGCCTACGCGCGTGCTCTGGCTGACATCGGTGACGGGGGTGCCGCCCCAGTACTCGGTCTCGCGTCCCACCGTGCCGCCGCGCGCGTGCACAAGATCGGCCTCCAGGTACACACTCGTGCGCTTGGAAAACGCGTAGTTGGCCACGAAGGCGACGCTATCCGCGTTGCCGCCGCCAAGATGAATCGGCACATCCTGGAACTGCGTGGTCACGCCCCCCGATTGCAGATATCGGTAGTAGGCGCCCGAGAGGTGTAGTGCCGGCGTGAGCTGGTATCCGAGTCCGGCGAAGACAATGTTGTAGTGCGCGTCGGTTTCCGATTCGCGCCGTCCCATGTGGCCCACGTATGCGCTGGCCTTGCCGAATGAATACGAGCCGCCCACCGAGTAGTTGCGGATCGTGTTCGCCCCATCGTCGCTGCGCCGCTGGTCGTACGCTATGCCCAGCGCCAGCGGTCCACGGTCGTACTTCACGCCACCGCCGAGTGTGGTGCCACGGTGCATGCCGCCCGGCTGTTCGCCTGCACCGTAGTCCAGTTGCACCGAAAACGGCCCCATCTTGTGCTGGTAGACCACGCTGTTATTGATGCGGTAGTCCTGGAAGAAGATATCGCCGCCAATGTAGATGGGATCGGACCAGAAATTCCCCCAACCCTGATCGAGCGGATTGAACGCCCAGCCGATGTTGTTCACCGCGTTGTACTGGCGCCCGAACGTCAGGCTGCCCCAGTTTCCCGCCAATCCCACGAATGCCTGCCGTCCGAAAAGCGCGTTGTAGCCCACCGTGCCGGTGTCGCTGTTGAAGCCGTTTTCGAGCTGGAAAATGGCGCGATTGCCGCCGCCGAGATCCTCGGTGCCTTTCAGGCCGAAACGGCTGCCGACCATGCCGCCGGAGACCAGTCCAACCTGGTCGTGATGCTGGCCGTCGATGTTCGAGGTGTACCGTACGGCCGAGCTGACGATGCCATACAGGGTGACGCCGGAGTCGGCGTAGGCGACGCAGGGCAAGAGCCCGGCCGCAAGCAGCCAAAGGCTGGCTGAAGACTTCACGAATTGTCCTCCGGAATACGGACCGGCCCGCGCGATGCGGCGGGCGGGTTCAGGCAAGTACCTGAGAGGGTTCCAGTCCCGCGCGGGAGTCTCTCGTCATGCGAATCACACGAAAGTCGCGCGGGGCGTTATCCGGGATGCACGCGGCGCAGCGGCGCAGGGCCCGGATCGAGGGTCGAAGCGGTTGGCGAATGCTGTGAGCGGGGCACAGGCAAGCCAGGAGCGAAGGCACGAAGCCTTGCTTGAACATCGGAGTGTCCGCGGCACCTCTTCGACGAGGCCGTGGCCGTATCTGTCGAAACCTGCACGAGGTCTGTGATACGGCGCTGCCAGTGCTGCGGAAGGGGCGCATTTTACCGCATCGGGCGGGGCACTCGGTTTTGCGGCGACAAGCGCACGCGTACCGTGGCGAAAAAAAAGCTGCGCAGATGCGCAGCCTTCTTCGTCAATATCAGCCTTCCTGGCTCAGACTTCGATGGTCATCGCCTTGAAGTCGATCCACTGATCGAACTGCTCGTTCGTGACATGGCCGGAAGCAATCGCCGCCTCGCGCAGCGAGAGATTCTTCTTCACCGCGAGCTTGGCGATCTCGGCAGCCTTGTCGTAACCGATATGCGGATTCAGCGCAGTCACGGTCATCAGCGAACGTTCCAGCAGTTCCTGGATGCGCGCGCGGTCGGGCTCCACGCCCTCCACCATGTGCTCGGCAAAGCTCGATGCCGCATCGGCCAGCAGCGTGACCGATTGCAGCAGGCTATAGACGATCACCGGCTTGTACGCGTTCAGTTCCAGCGTGCCCAGGCTGTTGGCCAGCGTGACCGTGGTGTGGTTGCCGATCACGCGGCAACAGACCATCGCCAATGCTTCGGCCTGGGTCGGATTGACCTTGCCGGGCATGATCGACGAGCCGGGTTCGTTGGCCGGCAGTTGCAGTTCGGCAAAGCCCGCGCGCGGACCCGAACCCAGCAGCATGAAGTCGCGTGCGATCTTCAGGAATGACGACGCGGTGGTGTTCAGTGCGCCCGACAGATCGGCCAGTGCATCGTGCGCAGCTTGCAACGCAAAGCGGTTGGCAGCGGGCTCGAACGGCAGGCCGGTGTACGCGGCCAGCGCGCGGGCAAAGGCCGGGGCGAAACCGTGCGGCGCGTTCAGGCCCGTGCCCACGGCAGTGCCGCCCTGTGCGACAGGCATCGCCCGCAGCATGGCCTGGTGCAGACGCGATTGCGCATCCGCTACCTGCGTCATGTAGCCGGAGAATTCCTGGCCCAGCGTCAGCGGCACGGCATCCTGCAGGTGGGTACGGCCAACCTTGACGATGTCGGAGAACGCCTCGACCTTCTTTGCAAAGGTCTGCTGGAGTTTTTCGAGCGAGGGCAGCAGTTCCTGCTGGATGGCGCGCGTGGCGGCGATATGCATTGCCGTGGGAAAGCTGTCGTTCGACGACTGGCTGGCGTTGACGTGATCGTTGGGATGAACGGGTTTCTTGCTGCCCACCTCGCCGCCCAGCATCTGGATGGCGCGGTTGGAGATGACCTCGTTGAGGTTCATGTTGGTCTGCGTGCCCGACCCGGTCTGCCAGACCGACAGCGGGAACTCGGCAGGCCACTTGCCGGCGATGACTTCTTCGGCGGCACGCTCGATGGCATCGGCCACATCGGGCTTCAGCACGCCCAGCTCGCGGTTGGCCCGTGCCGCGCAGAGCTTGAGCACGGCGAACGCCTCGATCAACGATGGCGGCATTTTCTCGCTGCCGATACGAAAATTCTGACGCGACCTCTCGGTCTGTGCCCCCCAGAGATGATCGGCTGGGACGGCAACGTCTCCCAGGCTGTCTTTCTCGATACGGGTGGCGGACGGCTTCTCGGACATGGACGGACTCCTTCGGACAAGAGAGATCGGCAGAGACCGTAAGCATAGACCGCTGGTGCTACATGCGCCGCATGCCCCTGCCATCGGCATGTGCATGGCCGCAGTTCTGCCTCTACAATGAGCCGTCACTGCAACGGGTCCCCGTGCGCCGGGTAGTTTGTGCCGATTCATTCGCGCCGAAAGCTGCTTGCACGCAGAAGCGCGAAGAACGCAGCAGTTGACGTCAACACCAAGTCAGAAAGGAAACACATCATGGGTGAAGCGAAACGGCGCGGCACGCCCGAGGAACGGGCACAACAGGCACAGGCTCGCGTAGATGCACTGCGGCCCGCGCAACTGGTCTGCGGACACTGCAAGACGGCATTCACCAACTTCGACGCCATCCCGGCACCGGACCTGCGCGGCATCGACGCCGTGTTCGGCGGCCAGTGCCCGAGCTGCGGCAACGATGTGGTGGTGTTCAGGGGCGAATCGAAGGCCGTGGCCGAAGCCATGCTGGCCTACGAACGCATGATGGGCGAGAGCGCGAAGCTCGGTTACCAGTCAGCCGACGGCCGGCATGTGGCATTCGATGCGGATGCCCCGCAGGCATCGGATGCTTCCGAGGAATCGACAAGACATTGATGGGGTGGTTTCGGCGCTGAAAGTTCAGTGTTTGACGTTGCTCCTTCCGATGTTTTGCGCCCCTCTCCCTCTGGGAGAGGGGCAGGGGGAGAGGGCAAGCGCATCAAGTCCTAACCAACTTTGCCAAGGACGAACCGCCTGCCCTCTCCCCTAACCCCTTGTATGTCGCATCATTGTCTCCG
>NZ_JBDKXK010000110.1:0-9600 GCF_039710735.1 Cupriavidus sp. DL-D2 | reverse complement strand
TCGACGTGTCTGAGGAAATTAGACCAGTACACTCCCCTCTCCCGCTGTGCGGGAGAGGGGTTGGGGGAGAGGGCTGGAGGTTCTGCTTGCCGACTATTGGCAATTTGTACCGCTGGCCCTCACCCCCCGCCCCTCTCCCGCCATGCGGGAGAGGGGAGACAACAATCGGTGAGAGTCGAGGCCCTACTTCGCCGCCGCCACGAACCCAGCTTCCTTAATGATGTCCTTGTGCCGCGCTTCATCGGCAGTCAGGAACTCCGTCAGCTTGGGTCCGGTGAGGAAATCGTTCTTGAGCGCGTTCTTCTCCAGGTATTCCTTCCACTCGGGCGTGGCCACTACCTTCTGCATCAGATCCACGTAGAACTTCTGCTGGTCCGGCGTCACGCCACCGGGCAGCATGAACACGCGCAGCATCTGGTATTGCACGTCGAGGCCCTGCTCCTTGCAGGTTGGGATGTCACCCCAGCTTTGCGTGCCGGTGATCTTGGCCGAGTAGTGCATGCGCTCCGGCGCAAAGACGCACAGTGCACGATGCTCGCCGGCACGCCATTGCCCGATGGACTCGGAAGGATTGTTGACGTTGGAATCGATATGCTTGCCCGACAATTGCGTGGCCGCCTCGCCGCCACCCTTGTACGGGATGTAGATAAAGCGCACACCGGCCTTGCGTTCGGTCTGCGCGGTGATGATCTGGTCTTCGCGCTTGGAACTCGTGCCGCCCATCTTGAACTTGGACGGCGTCTTCTTCACGTCGGCGAGGTAGTCGTATGGCGTCTTGTACGGGGCTTCGGCGTTGGTCCACAGCACGAACTCGTCCTGAGCCACCATCGCTACCGGCGTCAGGTCGCGCCAATTGAATGGCAACTGGCTGATCATCGGCACCGTGTACAGCGCCGATGATGTGACCAACAGCTTGTGCGGATCGCCCTTCGAGGCCTTCGCGTCCATCAACCCTTCCGCGCCGCTGGCGCCCGCCTTGTTCACCACGATCATCGGCTGGCCCATCAGCTTGTGCTTGGCGATGATGCCCTGGATGGAGCGCGCCATCTGGTCAGACGCCCCGCCCGCACTGAACGGCACCACAAGCTCGACCGGCTTGGTCGGTTCCCACGCAAAGGCCGGAGCGGCCCAGGTCACACCAAACAGCGAAGCACACGCTAGCGCGCGTGCGGCATAACGCAACGTCATGATCTGTCTCCTAGGGTGATGACGGGACGCCTCTGAGGGGCGGCCTCGGGTTTTTTTGCTTCTTGTTTTACCGCTTGTCTTGCTCCCCTCTCCCGTGGAACGGGAGAGGGGTTGGGGGAGAGGGCCATGCGGTTCTGCTTGCCGACCTGTCTCGATTTGAGCCACTTGCCCTCTCCCCCGCCCCTCTCCCGCTTGCGGGAGAGGGGAGAACACCGAGAGGGGTTTAAACCAATCAAGCCGCCCGCAACGCCGGCTCAACCGCTGCTTTCTTCAAACTCTCCATCGCGGCCAGCACACCACCCGCCTTGTGCGGTACGCCTGCCAACCCAAGTCCCATCTCCACGCCGGCCAGCGTGCCCATCAGCGTCAGGTCGTTGAAGTCGCCGAGATGGCCGATGCGGAAGACCTTGCCCGACAGCTTCGACAGCCCTTGTCCCAGCGACATGTTGAAGTTCTCCAGCACGATCTTCCGGAAGGCATCGGCGTTGTGCCCTTCAGGCATGACCACGGCGGTCAGCGCGGGGCTGTATTCCGCAGGGTTCTGGCAAAGGATTTCCAGACCCCATGCCGTCACGCATGCGCGCGTGGCCGCGGCGTGACGATGATGACGCGCGAACACGTTCGGCAGTCCTTCTTCGAACAACATGTCGCACGCCTCCGACAAGCCATAGAGCAGGTTCGTCGCCGGGGTGTACGGCCAGAAACCGTTCTTGTTCGATTCGATGATTTCGTCCCAGCCCCAGAACGCCTTCGGCAACTTCGCGTTGGCCGATGCGGCGATGGCCTTCTGGCTGACGGCGTTAAACGAGATACCTGGCGGCAGCATCAGTCCCTTCTGCGAACCCGATACGGTCACGTCCACGCCCCACTCGTCGTGGCGGTAGTCCACGGAACCCAGCGAAGAAATCGTATCGACCAGCAGCAGCGCCGGATGCTTGGCGCCGTCAATCGCGCGACGCACTGCGGCGATATCCGATGTCACGCCCGTGGACGTTTCGTTGTGCACCACGCAGACGGCCTTGATCTCGTGGTTGCGATCCTCGGCCAGTCGCGCGCCGATGGCGGCGGCATCCACGCCATGGCGCCAGTCGCCCACGATGAACTCGGGATTCAGGCCGAGCTTGTCGGCCATCTTCTTCCACAGCGATGCGAAGTGGCCGGTCTCGAACATCAGCACCTTGTCGCCCGCTGACAACGTATTGACCAGCGCCGCCTCCCACGCGCCCGTGCCGGACGCGGGATAGATCACCACGGGCTGTGCGGTCTGGAACACCTTGCGGATATCGGCCAGCACCTTCTTGCCGAGTTGCTGGAATTCGGGGCCACGGTGATCGATGGTCGGATAGTCCATCGCGCGCAGCACGCGATCCGGCACATTGGTCGGTCCGGGAATCTGCAGGAAGTGCCGGCCGCTGGGATGGGAATTCAGTCGGATCATGTCGCCTCGTATCCTTATGTTTGAATTTTGTATTCAAAAAACAGATGCGCACTGCAGGTCTGGCATGCGGGATAATGTTGCCCGGGGCAAATCCCGCCGATTCCGCACAAATCCCTTATAAATCAACGATTGTAAGGGGTTCGAGCCAGCCTTTGCGCGGCTTCCGGAGGCGTCAACGACACCGGAACGCGGTTCGTGCTTGCCCCAGAGTAGTTTTTGAATACAATACTGTCAAGCCAAGCGATCCCTGATGAGCACGCTACCGACCGCATCCTCCCAAGCCGTAGACCGCCAGATCCTGCATGTGGCCGTGGCCCAGCGCCTGCGCACCATGATCATGGAAGGCGATCTCGCGCCCGGCACCCGCCTGAACGAACGCGTGCTGTGTGATCTGCTGCAGGTCTCGCGTACGCCGTTGCGCGAAGCGTTCAAGGTACTGGCTGCCGACGGGCTGGTGACGTTGCTGCCGAACCGTGGTGCCGAGGTGGTGGTGCTGTCGCAGGAGACCATCAATCACCTGTTCGAAATGATGGGCGCGCTGGAGGCGATGTCCGGCGACCTCGCCTGTCAGCGCATCACGGAAGCCGAGCTCAACGAGATCCGCGCGCTGCACTACGAAATGCTCGCGTGCCATGCGCGCCGCGACCTGCCCAATTACTACGCGCTGAACCGTCGCATCCACGACGCCATCAACGCTGCCGCACGTAATCCGATCCTGGAGGAGACTTATCGCCGCATCAACCTGCGTATCCAGGCGCTGCGCTTCCGCTCGAACTTCGATCACGACAAATGGGACCTGGCCGTGCAGGAGCACGGGGCCATGCTCGATGCGTTGTCGAAGCGGGACAGCGCCGCGCTGCGCGAGATCTTGCGCGCGCATTTGCAGCACAAGCACGACGCACTGATTGCCGAACTAGGACGCGTACAGGACGCCGCCGCCTGAACGCGTCACGCGCAGCCGCGCGTGCAACGCCATGGCGACGTGTCCGAGTACTCGCAACCCGGAGACATCCCTGCCCATGGCACTGCCCGTTACCCCCACGCCACCCGGCGTGCAACCGCTTCGCTTCATGCCCGGCGCAGCGTCCGCGCCCGATCTGCAATCGCCGCTGTATCGCCGCCTTGCCGCCGAGATGCGCGGCGAGGTGCTGTTCGATCGCGCGAGCCGTGGCCGCTATGCCACCGATGCGTCGATCTACCAGATCATGCCGATTGGCGTGGTGGTGCCGCGCGACGAAGCCGATGCAAGACTTGCACTCGATATCGCACGCGACTTCAAGGCACCCCTGCTGCCACGCGGCGGCGGCACCAGCCAGTGCGGCCAGACCATTGGCGAAGCACTGGTCATCGACAACAGCAAGTTCCTGAATCAGGTTGTGGAGTTCGATCCCGTGGCGCGCACGGTCACCGTGCAGCCCGGCATCGTGCTCGATCACCTGAACGCGTGGCTCAAGCCGCATGGGCTGTGGTTTCCGGTGGATGTCTCCACCGCCGCGCAATGCACGATCGGTGGCATGACCGGCAACAACTCGTGCGGATCGCGCTCCATCCAGTACGGCAACATGGTTCACAACGTGCTGGGCATCGATGCGATTCTCGCCAGCGGCGAGGAAGTGCGCTTCGATGCGAACTGGCCAGCGGACACCGCTCCGCATCGTGCGATTGCCGATGGCGTGCGGCGCATCGCCGAACGCGAGCGCGAAGCCATCGCGCAGATGTACCCCAAGGTGCTGCGACGCGTAGGTGGCTACAACCTCGACCTGTTTGCGCCGCAGAACGAACGTCCCTACACCACTGACGGCAGCGTCAATCTTGCGCACCTGCTGGTCGGTTCAGAAGGCACGCTGGCCTACTTCCGCCAGATCACGCTGCAGCTTGCACCGCTGCCCACGCACAAGACGCTTGGCGTGGTGAATTTCCCCACGTTCTACCAGTCGATGGACATGACGCGCCATATCGTCGCGCTCAAGCCCGCGGCCGTGGAACTGGTGGACCGCACGATGATCGATCTCGCGCGCAACAATCCGGCCTTCCGTCCCGTCATCGACCGCGCACTGGTTGGCGAACCCGATGCGATCCTGCTCGTCGAGTTTGCCGGCGAGGACCGCGACGCCACGCTGCGCGGCTTGCAGCAACTGGTTGAGTTGATGGCCGATCTCGGCCTGCCCGGCTCTGTGGTGGAGATGCCTGATGCCGGTCCGCAGAAGGCGCTGTGGGAAGTGCGCAAGTCCGGCCTGAACATCATGATGAGCATGAAGGGCGACGGCAAGCCGGTGTCCTTTATCGAAGATTGCGCGGTGCCGCTCGAACATCTGGCCGAGTACACGTCGCGCCTGACCGAGGTATTCCACAAGCACGGGACGCGTGGCACGTGGTACGCGCATGCGAGCGTGGGCACACTGCACGTGCGCCCCATCCTCGACATGCGGCGCGACGGCGCGGGCAAGATGCGCGCCATTGCCGAGGAAGCCGCAGCAATGGTGCGCGAGTACAAGGGCGCGTACTCGGGCGAGCATGGCGATGGACTGTGCCGTGGCGAATGGGTGGCGTGGCAGTTCGGGCCATCGCTCGCCAATGCATTTGCCGAAGTGAAGGCGCTGTTCGATCCCGACAATCGCTGCAATCCGGGCAAGATCGTGCGCACGCCGAAGATGGACGAGACCGCGCTGTTCCGCTTTCCGCCAAGCTATACAGTGAAGCCGATTACACCTGCGCTCGACTGGTCGGCGTGGAACGTGACGCGCGATCCGGTGACCGAGGAAGAAAGCGCACCGGGCACAGGGCGCGATCCTGCACGCGGACTGGCCGCTGCGGTGGAGATGTGCAACAACAACGGCCACTGCCGCAAGTTCGACGCCGGCACGATGTGTCCGAGCTATCGCGTCACGCGCGACGAGCAGCATCTGACGCGCGGCCGTGCCAACACGCTGCGACTTGCGCTGTCGGGCCAGTTGGGCAATGAAGGACTGCTCGATCCCGCCGTGAAGGAGACGATGGATCTGTGCGTGTCGTGCAAGGGCTGCAAACGCGATTGCCCCACTGGCATCGACATGGCCAAGATGAAGATCGAAGTGCGCGCCGCCAACGCACGCGCGGGCAAACTGCGCATGCGCGACCGGCTCGTCGCCTTCCTGCCGCGCTATGCGGGAGTCGCCAGCCGCATGCCGTGGCTGTTCAATCTGCGCGATAGCGTGCCGGGCCTCGCGCAACTTGGCGAGCGCATGCTGGGCATCTCGGCAAAACGTTCGCTGCCGCGCTGGCAATCGGCTTTTCTGGGCGAGAACTATGTGGCGCCCACTACCGGCGGCAAGGAAGTGGTGCTGTTCGTCGACACCTTCAACAACCACATGGAACCCGAGAACGCCCGCGCCGCGCAGCGCGTGCTGGAAGCTGCGGGCTACACCGTGCACCTCTCCGGTGTACCGGGCGAGCGACCGCTCTGTTGCGGCCGCACGTTCCTGGCCGCAGGACTTGTCGATGAAGCAAAGACCGAGGCAAAGCGCGCGCTCGATGCGCTGCTGCCGTTCGTCTCGCGCGGCGTAGCGGTGGTGGGACTGGAGCCCTCATGCCTGCTGTCGATGCGCGACGAGTTCCTGCAATACGGTTACGGAGACGCCGCGCGGCAGCTTGCGGACAACGCGTTCCTCTTCGAGGAATTCCTGGTCCGCGAACGCGCAGCGGGACGCTTCGAGCCAACGCTGAAACCTATCGGCCATGCGCAGGCGCTGCTGCATGGTCATTGCCATCAAAAGGCTTTCGATGCGGTACGTCCGGTGGAACAGGTGCTCGGCTGGATTCCGGACCTCAAGACCTCGCTGATCGAATCGTCTTGCTGCGGCATGGCGGGCAGCTTTGGTTATGAGGCTGAGCACCATGAGGTGTCGATGCGGATGGGCGAGTTGTCGCTGTTGCCTGCGGTGCGGAAAGCGGATGCGCAGACGCTGGTGGTGGCGGATGGGACGAGCTGTCGCCATCAGATTCATGATGGGGCCGGGAGAGAGGCGGTGCACGTGGCGCGGGTGTTGGAGATGGCGTTGTAGGGCTATCTCCAACACCGCTGTCTTTCTCCCCTCTCCCGCGAAGTGGGAGAGGGGCGGGGGAGAGGGCCGGCAGTTCAGATTGCGATAAGTCGGCAAGCAGAACCTCGGGGGGGGTCCCCCCCGCCCCCCCGGGGGGGTGGGGGGGGGGGGTCGGGCCCCGGCAGTTCAGATTGCGATAAGTCGGCAAGCAGAACCTCTTGCCCTCTCCCCCAACCCCTCTCCCGCGCGCGGGAGAGGGGAGCAAACCAAGCGGGAGAGGTAAGTTACTGCGGCACCAACTCCACCCGCTCCTTACTCTCCTTCTCCACCGCCTTCCTTGTGTAAACCAGCGGGAAATATTCCCCCTTGGCCCACAGCGGCGCCAGATCCCGATAATGCGGACTCGCCGGATTGCCCGACTGCCCCGGCGTGTTGATCGCGCGTGACGCGTCCCAGTTACCAACATCGAGCACCATGCGGAACGATGCCCCCGCCGTCAGCTGGAAATCGCTGTTGCGATAGCTCGTGTTCATCGGCGTAAATGACGATCCGCCGATCGGGCCTGCGTTCACGTCATACTGCGCGCGCGCATTCTGGTCGAGGATGGCATTGAGCGGATGGTTGAACACGGCGGTGTGCAGCTTGCCCCATTGCCACGTCTTCGTATCGGTGCCGAGTTTCTTCTCGATATCGCCCATCGCCACTTTCAGCGTGGACGTCATCACCTCGTTACGTTTCTCCACTGTCATCCACGTGTCGGGGCGCTCCAGCACCGCGATCACGCGGCTGGCGTCGCCTGCACCAACGAGGCGCGCCGCTTCCGGCGGCAACGCCGCACGCACCACGGCAGTTCGCAAGTGTTTGCTGAACCAGACTTCGAACAACGCCGCGGCCGCGCTGTCCGCGCGTTCGTTGCCATCCCAATTGCGCAGCAGATCGAGACCGCGTTGCACCTGCGCATCGCTGCTGTTCAACGGCTTGAGCAGTGCCACCACACGTTGCGCGGGCAGCGATACCGTATCGTTCTGCCACGCCATCGAGTCTTCCAGCGAACTGCGCGGATTGGCGCCGACCACCGACTTCAATCGGCGCGCGCGCGAGCTGTCGCTCCACTCGTAGCCCACGCCGATCTTCGCGGCAGGATGGTTGGCCGGGATATTGTTCTCGTTGGCCGTCACTACATAACCCGGCGCAGGGTTGAACGCCCACGGCAGTTCGTCCATATTGCGATAGCCGGCCCACTCGTAGCGGCCATCGCCGGGCACCGGCATCAGACCATCCCAGTTCGGACGATTGACCGTGAGGCCGCCCGGAATCCAGCCGATGTTGCCGGAGCGGTCTGCATAGACCTGGTTCTCGCCCGGTGCACCCCAGCGATTCATCGCCGCGCGGAACTGGTCCCAGCTTTGCGCGCGCATGTAATCCATCGAACCGAAGTACGGCGCCATGCCGAGGTCAAGCCACGCCGCGCGCAGGGCGTACGCGCGATTGGTCTTGCCATCGGCGTAGAGCACCGGCCCGTGGCGCGTGTAGTCGATCGACACCTTGCGCGGCGTGGCCTCACCCTTCACGGCAATCTGCTCGGTGACGGTTTCCATCGGCTCCCAGCGGCCTTTGTAGCGATACTCGTGCGGCTGCGCAGGATTGGTCTCGTAGATATAGAGATCTTCCTGATCCATGTAGAACCGTGTCAGGCCGAAGGCGATGGTCCCATTGTGGCCAATCGAAATGCCAGGCAGGAACGGCTCGCCCGCGCCGATCACGGATAGACCCGGCGCATTCAGATGGCTGATGTAGCGCAGGCTCGGCGCGCCATGCGCGCGGTGCGGATCGTTGGCGAGAATCGGCCGACCAGTGGTGGTGCGGTTACCCGAAATCACCCAGTTGTTCGAACCCAGGCTGCGTGCGGTGTCGCTCGATGCATCGAGCGTGGCGTACAACGCATTCACCGGAATGTTCTCGGCCTTGGCCACAGGCTGCGACCACCACTCCTTGGGGAAGCGCGGCGCGGCAGTGGCGAGGTCATACGCCTTGCGCAATTCGGCCACGGGAATGTTGCAGGTGTCGAGTCCCTCCGGCACCTTCGGCTCGACGGGTGGATCCAGTTCGCGGCGCACCCAGTCGGCACGCACCGCATTCGGCTTCGCGTAGCAGAAGAGCTGCGCGCGATCGATCTCGCCTGTGAAATTGAGCGTCAGGCCGTGATGGCGGATGCGCACGATATCCTCGGCACGCCAGCGCGACGGCTTGTAGTTGAGCGCCTTGAACTCGGGCGGCAGCAACTCGGGGCGTGCCTCGACCTGCGCCACATAGGCATTCACACCCGCGACAAATGCCTCGGCCACGCGCTTCGCGTCGGAGCCATACGCCAGCCATTCGCGATACATGTCCCCGCGAAACAGCACTGCGCGCGCCATGCGATCACCTTCGACATAGGCCGGCCCGAAGTCCTTGGCCATCTCGCCGAGCCCCCGCTTGCGCCACAGATCGATCTGCCAGAGCCGATCGCGCGCCGCCATGAAGCCCTGCACGTAGAAGGCGTCATACAGCGTGTTGGCGTAGATATGCGGCACCCCCCAGCGATCCACGAGCACCGTGGCGGGCTTCTCCAATCCGGCTACGGTGAATTTATCGGCGCCGGCGGCGTTGGCCGGGAAAGGGGCAGTGGCAAGGCACGCAACCAGGGCGGCGCGGGCGAAGGTATGCATGGGACGGGCGGCTTTCATTGCTGTTTTTCCTCGTCTGGAACTGAGTTGCGAGGATAGCCGAATGTTGGGGGTGGGGGCATGTGGCGGTGCGGCATATTGCCGACACCGTTTGCTATGCGCTCCCCTCTCCCATGAAGTGGGAGAGGGGTGGGGGAGAGGGCTGGAGGCTCTGCTTGCCGACTTGTGGCAATTTGCATTGCTGGGGCCTGTCAGGAATTTTGTGTGTAGGGCATAACATGTCGTTAAG